>JAAYTU010000090.1 GCA_012523705.1 Clostridiaceae bacterium
AAATAGAGAACTACAAAAAAATGATAAAACAATATAGAAGATTCTTCTGACAAGACACGGAACCGCCCTCTGTCTTACTGTAGTAAATTTTGATTATTTTTGCTATTATAGTGTAAGCTACATTTATTATTGTATAGTAATGACAGGAGAATTTATGCGTAATAGTAAAATTGATATAGACAGAGAGACTATCCCTAATCATATTGCCATTATTATGGATGGTAATGGCAGATGGGCAAAGAAACGGGGATTATCAAGAAGTATGGGTCACAGAGAGGGCTCTAAAAATCTTAGAAAAATAGTCGAGGCCTGTTATAACATGGGAGTAAGGTATCTCACTGTATATGCCTTTTCCACTGAAAACTGGGCAAGACCAAAGGCTGAGGTTGACGAGCTTATGAGGCTTCTTTTGGATTATCTTCGCAATGCTGAAAAGGAGCTCAAGGGGAAGGATGTACGGATAAGGGTAATTGGCGAAAAGTATCCTCTTTCAAAGGAAATAGTAAATGAAATTGAAAGAGTTGAAAATGCTACAAAGAACAGAAAAACTCTTGATTTTATTATTGCTCTTAATTATGGGGGAAGACAGGAAATTGTCAATGCTGTTTCTCGCATATTAGAGGATGCAAAAGAAGGGAAGCTTATCGAGGTCAACGAGAGTGAAATAAGCAGGAGACTGTATACCAGCGAAATTCCCGACCCGGATTTACTCATAAGAACCAGCGGTGAGATGAGAGTAAGTAATTTTCTTATCTGGCAGATATCCTATTCGGAATTTTATTTTTCTGATGTATTATGGCCTGATTTTAGTGAAAAGCACCTAAAAGAGGCTATTTTAACTTATCAGAGCAGACAAAGACGGTTTGGAGGTATATAATGCTAACCAGAATAATCAGCGGAGCTATAGGAGCTGCTATACTAATAATAATCCTTCTTCTACCGCCGTATGCATTGGCACTTACTGTTCTGGCGGCAAGCATAATAGCCTTTTACGAGTATTCCAAAGCTATGAAGGAAAAGAATATCCTTATAGATTTGCCAGCCGGTATCATAGCCTCTGTTTTGATTATTTGTAAAGCTTATGCCGCTACATTAAACCCTGAACAGTATCCTCAAATCAGCCATTTAATGTCTCGTATATTTACCGGCAAATACTCCGGCCTACTGATTTATTTGTTAGTGGGTTACCTGTTTTTCCGCTTTATATTTAATAAATCCGGACGCTCCCTGGAGGATAATACATATACATTGTTTGGGATTGCTTACATACCATTTTTGCTTTCATTTATTATAAAAACTAGGAATTTGGATGAGGGCTTAAAATATATCTGGATTATCTTAATAGGGTCTTTTATTACAGATATTTTTGCTTATTTCGTGGGAGTTGCCATCGGGAAAAATAAGATTATCCCCCATATAAGCCCTAAGAAGACAGTTGAAGGCTCTGTAGGTGGAGCTATTGGCTGTATGGTATTTATGGTGTTGTACGGAGCCATAATAGTGAACAGAGAAGGGGCTAATCTAATACCGGTTTATCACTTTGCAATACTTGGGCTTTTGTGCGGCGTACTGGCTCAGATCGGAGACTGGGCAGCATCTTCAATTAAGAGGTATACTGGTATCAAAGACTTTGGGAATCTTATTCCAGGTCATGGTGGAATTATGGACAGGGTGGACAGCATTCTTTTTGTGGCACCCCTTGTATATTTTTATATTAATCAGTTTATAGCATAGAAAGGTTGTTTTGCATGATAAAAGGCTTATCCATACTAGGTTCTACAGGTTCAATAGGAACCCAGGCCTTAGAGGTATGTGATAATTTAAATATTAAGGTAGTATCTTTGGTTGCCAATTCAAATGTAAGGGTTATAGAGGAGCAAATCAGGCGCTTTAAGCCTGAAGTGGCTGCTTTATATAATGAAAAGGCTGCAAGAGAATTAAGGCTTGCAGTTAAAGACACAGACACCAGGATACTAGAGGGTAGTGACGGGGTACTTGAAGCTGTAACCTATTCTCAGGCTGATACCGTTTTAACCTCTGTTGTTGGAACAGCAGGCCTTTTACCCACAATTTCAGCTATTGAGGCAGGCAAGAATATTGCCCTTTCAAATAAGGAGACATTGGTCACTGCAGGTAAGATAATAACTGATTTGGTCAGAAAGAAGGGTGTAAAGCTCTTTCCAGTTGACAGTGAGCACTCGGCAATCTTTCAATGCATTGCCGGAAACAGAGATAGGGATATATCAAGGCTTATCCTGACTGCTTCAGGAGGACCCTTCAGAGGGTATTCAAGGCAAGCGCTCAAATCGGTTACTGTCAAGGAGGCACTAAACCATCCTAATTGGTCAATGGGGAGTAAAATTACCATTGATTCTGCAACAATGATGAATAAAGGACTTGAGGTAATTGAGGCAATGTGGCTGTTTGATATACCTGTTTCACAAATTGATATTGTGGTTCATCCCCAGAGTATTATTCATTCCATGGTTGAATTCAACGATGGATCTGTAATGGCACAGATGGGTGCGCCTGACATGAGAATACCTATTCAACTTGCTCTGACCTGGCCAGAACGAATCAGTAATTCATTTAATAAAATAGATTTTGACAAATTATCATGCTTAAATTTTGAGAAGCCGGATTATAATACCTTTGAAGCTTTGAAACTGGCAAAGGAAGCGGCTGAAACAGGTGGAACGATGCCCTGTGCAATGAATGCAGCAAACGAGGTAGCAGTTGAGCTTTTCCTAGAAGAGAAGATTTCATTTCTAGAAATAACGGAGGTAATAAAATTAGTTATGAAGAATCATATTGTGAATACTGAGCCTGTACTTAACGATATAATAGATACTGATCGGGCTTCAAGAGAATTAGCACGAAGTTTTTGTGACGGGGGTTGTTAAATGGGAATACTAGTTGCTTTAATTGTTTTAAGCGTTCTTATTATAATTCATGAAATGGGCCATTTTTTTGCGGCCAAGGCTGTAGGAATCAAGGTTCTTGAGTTTTCCTTATTCATGGGGCCAAAGATTTTCTCTATAAAAAAAGGAGAGACTGAATACACGCTGAGGCTGATTCCAATGGGAGGGGCTGTAAGAATGGAGGGGGAAGAAGAGTCCTCTGACAATCCCAGATCATTTTCGCAGCAGTCTGCGTGGAAGCGTGCCATTGTTATTGCAGCAGGCCCTCTGATGAATATTATTTCTGCCTTCATTTTTGCTGCAATCTTTTTATCAAGCACTGGATTTTTGACAAATACTATTACTCAGTTTGCTGAGAATTCGGCACTTCAGCAGGCCGGAGTTGAAATTGGGGATAAGCTCATATCCTATGACGGGAAAAGGGTGTATGATCCTAATACAGATATAACTCTCTTTATGTATGGTGAGGATGGATCTGCAAAGGATATAGTCTACTTCGATGTAAGTGAAAACAAGAAGGTAACAAAGACTATTATACCGGGGAGAACTGCAAGCCGCTACAGATTAGGATTTACAGCACAATATGATGCGAAGCTTGAAGCAGGGAATACTGTTATTGACATTTTAGAAACAGAGTCACCTTTGTTAAAGGCCGGAGTTAAGCGTGGAGATAAGATTATTAAGATTGATGGCACAGAGGTTTTTTCCACTTTAGATATACAAAAGTATCTTAACGAAACCCGGGAGAATAAGGGTGCTCCCCTTAGTATAACTGTTGAACGGAATGGAAAGGAACTGGTCTTTGAAGATATTACACCCTTTGCAGATTTTTATTATACACTGGGCACAGGCTTTGAGCATAAAAAAGAAGGCATCAATATTTTTGAAATAATGGGTGCATCGACGAAATTTTGTATTTCGACTGCCCGTAATGTTTTTGTGACTATAAAGTGGTTGTTCTCAGGCGTAGTATCCATAAAGGAGCTGTCGGGACCAGTAGGTATTATAGGAGCTGTAGGCAGTGTTGTGGATACGCCACAACCCTTCTGGGCTACTCTTCTTAATCTTTTCTATTTAAGCAGCGTTATTAGTATTAATTTGGGGATTATGAACCTTATACCATTACCGGCTCTTGATGGTAGCATGTTGCTTATTCTTCTGATTGAAAAGATCACAGGAAAGCAAATACCACAGGAAAAGATAGGAATGATTTCTTTCATAGGTCTGATACTGCTATTTGGATTACTTATCTTTACCCTGTTTAACGATATTCCTAGGTGGTTATAAAACACAAAGGGACGGTTTCCCTGTGCTCTATAACAAGAAAAAACGTCCCCAGTGTTACAGGAGAGTGAAAAATGCGTAAGAAGACAAAAAAAATTAGAGTTGGTTCACTTTTCATTGGTGGGGATGCTCCGGTCAGTATTCAGTCGATGACAAATACAAAGACCAGTGATATAGAAGCCACAGTGAAACAAATCACCGAGCTAGCCAATGCAGGTTGTGATATTGTCAGAGTGGCTGTGCCAGATATGGATGCTGCCAAAGCTATTTGTGAAATTAAGAAACAAATAACATTACCCCTTGTAGCTGATATTCATTTTGATTACAGGCTTGCATTGATGGCCATGGATAATGGTGCCGATAAAATACGGATTAATCCGGGGAATATCGGTTCTGAGGCTCATGTTAAAGAAGTTGTGGCTTCAGCAAGGAGCAGAGGCATTCCAATCAGAATAGGCGTAAACAGTGGCTCTTTAGAAAAGGAGCTTCTGCAGAAATATGGACGTGTATGTGCTGATGCCCTTGTGGAGAGTGCATTAGGGCATGTAAAAATTCTTGAGGATCATAGTTTTAATGATATAGTTATTTCAATAAAGTCATCCGATGTGCTTATGTCGATTGAGGCATACCAAAAGCTTAGTGAGTTGACCGATTATCCTCTGCATATAGGTATTACTGAGGCAGGAACAGTGTTCAGAGGCACTATCAAATCCTCTGTGGGAATAGGAGCCCTGTTGCTTTCGGGAATAGGCGATACAGTCAGGGTATCTCTTACAGGAGATCCCGTGACAGAGGTCAAGGCTGCAAAAGAGATACTTAAGTCTTGCGGTCTGTATAAGAACAGCATGACTTTCATTTCCTGTCCCACCTGTGGCAGAACACAGATTGACCTTATCTCAATTGCAGAAAAAGTAGAAAATGCCCTTGAAAATATTGATAAGCCAATTAAGGTTGCAGTAATGGGCTGTGTAGTTAATGGTCCTGGAGAAGCCAAAGAAGCCGATATTGGTATAGCCGGCGGAAAGGAGTCTGCTGTCATATTTAAAAAGGGTGAAATTTTGCGAAGGGTTTCGGAAAATGAAATCGTTGAAGCTCTATTAGAGGAAATAGAGAAGATGTAAATGAGGTCATTCAAGCTTTGACCCGTTAAGACAATCTGATCGGATTCGGATTATTCAAAAAGGAGTAATATCGTAATTAAGCAAGAAATTGTTTAGTTGAATCAGCCAGCCATATAGGCGTGCCCTGGTTGTATATTTCTTACTGAGATCAAGGGGTTGTTTCATCATACTTTCGAGGGTTTTAATATTTAAAAGATATCTTATTGGTGATCCAGGATCAAGTACCGTTTCATGCAGCATGCCTTTGATTTGTGCTTCATATTCAGGGTCACAAAATCTGGGATATGGATTTTTCCTTCTTTCAAGAATGTCCATAGGAAGGAAACCACGCATAGCCTCTCTCAGTAGCCCTCTCTCCATATTGTTAAGGCGCTTGAGCTCCTGGGGGATTTTCCAGAAGTATTCAGTCAATCTGAAGTCACAAAAAGGAACCCTGACCTCAAGGCCACTTGCCATACTCATTTTGTCAAGACGTTCCAAATAGCAGGGAAGATTCCAATACAGGCTGAACCATTGAGCCTCCCTCTCCTTATTAAGAGAATTACCGTTTTTAGAGAATTTAGTATAATCGGCCAAGGCCTCTTCATAGCATTTTTCTATGAATTCATAGGGCTTTATTATATCTATCACATCATTCTTAAAAACAGATATTTTTTCAGCTAAATTCGAGGTCCAGGGTAGACGCTTTTTTGTTGTAATAAAATGTTCACCAAGCTTATATCCTGAACCGAACAGTTCATCGGAACAGTCTCCGGCGAGGGCAATATCAAAATCCTTTTTCATCTCCCTACATAGAAGTAATAATGAGGTGTCATAATCGGGCACTCCAGGTACCCCTGAAGCTTCCTCGGCCTCGAATAAAGCACCTATCATATCTTCTGCAGAAAGGATAATATAGTGATGTCTTGTATTGGATTTTCTGCTGACCCAGCGAATCCAGGGCAAATCTAAATCCCTTCTGTACCCATTGGAAAACACAAAACCGTTTGCCTTCTCGAAATCAACAGACCAGGTATTGTATATACTGTTGTTTAACAGCATAGGGTTCTGGGAAACTGTGGCAGTTATCAGGCTGGAGTAAAGACCTCCTGATAAAAACCCGCACAAATTAACATCAGAATACATTTGCCTTTTTATTGAATCAGTTACAAGTTCACGGACCGTGCTGAGGGTTTCAATCAAATCATCTTCATGTATTCCGTCTTCTAATACCCAGTATCTATAATGCTTAGCGCCTTCCTCTGAAAACCTTACAAAATGTCCTGGCCTGACCTGAGAGATTCCCTTTATTACACCGCTTCCCGGAGTATGACGAGGGCTGAGGCAAATCAGCTCTGAAAGCCCCTCTTTATCAATTGTTCGCTTGAAATGGGGATGGCGGGTTATTGCTTTAATATCTGATGCAAAGATCAAGGTTTGCCCTATTAAAGAATAGTATAATGGCTTTATTCCGTGATGATCGCGAACAAGGAACAAGGTCTTATCCTCCTTATTCCATATTGCAAAGGCAAAGCTGCCGTTTATTTTTTCAAAAAAGCTTTCTTTCCACTTTACAAAGGAATGTATTATCAGCTCAGATATATTTACAGAGGAGCAGCGGATTCCTGCCGCTTCAAGATCAGCGGCCAATTCCTTAGTATTGTAAATTGTTCCATCCATGGTTATAGCATAGGACTTACCTTCTATAAGATGCTCGCTTACCAATGCCCCACCGCAGCTTGGCCCGAATGGCCCTGTTCTCTTTAAGAATGCCGCATTTGGTGAGATATAGCAGCCAGCACCCGTCATGCCCCTTGTCCGGATAGCTTCTGACATACAACATAGATTTACACTTTTCTGCAAAATATCCTCAGCAGGACTCACTATACCAGCTATTCCGGACATAAAACCACTCCGCTAAAACGATACACTCATAGTCTATTCGCTTTACACTGTGGTTGTTACGGGAAATCATTCTTGGCTAAAACCCTTCAATTTAAGGGATTTTTACAGGGGAAGAAGTATTATTCTGGGGCATAACTATATTTGACAGAAAATTATACCCCTTATCTTTATAATTGGCTTATGAACGCAGCACCTTGAATCATAAAGGCTAATTTTAATTAATAATATTTAAATGGAGCCAATTAATACATGAAGGGAGGCAAAAGGTGGTTGTATATGCAGACATTCTATTTTTAGAAAACCTGATAGCTAATTGTCTGATCTTAAAAATTGCCGGGGCTGTTTCGGGCTTTGAAGTGAAAGCTTTGAGAATGATACTTGCGGCATCTCTTGGTGCCGTATATGCAGTTTTGGGAGCCATAATACCAAATACCGCTTTTTTATCAGGCTTGCTGACCAGAATAATAGTTTCGGCTTTGATGATTCTTATTGCCTTTCGTATAAGAACATTATCTGAATTTTTGAGACGATGGGCTATGATGCTGCTTTCAGCCTTCCTGCTTGCCGGTTGTACCTATGGATTATCCAGTCTTTTAGATGGTGGCACAGTTTCATATGCCGGACTGATGTATGTAAGTCCTTATGGGATTCTTAAAGCCTTTTTATTATCTGCTGCACTGTGTATTGTTTTGGTCAGACCTATTGGAAGAATATTATCGGGGAAGGCTTTAAGGGAAGGATCAATTATACCGGTATATATAAAAATGGAGGGTAAATCAGTTTGCTTTCATGCTCTTGTTGATACCGGGAATTCCCTTATCGATCCTCTGACGGGTTACCCGGTGATGGTGGTGGAGGCTGAATCATTAAAAACCATACTGCCTGATGAAGTGTATAAAGCAGCTATATCCAATAGTATTGATATTTATACAGAAACCAGCAATAGGAATAGCTGGTTTCAAAAATTCCACCTCATTCCATTTAAATCTATAGGCAAAGAAAATGGCATGTTGACAGGATTCAGACCTGATAATATCCGAATTGGCAGAGGGGGAACTCTTAAGGAGATTAATGATGTAATCATTGGAATTTGTGGCATTAAACTATCAGATAATGCAAAATATTCGGCTTTGGTAGGCCCTGCGATGCTTTCAAAAATATAATTGCATGACAATATTGCGGATTTTTAGCCGCAGCAAAAGGAAAGGTGAGAAGTATATGTTTAAGCAAATGGTTGGAATCATAATTACTATGGTAAAAAATCCGAAAAAAGACGGCAATGAAAGGATTTTCTACATAGGGGGTAATGAAATATTGCCACCTCCTTTACAACCCGACGAAGAGGCTGAAATTCTGGAAAAGCTAAGTAATGGTGACTTATCTGTGAAGAGAACTCTTATTGAGCGGAATTTAAGACTTGTGGTTTATATAGCCCGGAAATTTGAGAATACTGGTGTTGACATCGAGGATCTGACTTCAATAGGCACTATTGGACTAATTAAAGCCATTAACACCTATAACCCTCACAGGAATATTAAGCTGGCAACATACGCTTCAAGATGTATAGAAAATGAAATTCTGATGTATCTCAGAAAAAACAGCAGGATAAAAAGCGAGGTGTCCTTTGAAGAACCACTTAATGTTGACTGGGATGGGAATGAGCTTTTATTGTCTGATATTTTAGGTACCGACGGGGACATAATACAAAGAAACCTGGAAGAGGAAACAGATAAAAAGCTATTGGTAACGGCTATGAATAAGCTTAATGGTAGAGAGAGAAAGATTATGGAGTTAAGGTTCGGACTAAACAACCATCTTGAAAAGACTCAAAAGGAGGTTGCTGATATGCTTGGAATATCACAATCATACATATCGCGCCTTGAAAAACGGATTCTAGGTAGGCTCAAGCGGGAGATAGTAAGGATGCTATAACCATGTGGACGGCAGCGAAAAACAGATATTCTTAAGTGATTTAAACGTGCCCGGGTTCATGGACAGAGATCTGTAGAAAAGCTTAAAAGCTGCTTGTCAAGGCCTTTTTAAAATATATATATTCAAAAAAACAGAATAAAACGCGCCTCTAAAGTTAAGACTGATATTTAGACAGCGACTATGACAGTTAAAGAGAGGTGTGTTGATTTTATGAATAAGGTGGAGATTTGCGGCGTCAATACATCAAAGCTACCCCTGCTTTCTAGCAGCCAAATGGATGAGCTATTTAAAAGAATTCAGAAAGGGGATAAGAAGGCAAGAGAGGAATTCATACATGGAAATCTCAGACTGGTATTAAGCGTCATCCAAAGATTCAGCAACAGGGGAGAGAATGCAGATGATCTTTTTCAGGTTGGATGCATTGGTCTAATAAAAGCAATTGATAATTTTGATGTTACTTTAAATGTGAAATTTTCTACTTATGCAGTACCTATGATAATTGGTGAGATAAGAAGATATCTAAGAGATAATAATCCAATAAGGGTAAGCAGATCTTTAAAAGACACAGCATATAAGGCCTTACAGGCTCGTGAAAAATTAATAGGAAAAGAATCAAGGGAACCTAATATTAATGATATTGCAAAGGAATTGGGCGTCAGCAAAGAAAATGTAGTCATGGCTTTAGATGCTATACAGGAGCCAATCTCCTTGTTTGAATCGGTATATCATGATGGCGGAGATGCTATCTTTGTAATGGATCAGGTTAAGGACGAAAAAAATGATGATGAAAAATGGCTTGAGCATATTTCTATAAATGAAGCAATGAGTAAATTAAGCGAAAGAGAAAAGAAGATAGTTGATTTGCGTTTTTTTCAAGGCCGTACTCAGATGGAGGTGGCCGATGAAATCGGGATTTCACAGGCCCAGGTTTCGAGATTAGAAAAATCTGCATTAAAGCATATGCAGAAATACGTATAAAATGATAGAATAAATGAGGGAAGCACCCTCATTTTTTTTAAACATATTGCATAATTAAGATGTCGTATTAATGGTTTTTTCTTTTACATATAGAAGCTAACAAGTACAGAGTTTTACTTTTTTATGCAAAGATTTTGCATAAATATGCCGATAAGTGTATTAATATGTTTTTAGTAACCCATAATGGGTATCTAATCGGTAAGGAGAAATGATATGAAATGTCCTTATTGCTCATTTGATGAAGACAAAGTCATAGACTCACGGCCAACTGACGAAGGCGCGACAATACGAAGGAGAAGAGAATGCCTAAGCTGCCATAGGCGCTATACCACCTATGAGAAGGTGGAGAGCCTTCCCATCATGGTTATTAAGAAGGATGGGACAAGGCAGCCCTATGACCGGGATAAACTAAGAAAGGGTATTCTAAGGGCCTGTGTTAAGCGCAATATTTCAATGGATCAAATAGAATCCCTCCTTGACTCTATAGAGGGTAAGATCAACAATTCCCTCGAACGGGAGGTTACCAGCGAATTTATTGGCGAGCTGGTAATGGATAAACTTAGAAAGCTTGATGAGGTTGCCTATGTCAGATTTGCATCAGTATACAGGCATTTCAAGGATATTAATACATTTATGAATGAATTAAGCAAGCTATTATCTGACAAATGATGGAGGCATGTTAATTGGCAAATCTGGGCATAAAAAAGCTTAATGAAATAGTCAAAAAGACTTTAAATGTAATTGACGATAGTAAGGGAGCCATTTTCGATATATTAGAAAACGCCAGAAAAGAAGTAAGCCAGCTAAAGGACGAATTGCAAGTATTGAAGGCAGAAGCCAATCGCATTATGAGTCAATATAAAACACTTGAAGGGAAGCTGGCACAGAGTAAAAAATACCTGGCTTCAATTAACAGTGATCTGGCTAATTCACAAGAACAAATGGAAGCGGCATATAAGACTGCAAATGATATATTGGTTGAGATAGCCGTTTGCCGTGAAAGTGAAAGACAGACTATATTAAGACGAAATGATGTGGAAAGACGTCTTCAGAATGCCCTTGAAACTGTGGCAAAGGCAGAAAAACTGGTAACTCAGGTTGGGACAGTATTTGATTATCTCTCGGGAGATTTGTCAAGCTTGGACGAGCATTTTGAGAAAACTGAGAGTAAGAGGCTTCTGGCACTACGAATTATCAAGACTCAAGAAAATGAGAGAAGACGTATAGCGAGGGAAATACATGATGGCCCGGCACAGGCAATGAGCAATGTTGTTATAATGACTGAAATATGTGAAAAAACAGCAGAGCTTGACATGGGAAAAGCCCTGATTGAGCTACAAAAGCTTAAAGCAGTGGTAAGAGATTGCCTGAAATCTGTAAGGCGAATTATTTATGACTTAAGACCTATGTCCATAGACGATTTGGGATTTACACCCACCATACAAAAATATATTGAGAAATTCAGTGCAGAACATAATATAAGAGTGGATTTTAAGGTTAACAGTGAGGAGGACTGCATAAAGGATAGTAATATAGCCTTGGCAGTCTTCCGGATCGTGCAGGAAAGCCTTAACAATACATATAAACATGCTGATGCAACTCATGTAAGCATTCAAGTGGAATGTGCGCAGAATTCAGTATTGTTAAGAATCAGTGATGATGGAAATGGATTTGACACCAATATACTCAGTAATTCCTTAAATAAAGAAGATTCAGGGTTCGGAATTTTAGGAATGAGAGAAAGAGTCGAGCTGCTTGAAGGTGAGTTTATAATAGACTCTAAGATAAATGTTGGAACAATAATAAGGGTAAAACTACCCTATTCGCTTCAGGAGGAGACATAATGTACAGAAATATCAAGGTCATGATCGCTGAGGATCATTCAATGATCAGAGAGGGATTAAAGCAACTTATACAGCTTGAGCCCGACATCAATGTTATAGCAGGATGTGCCGATGGTCTGGAGGTTGTAGAAAAATATCCGGAAAAGAAACCTGATGTTGTACTGTTAGACATTAATATGCCTAAACTAAACGGGCTTGAGGCATTAGAGAGAATAAAGCAATATGACAATACAGCAAAGGTGGTAATGCTTACAATTCATGAAGACAGGGAGTATCTTATAAAGGCTTTGGACCTGGGGGCTCTGGGCTATATTTTAAAGGATGCTAAAGCCAGTGATTTAATAGAGGCAATTAGAAAAGCAAATAAAAATCAGTCGTACATACAACCTTCAATGGCTGCTGAACTAGAAAGTGAAAAAAAGAATGTAAAAAGATTGCTTCATGACCCGAAGAAAAATCTCACGGGGAGAGAAAAGGAAGTGCTAAACTTATTATCAAGGGGGATGCTGAATAAGGAGATTGCAAAAGCCCTTTACATAAGCGAAAAAACTGTCAAGAACCATGTTTCTAGTATTTTCCGAAAATTAAATGTTCAGGACAGAACCCAAGCGGCAGTATTTGCTTTAAAAAACAGAATTGTCGACTAATTTTTGTTTTTCTGCGTTGTGTTTACCAGGCTAAATATGTTAAAATAAAAAGAAAATAGTTGTATTTTGCTTAAGATAAACATTATGTATACTAATGTAAAGGTATTTGTCTAAACATACCATCTATACATTGTTCATCCCAGATAATCATTATGTATACTAATGTAGAAGTACTTACGGGGAGGAAAGAATGAATTTCGTCAAGGCGAGGAAATCCTTTTTTGGTGTCTACAACCGCTTTATTCACATCTTCATTACCCTTGCGGTTTGCATAGTTTTCTTATTTATTTCAAAAGGGATAGACAGCGCTTTTAATTTATCATCATTTTTAATTGAAAATACGACGGTTCACAGATTCTTTGAGATCTTTATTTTAATTATTTCCTTCTCCATTTTCTTCGTTGCATTTTATACATATCCTCAAACACATGATAATCGGTTACTGATAATGGGCTATATTTTTCTTGGTGGTGGTCTATTATATTGGATAAAGGTACTAGGTATTACTAACGATGTTGCCCTGTTTGATTCATTTCTATCCTGTATCCTTATTCGATTTGTTAACAGTGTATGCTTCAGTATTTTGTTCACCTATGAGCCTAAGAATAAGGTAAACATCAGGAGAAGCTATTTATTATTAGGTGCAACAATGTTCTTGCTACTGTCTGTTTTAATGATAAAAAGTCCAGAGATAAATAATCTGTTTTTTACCCATGAAGGAACCCTCTCCTTTGTAAGTGCTATAGTAGTATTATTTGATTGTCTGTTGTATTCCTATATTTTCTATCGTATATACATTAATTCCAAGCAGAAAAATGATGTAGTTAACAAAACCCTTTCCTGTGCCTTACTGATTATGCTTTTTAGTGAGATTGCCTTATTAAATGTAAGACAGGTGTATGACATGAGCACAGTAGTAAGTCAGTTTTATCTGGCTGTTTCATACGGAATATTATTCTATTCAATATACATATTCAGTGTCAGACGCCCATACAAGCTCTTATCCAAGATAAAAGAAAAGCGGGAGAACGATCTGGTAAAAATGGATAAGCTGGTTGAAAGCCGTACTAAAGAGCTGCGGGATATGTATGATAAGCTCATTGCTGATCAGGACCTGGCAAGAGGGATTCAGCTTTCTATGCTGCCAAGGGAGCTTCCAAAGGACGAGTATGTGTCCTTCTCTGTAGGATATCTTCCTGCAGACGAACTAAGTGGTGATTTTTATTATGTCATAAAGATAGATGAAACCAGATACGGCATCTGTATAGGTGATGTATCGGGGCATGGGATATCAGCAGCCATGTTATCTATCTTTGCCTTTCAGAAGCTGCAATCTCTCATGGAGGAAACCGAAGGGGGAGGGATGACCATACCTTCAATGGTTTTACAGCATTTATACGATTCCTTCAACAGCTCAAACTTTAACGATGATATGTATTTTGTGATGCTCTATGGAGTATTTAATACCCAAACCGGAATTTTCTCCTATTCCTCTGGTGGTCTGAACACTGTGCCTTTGAGGTTAAGACCTGATGGTTCAATTCAGGAGTTGGATAATGATGGCTTTGCTATATGTAAACTGGGAAGCATTTTGAAACCTAAGTTTGTTAATTATCAGATCTTACTGTTTCCAGGAGATAAGCTGATACTGTATACTGATGGACTTGTTGACGCCAAAAACTCTCAGAATGAAGAATACTCACTTTCACGCCTAAAATCAATAATTTCCGACTATAGTAAATTTGGCATAGATTATCTTGCCGATGCTATAATCAAAGACGCGAAAAAGTTCACTGGTGCAAAAGCCTCAGATGATATAACTCTTTTAATAATGGATTCGCTTCCGCCTTTCTAAACAATGATAGACTTTACCACCATTTTATGCTAAAATTTAAGAAGATATTTGAGAGGTAATAAACTTACACTCTAAGATGAGGTGCCCACCAAAAGAAGGTGGTCATTTGTCATTTATGGCGAAATCATTAATTCTATGGAGGTATTTTTATGAGTGGGAAAAACTCCAGACTTAGTTTATGGCTTTCAACATTCATTTCGATTGTCGGCTTGCTATTTATTGTTCTGATTGCCTACATTATTGAGAAAGTATTTAACACCAATAATTTAAGTAATGATATTTTGACTATAATATCATTTATTATTGCATTGATTCCCCCCATACTCTGGATGAGTATATTTTATAAACAGGATAGACTCAATCCGGAGCCTAAGGGATTAGTTTTCAAAACACTAATTTTGGGTGCATTAGTTCACAAAGCAATTTATACCCCTGTGGTAACTTTGGTGTTCCCTTCAGGAACCCGTTTTGAAGCAATAGGGGGAAAGATGATTATTACCATTATTCTGGTGGCAATAATTCAGGAATCTATTAAGCTTCTGACTGTACGGTACAGTATTTATCCAAGTAAGGAGTTTGACGAGAATATAGATGGTATTATATATGGTTCGGCATTAGGACTGGGATTTGCAGCAATGTCTAGCATCGACGCTATTATATCGACTGGTGGAACTATGCTGACAAATGCTACTGTGCTTGTGGTTGTAGAAACCTTTTCCCATGCAAGCATTACAGGCTTAAGCTGCTATTTTCTAAGCGTGTCCAAGAATGCCCGATTTAATATATTGCGTCTTCCGACGGCGGTAATACTTGCATCTTCAATTAACGCTATAAGTCAGTTCCTTATGGATGCGGTGGTGAGAAAAGGATTTAAGGTTAATTATATTTTAGGTTTATTGCCAGCTGCTATATTAGCCTTAATTGTATTTGGTGTGTTGGTTGCTATATCTTCCCGTCATGAAAAGGAGGGAGGAAGTAAGTCCAATGCTTCCATTGAGCCCAAGAAGGCTTTAACAGGAATAGTGCCTGTTTGGATAATCCTTGCTATAACATTAGTTGCAGGAACATTGTTCACAAGTAATGCGTTAAAAAGCAAAACCGTTACTGTGGATGACTACATTGAAATACATTACCCGAATCAATGGATTGAAAATAATAATGATATGAATTTGTTTAAAGCCTCAGACTTAATGAAGGATGTAGGTCTTAATTCGATAACTGTACGAAAGCTTCCATTGACTGATTTGATGAGTATTGAAATACAATCAGAGGAAGAAAAGCTTCAAGGAGCAGCGGCAGCATGGTCAATCAGGTCGGGAATGAATTACCGTTTTTATCAGGCTGAGAATGGTTATTTCCATGGCACACAAGGAAAAGAATCCTACATAATTAACTACTGTTATATATCTAATAGCAGTGATAAAAAAGCCGGCATAGGATATGGCAGAGACATTCTTACAATTTCAGGAGATGATTTATACATTATAACTATTTCGTCCGGCTATGAATCATTTGTTCTCAATGGTAATAAGTTTAGCAATGTGGGATATAGCTTTAAATAATAACTGACGGCATTTATTATGAATAAGATTGGAGTGTTTTGAGTGTTTAAGAATAAGTATCATATTAATCTAATATCAGTATTGGCCGTCATAATCATGATGTCGGCAATATTAACCTCCTGCGCATCAAAGGATAAAGATGAAACTCCTCCGACAGCCCCATTGCTTACAGTTTCCAGCCAAAGCACTGATTCTGTATTTCTGGCTTGGAGTGAGAGCTATGATAATGTAGGCGTTGATGAGTATAGAGTATTCAAAAATGATACCATTCTGGTTAATACTGAATCTACCCAGTACACAGATAAGGATGTATCTGCAGGTGAAGAATATGAGTATTATGTGGTCGCATATGACAGGGCGGGC
The DNA here is from genome assembly GCA_012523705.1 of Clostridiaceae bacterium. Taxonomy (GTDB): domain Bacteria; phylum Bacillota; class Clostridia; order DSM-8532; family DSM-8532; genus DTU059. The sequence goes on from JAAYTU010000090.1 coordinate 16,392, forward strand.
AACCGTTCCTCAAAGAGTGTTAAACAAAATGTAAGAATAGCAGATGGAGAGGATATAACTACTATTTCGCCTTCATCACCAGCTCTCACAGGCACACCTGAGGATCCTGTAACAGAATTAAGTATTCAGAAGCTTGCAAGATCAACTGTTAAGCTGTATACATTAGATAACAACTTCAATGTTATTGCAATGGGATCAGGCACAATTGTCAGCAAAGCAGGATATATTCTTACAAACTTTCATTGTGTAGGTGAAAGTGGAAGGTTATATAATTCTGAAGGTTATGTTGCTATTGCAATTACTGACGATATCAAGAAGAATATTCAACCCCAGTATATAGCCCAATATCGCAGTGGGGCAGAAGAATTAGATTTAGCAGTAGTAAAAATAGTGTCTGATCTTAATTGGAACTCTGTTTCGCCAGATGACTTAAAGCTTGTTCCTGCCACTTTATCTGATTCTGATAATGTAATGCTCGGAGATAATATAAATATTCTCGGTTATCCCGGTGTAGGTGGAGAGACCATAACATATACTGCAGGGCATGTATCAGGATTCATAGATGAAGACGGTGATTTAGAAATAGATTGGATAAAAACAGATGCAGTTGTTAACCACGGCAACAGTGGTGGTACTGCAATCAATCAAAAGGGCGAAATGATAGGTGTGCCAACATCAAAGATTATTGGGCAGGACAATGATATAATGTTTTACTTAAAGCCTATTAATCAGGCCATAGCTATCATAGAGAATGCCTATGAACAAGGAGCATCACCAAATCTTCCAGTACCGGAGGACCCAATAATTGATGTTGATCCATATGAGGGCAGAGATTCTATCTCCATATACGGAAGAATTGTGGATTCCTATACATTAGAGCCAATATACGGTGCCATGTTTGTGGTACTGCATGAGGGCATAACTATAGAAGCTTTTGTTGATAATCCTCAGGATAGCATGCTGCTATCCTATGCCGAGACAGGTTCAGACGGGCTCTTTGCATGCCATTACATACCAAACGATGCAACCTATGCTGTGGTGATAGCTGCTGATGGTTACTGGTCAATTGCGGAGGATGATGGAATAACAATTCCCACCGGCTGGACTGATGACGTTGACATAGGAGATATTTACCTGGAGCCGGATTATTATTAAGACGAAATAAAATGATAGGTTTTTTAGCAGGATAGAGATAATTGTTGCGAGTTAAAAAGACCGAACTAAATAATAGACAAATAATTATTACTGGTATATAATGAACTCGTTGCCGATTTTATTTCGGTAAAAATAATTGTTAATACAACAGAACAGGTATTTGTGCGTTAAGTGTTGGGGAATGGGAGTAGAGTCCCCAAACGAAGAACATTATAGTTCGCGGTACAAATACTGCATCCGCTGTTACTTTATTCTTTTTTCTTTTGGTAACAGTACGGATAAAGAAAGGAGAGTAAAGTGATTAAAAGTCAAGTAACACAAGCAAAGAAATCTTTGCCCTATTCACAAGCTATTCGCAAGATTGTACAGACAGCTCTACTTATTTCTCTTGCCCTTGTAGCACGTAATCTAAGTGTCATGGTGAACATTATGGGAGCGACTGGAATGCGTGTGGGATTCTCACAGGTTTTTTCTAGAATGCCTGCCCTTCTTTTCGGTCCGGTATTTGGCGGTATTGCCGCGGGCATAGTGGATATACTGGCATACTTAATTCGCCCTGAAGGTGCATTTATTCCACTTCTGACTATTACGCAGATTTTAGATGGTGTCATAGTTGGTTTGGTTTTCAGAGCAGTAAAGAATTCTGATGGAATAAAGCTTCGTAATACAATGTGGATCTTATTTTCTTCAGTTGGATTACTGGGATTGATTAATGTAATAATATCAAGTCATTTTTCCGGATCATTTATTGCATTGGCTCTTAATAGTCTGGGCGAAAAGCAGAGTTTCATATCAAAGGGCTTAGTCCTGATATCAGTAATTGCGTTATTATTACTTGCTATTAACCATGTGGTTCGGAAGAAATTGCCCGATGCTTCTATACACAAGTATTATCTTAAGATACTATTATCATTTGGTATGGCGGGCATACCGGTAACAACTATAAACACTCTCATTTTGAAACTGTTTATACCAACGCTAAGTAATGTAGCATTCACAGTATTCTATCTACCAAGGTTAACAGAAGAGATTCTTGTTACAGTAGTGCTAAGCTATATATCAGCGTTTCTACTGGCTGTATTAGATAGAATAAAAAAACCTGAATAACACAGGCATAACACAGGGGAACCGTTCTTCTGTGATTTGGACAGAACTCAGGGGGACGGTTCTTCTGTGATTTGGACAGAACTCAGGGGATGGTTCTTCTGTAATTTGAACCCAAGGTTCCGGCCTCAAACATCTAACTTCTATCCTTAAACCTCAAGCCCGAACCTCTAATCTCAAACCTCAAACCTCAAAATAAAACAGACCCGGAATGGTATCCCGGGCCTGTTTTTATTATTATTTTCAGTTGTTCATTAATTCAGCAGATCTTAGAATATTGAGAACTTTAAGAAGATTACTGCTAAGAGTGAAGCAACCAGAGATATAACTGTTATCTGTGTATTGATTGACGGACCAGCAGTATCCTTGAATGGGTCACCTACGGTGTCACCAACAACGGCTGACTTATGAGCCACAGAGCCCTTTCCGCCATTATTTCCAGCCTCAACATATTTCTTAGCATTATCCCAAGTTCCACCGGCGTTGGACATCAGAAGTGCGAGAAGTAGTCCGGAGGCAATATTACCTGTTAAGAAACCACCAATTGCCTTAACTCCACCAATAAGTCCAACTATAACAGTTGAAATAATAGCCATGAGACCTGCAGGAATTAGTTCCTTAAGTGCACCGTCTGTAGCAATATCGATACATTTTTCATATTCAGGAACAACGCCTTCTTTACCTTCCTTAAGTCCAGGAATTGCATCAAACTGACGGTGAATTTCATCAACCATTTTCTGTGCATTTCTGTCAACGCCAAGCATCAGCATAGCAGAGAACAATGCAGGAATTGCAACACCAACAATGAGTCCGAAGAATACTGTTGGATCCATTATGTCAAAGTTATTAATAAAGTTTTCACCTGCTGCAACAAGATTAAGGCCTACAGCGGCAGTATTAACTTCGCTCATGAAAGCTCCAAGCAAAGATATAACTGTGAGTCCGGCAGCACTGATTGAGAAACCTTTGGTAACAGCTTTAACTGTGTTTCCGGCTGAGTCAAGCTGGTCTGTTATAGCAACAACATCATCACCTAAATCACCCATTTCAGCAAGTCCGCGTGCATTGTCAACGATTGGACCATAAGCATCGTTAGATACTATCATACCAACTATTGAGAGCATTCCGATTGCTGACATGGAAATACCGAACATTCCGTATCCTTCACCCAGGAAGTGATCACAGATAACGAATGATAATAAGGCTGATAGTGCGATACCTATTAATGCAGGCAGACAGCTTTTTAATCCATAGGAGAATCCGGACAGAATTGTGAAAGCCGGGCCTGATTCAGATGCTTTAGCAACTGCTCTGACTGGAGCCTTATCGTCATTAGTATAGTAGTCGGTTGCAAGACCAATTACTGTACCAACTAACAGACCGATTATTGAAGCACCCCAGATAGCCCATTCCAAATTAAACAGGGCAGTGGCCAGAGCTGTAAGAACAGCAAAAACTCCTGTTGTTACATAGGTTGAACTGTTAAGAGCTTTGGTGGGATCCCCCTTTTTACCAATACGTGCAGTTGCAACTCCAATAATTGAAGCCAAAAGACCTATTGCAGCGTAAACAAAAACAGTAACAACATTATTTTTTCCTAAAGCAGTAGCCATAACTAATGCAGCAGACATAGCAGCAACATTGGAGTCAAACAGGTCAGCACCCATTCCGGCAACGTCACCGACGTTATCGCCGACATTATCAGCAATAACAGCAGGGTTTCTAGGATCGTCTTCATCAATTCCCATTTCAACCTTACCAACTAAGTCAGCAGCGATATCAGCGGTCTTTGTAAATATACCTCCACCTGCTTTAGCAAAGAGAGCCAATGAGCTGGCACCAAAGCTGAAGCCAAGAAGATATGTGGGATCGCCAATTATCATTAACACTACTGCAACACCCAGAAGGCTTGATCCTACTACGGCCATACCCATTACAGCACCACCGCGGAATGCAGTCATAAATGATGGCTTCAGACCTTTTTTTGCAGCCTCAGAGGCTTTTACGTTAGCCATTGTAGCAACATTCATACCGATTTGTCCTGCAAGAGCTGATAAAAATGTACCAAAGATATAGGAGATGACCATTTTTATATTGTCGGCTACATTCCCGTCCCAAACCGGATGAGGAAGAAAGACAAATATAATTATAGCAACGACTACTGTAAAACGTGCTAATAGCCTATATTCACGTCTTAAAAATGTCTTTGCTCCTTCATGAATGTATCCTCCAATTTCAGCTATGCGCTTATTGGAAGATGGTTGAGCCTTGACCCAGGT
>JAAYTU010000091.1 GCA_012523705.1 Clostridiaceae bacterium
ACGTGCTCCGTCCACGGAAACATATCCACCGGCTGCACTTCCTCGACTTTGAAATTGTTTGCTGTAAGATACTTTAAATCCCTAGCCAGGGTCGCTGGATTGCATGAGACATATACTATTCTCCCGGGAGCCATATCAACAAGCGTTTTTAATAAAGCTTCGTCGCAGCCTTTTCTTGGTGGATCAATAAAAACCACATCAGCCGTTTTACCCATAGCAAATAGTTCGGGGAATACTTTTTCTGCCTGCCCGGTGTAAAACTCCACATTCCTTATCTCATTATTTGCTGCATTTCTTTTTGCAGCCTCCACCGCTTCGGGAACCACCTCAATGCCAATAACCATGCCGGATTTTCTGGCAGCAAAGAGTGCTATTGTTCCTATCCCGCAGTAAATATCATATGTCGTTTCTTGTCCCGTAAGATTGGCATACTCAATTGTCTTTTCGTACAGAAGCTTTGTTTGGACAGGATTAACCTGATAAAAGGATAGAGGTGATATTTCAAAGGATAAGTCCCCTAATCTATCCTGGATAGTATCCCTTCCATAGAGGGTTATGTTTCTGTTGCCCAATATCACATTCCCCTTCTTGGGACTTACATTAAGTATTACACTGGTAAGCCCCGGGATTTCCTCTTTGAGGAGGGATATAAGTTTACTCTTCTGTGGTATTTCTGGCCTGGTCGTCACAATAATAACCATGACCTCCCCTGTACCAAAGGCAATTTTAGTAACAATATGGCGAATAAGGCCTTTCCCCGTATATTCGTCATAGGCAGGGATTTTATGCTCCCTCATAAAACACAATACTATGTCCTTGGTTTTATCACTTAATGGATGCTGAATTCCACAGTAAGGAGTCTCAACAATGTCATGGCTACGGCGAGCAAAAAATCCAGCCACAGGTCCATCCTTCCCGGCTCCCACAGGGAACTGCGCTTTGTTACGATAGTTCATAGGATCTTTCATACCTAATGTCTTTTTTACTGTAACATCAGGCAAACCACCTATGCGGGTGAGATTATCAATTACTGCCTGGCGTTTGAAGTCAAGAGTCATCTCATATGACATATGCTGCAGGCTGCATCCGCCACATCTTTTATAGACCGGACAAAAAGGCTCTTTTCTTGAAGGACTTTTCTCAATGAAGTCTATGATCCTTGCGATTGCATAGTTTTTTAGAACCTTTATTATTTTTATCCTGACCCGTTCTCCTTCAATCGCACCTTGAACAAAAACAGCAAAGCCCTCTATTCTTCCTACGCCCATTCCGTCATGTGTCATACCTGTAATATCGATCTCATAAAACTGACCTTTTTCTATCATATCTTTCCTCTTACTGTCTATGCTTGCAGACTCTTTCATTTGTTAGCGTGCTTGTATATCCTTGCATGTTTTATGCTTACAGTCCCTTTCCTTTGTTTGAATGCTTGTATAACTGTTGCGCTACGCTCTTTTTCCCCTATAACTATGTGCCATATTTTATTACATATTCAATATACTACAATTGTGATTAAAACAAAAAATAATAGTCCTTCTCTTTCTAGGAATAATATATTATAATATTATTGTTTGATTATTGTTAACTTTGTGTAATATAATGTAAATTATATAGTAATTAACCGTCAAATTATATAATAACATTAAACATAGCATATAATACAGATAATAATTAAAGCAATTATAGCAATATGATTTAGACAAAATGTAACTAAGGAGGGCAACATGAAGAAACTGACAGGGAAGATATCCAGAAAGCGGAGAAATGATCTGTCTTTTATGTTTGTACCACACCGTAAGGGAAACATTAAAACATTCAGAATAGCCAATTATAGGACAACCCTGTTGGCTGTTACCGCGATTTTATTAGTTGCCCTGCTTGCTATCACAGGCTATACCTTATCCCTTGCAAGAGAAAACAACCTTCTAAAGGCCCAGCATGATCTTGAAATACAGGCTCTGCTAGAAGAAAAGGCCAAGCTTGAGGATTATATCGCAAGTCAAACAAATGAATTAATCGAAAATGCTAGTCTTATCTCCGCTGCCGCTACAACCAAAACTATTTCTGAAAAATCAGTAGAACAGTATAAAGCTGAGTATGAAGAAATGGTGTTGACATATGTTGATAACAATATGAGCACTATTAAATCCGTAAGCCGAGGTTCATCAAAAGAAAAATCATTTAAAGAAGCACTTTCGGATTTACGTTCATTGATTAATCTGGTTCAAAGTGCAAAATTGTCAGAGGATACTACCAATGATAAAATAAGTAAGAAGGAATCAGAGCTTACAAGCTATTTGGATTCTCTGCCAACATATTGGCCTGTAGATAATGCTACTACTATACATTCTGCATTTGGAAGAAGACTTCACCCTGTATATAAGCGTTATTCCCATCATGATGGTATAGATATTGGTAATAAACGATACACAAATATTTATGCGGCTGGAGATGGTAAGGTCGTTGAAGCTACAAGAGTCGGCGGTTATGGTAATTATATAATGATTGACCATGGAAATGGTTTTTGTACAGTCTATGCACACTTAAGCTCATATGATGTAAAGGTTGGAGATTGGGTTAAGAAAGGTCAGAAAATTGCTAAAATGGGTAACACCGGAACATCTACTAGTACCCACCTTCATTTTGAGATCCGTATTAACAATGTACCTATAAATCCTGTACTATATTTGGAGAAAAGATAATTTGCAATTTTGAAAGGTGGTCAAAGCATGTTTAGCAAAAAGAAAGAAACTGTTCTTCCCATGGACACCATAATAGGTGAATACACTACTTTTACAGGCAACATCGATTCTGAGGGTTCAGTAAAAATTCTTGGCAAGGTTGAGGGCGATATTAAATCTAGCGGCGAGGTTTACATAGAACCAACCGCATCAATAAAGGGCAATGTATACGGCAGTAATGTATATGTAAGTGGTACAATCGCAGGAAACGTATTCTCAAAGGGTATACTGCATCTCATGGCTCAATCCAAGCTCTTAGGTGATATAGAAGTTAACAGCATTGTAACAGACGAGGGTGCCATTTTCCATGGAAATTGCAAAATGATTGAAGTAGCCGAAGAAGAAGTAGCTCCTTCCACTTATAAAAGAAATCGTATTAAGTCAAAACGAAATAACATAGATTCAATAGATGAAGATTAATTAATAAATAGAACAAAGATATGAGGGTGACCTACAGGCACCCTCATTATTTTATACACTATATTTTCTCCTAAAGCTTAATTGTCAATGTTTTTGTCAATCGCAAAGCGGAGTATTTTTTTAGAGGTATTTTTCTTAAATTCCTCTTCACGGATTTTTACCTTTCTGATAGTTTTATGTGGTGCCATTCTGCTGTTAACCCTCTTTATTTCTTTATTGAAATATGCGTTTATGGCTTCCATACCCTCAATACCCTTTAATTTGAGTTCTTCATAATCCGGGAATATTTCAGCCACTATTACTTCCTTATTGTTCTGATTTCTAGTTTCTCCGGCATATACTATAACCTCAGAAACACCGGCTATTCTTGACACTTCCTGCTCAATCTCTTCAGGGTAGACATTCTTACCATTACTTAATATGATGATATTCTTAAGTCTGCCGGTAATATAGATCCATCCTTCCTCGTCAAGCTTTCCATAATCCCCGGTCATAAAGTATCCCTCTTCATCGAAAGAAGCAGCTGTAGCCTCAGGATCCTTATAATAACCGAGCATAACATTCGGCCCCTTTACGCAGATCTCTCCCTCTCCATTTTCATCAGGGTCCTTTATCTTAACCTTCTCGCCAATAATAGGGGTTCCAACACTACCCTTCTTCTGATATTTATTTCTGTTACAGGAAACCAGAGGCGAACACTCAGTAATCCCATATCCATTTAGGATTGTAATACCGATGGCCTCAAAGGTATCAATAATATCCTGGTTAATACTTGCTCCACCCGATATTATCATCTCCAACTCTCCGCCAAAGTTAGCTAATATGCTCTTAAAGAAAACACGACGTAAATCAATCCCTATTTTTCTTAAGAAATTGCTGACCTTTATCATGCTCTTGAGGGTATTGGCCTTTCCAGTTTTCTGTGCTGTTGACCATAGTTTTTTATACATGGTTTCCACAAACAATGGTACCAGAACTAGGTGCTCAGGCTTTTGTTCCTTGATTTCATTCAAGAAATATTTGAGTCCACTATTAATAAAAATAGTACAACCTTGGGAATAATGCCCTACAAATACCACCGTTGAACAATATGTATGATGTGGAGGAAGCACAGACATAGTCTTGGATGTAATTGCAAAGTTATACATGCCCTGAGTCATATCTGACACAATATTTGTCTGTGACAGCATTACGCCCTTGCCCTTTCCTGTTGTGCCCGATGTAAATACAATGGTAGCAAGCCTGTCAGGATCAATTTCATAATCATAATATGAATTGTCTCCATTTTCGAACTTTTCTTTACCCTTTTGTACCAACTCCGATACCTTCAGGGCCTGATTCGTTCCGGGCTCGCCCTTGCAGATATATGTTTTTAAAGTAGGAACGCTATCGCCTATTTGCATGATTTTCTCTTCGATGGAAGCGCTATAGACAAGATATTCACACTCAGCATAATTGAGGATTCCTACTAATTCATCCAACGGCAAATCCTTATCTAACGGAACCACAATAGCTCCTACCGACATCAGCGCAAAATAGCTGCAAATCCAATTGTAAGAGGTCTCGCCTATAAGGCCCACTTTCTTATCAGTACAGCCTAATGAAATAAGCTCTGTACCCAGATTGCGAATACAGTCCCGTGCTTCAGCATATGTAACATCTACCGTTTGAGTATCATGTGGATCCTTTTTATAAGAAATCGCTGTTCTGCCGGGGTACTTCTTTGCTACATTTTCAACCATAACTCTGAAATTTTCAAAGATAGTGGTCTCGTATAGTGGATAATTTTTGCCCTTCATTTTCCTCAATTCTCCTTAATATTGTATATAAGTAATTATATATAATTATAACAAAACATACTTTATGATAACTATATAATAAAAGATGGTTTCAATCTCATGAAATCAATCTTTTGATAGGAAAACCAGAAGCAAGCCCTTTCTTACTGAAATAACAGCCTTCTCGTCATTAAACTCATTACTTACTCCAAGGCCGGTTCCGAAGCTTAAATCTGCGTTATCAAGCTTATAGACAAGCCCCTTTGTGGTCACTCCATTGGCAACGGGAGGCAACGGCAGTATGGATACATTGTATCCATACTCTCTTTCAAGTATAAGCTCCTTATCAGTCATGTATATTCTGTTATTATTATCCTCAATATAGCCGGAAATATTGTTCTTCATCAGCTTATATAAAAGATGAATATTGGCCGTTGTGTGATCCAAACGGTTCCCTGTTGCTCCAAGGATGACCAGATGTGTTGTGCCTTTTTCTATAGCAAGATTTAAAGCCAACTCCAAATCGGTCAAATCCTTTTGTGGAGGAAATTGAGCAACCTCAATTTCTTTACTTTGCCTTGCTTCTTTAAGAAGATTGGCAGGCAATGAATCAAAATCACCTATAAGAAGATCAGGAATAAGGTGGGCCTTTTTTAGATGCATAAGCCCACCATCTGCAGCAATAACATAATCAGCCCATGAATAATGCTTTTTCACAAGCTCGCTAGAAATCTCATTTCCACTACCCACTATAAGGGTTTTCATTTTTCAGATCCTCTTTCTTTTAACATCCTGACAAATTCAGAGGGATTTTCGCTGCCGAAAAAGGCTGAGCCGGCTACTAGAATATTAGCACCTGCCCCGGTAACCTTAGAAACAGTGTCAAGATTTACTCCACCGTCAACCTGAATATCAACATTAAGATTTCTTTTAGTTATAGCCTTCTTAACGCTGCTGATTTTATCGGTCATTCCTTCAATAAAGGATTGTCCCCCAAACCCGGGGTTTACTGACATTATCAGTACCATATCAATTTTATCAAGTACATATTCAAGGCAACTCTCATGGGTGGATGGATTTAGAGATACTCCAGCCTTTATGCCTAATTGGCGAATTCGGCTAACCAGCCTGTCGAGATGAGTAGCAGCCTCAGCGTGAACGGTAATGATATCCGCTCCTGCATCCTTGAAAACATCGACATATTTATCGGGTTCACTTATCATCAGATGTACATCTAATGTTAGATTTGTTAATGGTCTGATGGCTGAAACAATAAGTGGTCCAATAGTGATGTTCGGAACAAAATGTCCGTCCATAACATCAATATGAACCAGCTCAGCTCCCGAATCTTCGATCTTTTTGATTTCCTCCCCTAATTTAGAAAAGTCAGCAGAAAGAATAGATGGTGCAACTTTAATCATGTCTTATCTCCTATATCTATTATCGTAGGACTCTTTTAACTCTTTATAGATTTGTGTATATCTATCGTATCGTCCTTTATCTATTATACCACTATTTAATAAATTTTTAATAGCACATTGGGGCTCATTTATATGGCTACACCCTTTAAATTTGCATAAATCAGAGGTTTGGAACTCTGGATAATGATCTGCTAAGGTCTCATGGGTAGCATCATCTATAGAAAATGTGCTGAAACCAGGAGTATCCATAATAAATCCACCGGTGTTTAATCGAAACAACTGTACATGGCGAGTAGTATGCTTGCCCCTTTGTATTCGTTCACTCACTTCCCCGGTTTCCATAACCCAATTATCCAATACTGCATTTAGAATTGTAGATTTTCCCACCCCTGATTGACCGGCAAAGGCAGTTGTGTTACCCGAAAGCTCGGTGTGCAGCTCATCATAACCTTCCCGGGTGATTTTAGATAAGGCTAATATAGTAAATCCCGTGTTCTTATATATTTTTTTCAGTTTATCGGCCTGCAGATCCTCATCTAAATCAACCTTATTTATAATAATCATGGGCTCTATGCCTTTTGCCACAGAAGTAATTATTAGCTTGTCCACAAGCATAAGATCAGGCAGAGGATTTTTAACGGCAATGACAACAGCCAGCCTGTCGATATTTGATACAGGTGGCCTGATAAAGGAATTTTTTCTGTCCAGTATCTGATCAATATGTCCTTCTTTACTCTCAGAATCAAGAATGTTAAATGTAACCGCATCACCAACAAGGGGAGTTACCCCACCCTGCATACGGTGGATTCCCCTTACAGTGCATGTGTAAATTGAACCATCTTCTTTTCCCAGAACAGAATAAAATCCGCCTACTCCCTTTAAAATAATCCCTTCGGGCAAAGCTGTTACCTCACTCCTGAAGCTAAATAGTCTTAAAACGTCTGATTAAATACTAATGTATCATCAAGATACGCTCTGACGGTCACCTGGCTCTCCGCATTTACAGGCACAATTATCGATGCCGGGAAATCACTTGCAGGTATATGCTTATCTGTAAATATAGTTTCGTCTCCGGTCATATTATCAGCAATATAAACCCTTACCCTGACTGTCTCACCAGGTTCATAACCCGGAGGCAACTTTAAGGTTATTGTCCTTGATTCTGTTCCTGGAGGCTGAGTAGTTGCTCCGGGTTCCGGAACATCCTCTTCAAAGAAAATTGCGACAGCAGTATCCTCTTCTACTGTTTCTCCCGGCTTAGGAGCCTGATCAATTATTTTTCCGCTATGACCTTCTCTATCTGCGGGGAAGGTTTCACCCAGCTTTAGCTTGGCATTTGTCAGTTTTCTAACGGCCGCGTCATAAGTGTCGCCTATTAAATCAGGAACAACCACCATTTCCTTTTCAGGACCAAGACTCCAATAGAGCGTTACCTTTGAACCCTTTTTAACCTGTGTGGTAGCTGGTGGGTCAGTGCGAATAGCCATATTTACCCCCACCTCATCGTCATATTGGGGAACTTCAACAACCACTAAGCCATATTCATCCCGTAATCTATACATCATAGTTGTATGATCCTGCCACGCAACATTCGGAATCTCAACCATCTCACTGCCTAAGCTAACCACAAGCTCCAGGGTTGTGTAACCGCCAAGCTTCATCTTAGAATCAGGCAGAGGGAATTGCGATATTACATGGTTTTCAGGTACAACATCGTCTGCTTTATAGGTTATGTTCACTGGTCTTATCTCATTTGCCAGCAGTTCTGTATTTACTTCATCTATATGTCTGTTTACATAATTGCCTAGTATGATTTCCTTTGGACCATCGTTATTAAATTCTTTAATAATCATTGAAACAAAAAAGAATATACTGCCTAATATAGTGATAATCAGAACAACATAAATAATTGGCATGACAATATTCATGCTGCTTTTACGCTCCGGATTATCTCTGCTATTATTTTTTCGATTTCTGTTACTCAATTCTTCATCCACTTCCCAAGGATTTTCAATTTTTCGTGTATCAAATCTCGTATCACGCTTTATATTAGGTAATACAATATCCTGCTGTGCTCCTGGTTCGCCATTGGACAGGCCTTCCAAATCACTAATCAGATCAGCAACGCTGGGGTAGCGATCTTCTTTTCTCTTAGCCATTGCGGTAAGAATAATTTCATCCATCTTAGGAGGAATATCCTCCTTAATGGAAGATGGAACCGGAGGTGAATCCTGAATTTGCTTAAGGGCTACCGCAACAGGGGTCTCAGCGTCAAAGGGTAATGTCCCTGTAGCCATTTCAAACATAGTCACCCCTATTGAGTATATGTCGGATTGAGCATCTGTATACCCACCCCTGGCTTGCTCAGGAGAGGAATAATGTACTGAGCCGATGGTGTCAATAATCATAGTATCAGTTCCATTCGATGCCGAACGGGCGATACCAAAATCCGTCACCTTAGGGATACCTTCAGGTGTCATAACAATATTATTAGGCTTTACATCCCTATGAATGATGTTACGGCTATGGGCTTTGGCAAGGGCCGAACAGATCTGCCGGGATATTTCTACTGTTTCCCTCCAGCTCAGTGAACCCTTCTGCTCGATATACTCTTTAAGGGTAATACCATCTATATATTCCATTACAATATAGTATCGGTCATTATCGTTGCCTATATCGTAGATTTGTACTATGTTAGGATGGGCTAAATTAGCTGCTGCTTGTGCTTCTGTATCAAAGCGTTTTAAGAAGTCAGTATCCTCACGGAATTCTTCCTTCAGCAACTTAATGGCAACTATCCTTTGAAGATAGCGATCCTTGGCTTTATAAACCTTAGCCATTCCTCCGGATCCTACCTCACTCAATATCTCGTATCTATTACCTAGAACTGATCCTATCATTTTCACACCTCTTTGGCTACATCCAAGCTACAATCACTGTGATATTATCGGTTCCACCCGATTGCTTTGCCTTTTCTATAAGGCGTTGAGAAATTTCTTCTTGTGGCTCACTAAGAACGATCTTTAAGATTTCTTGATCATCCATACCCTCATAAAGACCATCTGTGCAGAATATATATATATCACCTTTTAATATCTGTTCAATAAAAATATCAGGGAAAAAATCATTCTCAAACCCAAGAGCTTTAGTAATTTTATTTCTATCAGGATGGGATGTTGCCTCATCTTCACTAATGAGCCCTTCCTTCATAAGCTCAGAAACTAAAGAATGGTCTTCTGTAATTCGAGTTATCTCGCCTTCACGAATTCTGTATATACGGCTATCACCTACATGAATTATATGCAGATTATCCTCTATAATCATGCCCAATGAAAGGGTTGTACCGCTCTCTAACCCACCTAAGTTTTCCATCGAGTAATTCATTATTTTATTATTAATATTATTAATCTGCTCCGATACCAGCTGCCTAATATCCTTAGAAGACAGTTTTTCCTCTACACATTTGTGAATAACAGGCAGCATGCCATTTACAGCAATTTTGCTGGCCTCTTCACCTGCAAAATAACCACCCATCCCATCAGCAATAATAAAGCCTATGGGATTATCATCTTTATCAAAGACAATAGCCCAGTTATCCTCATTTTTTTGACGCTTCACACCTATATCACTTAGTGCAGAGTATTTCAAGTCTTACACCTTCCTCGTCTTTGTAAGGTTATTTCTTCTCAGTTGGCCGCATGCAGCCATAATGTCAGAGCCTAATTCTCTTCTTACTGTTACGGCTATGCCATATTTATCGAGGACTTCTTTAAAGGTTTCTATTCTTTGCCTTGAGCTTTTCTTGAAATCTATTCCTTTAACCGCGTTAACGGGGATTAAATTTACATGGCACAATGTGCCCTTAAGCTTTTTGGCTAATATTTCAGCATGTTCCTGAGAGTCATTAACATTTTCAATCAATGAGTATTCATATGTTATTCTTCTGGATGTAAGCCTTGTGTACTCTTTACATGCGCTTAACAGTTCATCAAAATTCCAGCTTTTTGCTACAGGCATTGTCCTTCTTCTTACCTCGTCATTTGGCGCATGAAGCGAAATAGAAAGATTTACAGGTATGCCTTCCCGAGCAAATTCAAGTATCTTAGGTACTATGCCACATGTAGATACTGTCATTTTTCTATAGCTGATGTTTAAAGTGTCCTCCCTATTAATGCGTTTTAAAAATTCAATCACATTATCATAGTTGTCAAAAGGCTCACCTATTCCCATGAGCACCACATGGCTTATTCTCTGGCCTAAGTCATGTCTTATAGTCAGCAGCTGAGCTAAAAGCTCTGCAATAGTTAAATTCCTTATAAGACCTAAGCTTGCTGATGCACAGAATTTACATCCCATCCGGCATCCTACTTGCGTCGACAAGCATACAGAATACCCGTAGTGATATTTCATCAGCACACTTTCGACAATGTTTCTGTCACCAAGTTCAAGAAGATACTTCCTGGTCTGGTCAACCTTCGAGACAAGCCTTTGAGCAATCTTTACCCGGCCTGTAGTGAAGCTTTCTTCTAGCTTGGCACGCATATCCTTTGGAAGATTGTTCATTTGACTAAAATCGAGCACTCCTGAATACAGCCATTCATAAATCTGCTTTGCCCTATATGCAGGATACCCAAGCTTTGTAATAGCCTCATTAAGCTCTTTAAAGCTCATGTCAAGCAGGTCTCGTTTTTCTGTCTCTATCACTTCCAAAACTGCACCATTTCCTCCTTGTTAAAAGTTTGATGATGCCCTAAAGTATTATACATTATTTTTTTATCTATCTCAAGCATATTGGAATCCTTGGGATTGCTGACTATCTAACCCTGATTATTCAAGCCGCTTTCCAGGCAAACCTTCATTCTCGTTATAAAATTGTAGCCTATTATACCCTTTACCTGTTCCTCAGTATAATTTAACTTTAATAGCTCCTCAATAATTTTATCCATATCCTCTACACCCTTTATATCCTCAGGAAGCTTATCTACTCCGTCAAAATCACATCCGAATCCAATAAATGATACTCCCACTAATGAAGCAATATAATCTATATGCTTGATTATGTCCAATATGTAGGCATTTCCCGAATTATTTAGAAAATCAGGATATAGATTAATACCAATAAATCCTCGGTTTTTTGCAATTATCATGATTTGCTCATCAGTAAGATTCCTTCGGTGAGAACAGATAGCTCTGCAATTGCTGTGTGACGCAATAAAGGGCTTTTGAGTAATCTCTGCAAGATCATAAAAAGTTTCGTCCGAGGCATGGGACACATCTATGATTATGCCCAGGTCTTGGGCCCTTTTAACAACTGAATAACCAAAGGGGGATAACCCGTTATGGGTGTTTTGACCTGCTATGCTGTCACAAACTCTATTATCGTTATTCCAACAAAGGGTAAGGATTCGAAGCCCCGCATCATATAACTGATCTATTTCATGGAGAGAATCACCTATAATCTCTGCTCCTTCTGCTTCTATGAGGCAACCAACCTGTTCTTCAGGAGTCAGTAACTTCTCAGCATCGATATATGCTTCAGGCTTAACTCCTACGCTAGCACTTTCACAGTCTAAAAAAGGCTCAAAGTCTTTATAACTTTTTATTATCTTTAACTGCCGGGGATACATCTTTTCAGCACGTGTCAACAGATTAAGCTGCGCCCGCATTTTGCCTTTTATATCTGATTCGTTTGGTCCCTCTGCAAAAAGCGAGAACACCTGCAGGAACCGGCCATTTGACGAAGCTCGTTTTGCATCCCAGTGGTGGTTGTTTGAAAAAAGCTCCTGAGGTGCTTTGATTTTCGATAATATATCACAATGGGCATCAAGAATCAGCATGCCTGCCTCCCTCTAAAAAGCATTTTTTAGCAGATTAACATCCCTGGTATTGCCTTCTCTATCCATAAAGATTTCAACTATGTCGAACCGTACCGGGATATCGTAATACTTATATTTTTGCATGTAAATCTGGGCTATTTTGATTATAGTGGCTTGTTTTTGAGGCATAACCGCCTGGGCAGGGGTTCCAAATCTATTATTACTTCTTGTTTTAACCTCGATGAAGCAAAGTGTATCATTGTCCCTGGCTACAATATCGATCTCCCCTAAGCGACCAACTCTGTAATTACAATCTAGTATCCTATAGCCTTTGTGCTCAAGATATTCTTTTGCCCGCTCTTCCCCTAAAGTTCCAAAGCTTCTATTATTCATAATCTCTCCATATTTCTTAGAATTACTAATTTTCTTCGTAATGATTCTTAAGCTTTCTGCTTACAGAACTGCTTTCATCCAGCCTGCTAATAAATGAAAGAACTTCTGCTACTACCTCATAAAGCTGAGGGGGGATCTCATCACCAAGTGAAATATGTGAAAGTGTTTCTGCTAAATGCTCATCCTCGTATATGGGGATTTCGGCCTCTTTAGCCTTTTCAATAAGCTTTTCCGCAATAACTCCTTTTCCAGAAGCTATTACCTTAGGGGCACTGTCCTCTCCCGGGGTATAGCTAATGGCTGATGCCTTCTTTATTTTATTATTCTTAGTTTTGTCTAATGCCATAATAACCTCTTATATTTTTAAATCCAGTCTGCTTTGAGTTCCTAATAAGTCTTCAACCTTTGTGCTTGCATTTAGAATATTAGCCCTTTCTCCATCTATCAGCCGGCACTTCATATCTACAAGAGTAAAGCCTTTTTCCAACAAACCATCATATAGAAGTCTGTAATTATCATTAAAGAGATCAATTAGCTCTTCATTTTCTAATCTGAAGCGAATGGTGATCCTTTTATTTGTTGAATTTAGAAATGATTCCACAAGACCTAAGCTTTTTGTTGACAGGGATAAAAACAATGTGAAGTTATTGGTGTCTATCTTCCTTCTACTATCCTTCCTTTTCATCACATAGAGATCCCCGGTTGTTTCTTCCTGATTGATTTTTATTGGAAGCTGTATAACTGAATTATATGTAGTAACCTGTTCAAAAAATCTAAAGGCTGTATTGATTTCCTTAAGAACAGGAAGATTAGTCTCCTTCGAGGCATTATCAGAATTCGACATAACCTCTTTAGACAGCTCCAGAATTTCCTTGAGAGCCTCACTTTTCTCCTTAGCATCTATTTTTTCAACAAGGCCATTTTCTGCCTTGATAAAAGCCTTTTCAAAAATCTTTTTCAATTCCTGCTTTATTTCTTTTAAATCGAAATCGCTTCTGATCCTCTCACCCTTTTCATGGATTTTTCTTAAGCCCTTATTAATTAGCTTCAGAATATCATCCATTGTTTTATCCTCAACAGGAAGTTCACCCTTCTTAAGTAAAAGAGCATCTGCTCCATCAGCATCTGGGAAATCAGAGAGTATATCCCGGATGGTCTCCCCCAGTATCTCCTTATTAATAATGGCCTGGCCATCTCCCTTTTCATTATTTAATCCTAAAAACTCATCCATTAAAGTTTTTGTAAGTATTCCCTTGACATTTTGGATAATGGAATCAGCCAATTTATTTGATTCATAGGGCAACAAATTTCTGATTTGATCAGATAATTCATCGGCACCATGTCTGATAATTGCGGGGGTTAACGATTTGGCAGCACTTTCATTATCCATCTCTGCAATAGCTTTAAAAATACCGTCCTGAAGGCTTTGCAGGTTTTTATGAAGGCTCAGTTCGTGATCTGAAATTTTTAATAAGAGCTTATCCATATCTGGAGCCGCAGACAACTTGTTGGCAACAAGAAATGATGCCTGGTCAGTATCAAGCTCAGGCTTTGAGTTCAATAATTCCAGCACATTATCCACAAGCGATTTGGCATTTTGTACCCCTAATGATTCAAGCTTAACCTCTATTGTGTGGGGCAGTAAGTCTTGCTTGTTCAGTACATTTTCTGTTATAGAATCCAGGCTTAAAATTTTAGCAGTGAGTTGATTGTTTTGGCGTTGGCCAATCTCTAAGGTAATTACATCTCCCTCGTTAGCGGTAAACCCTTCTGAAACAGCAGCTGTAAAGGATTTCCCATCTAACAGGTTTATTAATAATATCCCGTTTTCAAGGGATTGAACCCTTCCTTTAAGTATGTCTCCTGTGGTAAGAGTGTCCAAAGACACCTTGGTCAATACCTGAAACAGATTCTGAGGCATGGACTGATTAATATTCATATAATCCATATAATCACCCGCTCTGTTACACTATATTTTTAGTAAAGCTTCTTCTATGTATCGGGCAAAGCCCTTTTTCCTTTATTGCCTCTATGTGAGCCTTGGTGCCATATCCCTTATGCTGTGCAAAGCCATATTCGGGATAAACTCTGTCCATCTTCTGCATAATCCTGTCCCTAGTAACCTTGGCCAGTATAGAAGCAGCTGCGACTGAAACAGACTTTTCATCAGCCTTTGGAACAGAGGTGTAATGAATTCCATTATTCAGCACCATAGCATCAAGAATAAGGAAATCAGGTGTCTGCTTCATGCATCCTATTGCCAGTTCCATAGCTCTTTTTGTTGCCTCATATATATTAATCTCATCAATAATATGATGCTCCACAATACCGATACCATAGGATATAGCTTCATTCTTTATGGTTTCATACAGCTCATTTCTCACAGACTCAGATATTTTTTTAGAGTCATTAAGCTTGTTAATAAGAAGACCCTTAGGCAGAATCACACAGGCTGCTACAACCGGCCCGGCTAAAGGACCACGTCCGGCCTCGTCAACTCCGCCTATCAGGGTGTATCCCTTTTCGTAGGCCGATGATTCTATTGCGGTCATAGCAAGAAGCCGTTCCTTTTCTTTTTTTATTGCTTCAGCTCTCTTATAATACTTATCGGCAAGTTTCTTAACCGACTCTCCATATTCTTCAGACATGGTTTTAAGCCAACTGAAAGCCTCGAAGGGTTCCATGGTTTCGGCTTTTTCTTTCAGACTTTTTATTGTCGGTCTTTTCATCTTATAGACCTCCTTTTAAGGGAGACTCTAAAGTGATCTTACCAATTCTGCCGCCTCTAAACTCGTCTAACACAATAGCCGAAATTCGGTTCAGGTCAACCTCTCCACCGGCAATGAGGCATCCCCGTTTTTTCCCGGCTTCCTGCAAAAGGTCAAATCCCTTTCTGTCCTCTATTTCCTCCAGCTTATAGCGTCCCATCAGCTCAGCTGGGTAAACAATGGCCAGCTTCTCCAATAGCTTCGCAGCAAGCTCACTTATATCCATTATCTCATCCTTAATTGCACCCGTTACGGCAAGATTTAAACCTATCTCCTGGTCTTCAAATTTGGGCCAAAGTATTCCGGGCGTGTCAAGAAGCATAATTTGTGGATTAATCCTGACCCATTGCTTATCCCGAGTAACACCAGGTCTGTCTCCAGTAGCGGCACTTGCCTTACCGGCCATTTTATTAATAAAGGCTGACTTTCCTACGTTCGGTATGCCTACTACCATTGTCTTAATCGGTCGTTGAATACGGCCCTTGGCCTGGGCTGCCTCAAGCTTTTTTCTGGTAAGCT
>JAAYTU010000092.1 GCA_012523705.1 Clostridiaceae bacterium
CATGGGAAGTATGGGTAAGGTGAGCCAGTATGTCATGGAATGCCGTAAAATGAACATTCAGGTTCTGCCCCCGGATATTAATGAAAGTGAAAGCTCCTTCGCTGTAAAAAGTGATTCTATCAGATTCGGTCTTTTTGCTGTTAAGAATCTCGGTGGAAATGTTGTTAATAATATAATTGAAGAAAGAAATAAAAAAGGTCCATTTAAAAGCTTTATTGACTTCTGCGAAAGAATGGAAGGGAAGGAGCTCAATAAAAGATCAGTCGAAAGCCTGATAAAATGTGGAGCATTCGATGTTTTTCAGGTTTACCGTTCAAGGCTTATTGCAAACTACGAAAAAATACTTGATAGAGTCAGCCAAAGGCGAAAAACATTATTATCCGGTCAGATGTCTTTGTTTGATGCTGTTCCCGAGGCCGATAATTTTGCTGACATTGAGTGGCCCGACATTCATGAATATGATACCCGGCTTCTGTTATCAATGGAAAAGGAAATGCTGGGCTTATATATATCAGGCCATCCCTTAGATGAGTATTCTGATATTATTCAAAATCATGTAACTGTATTCTCCTATGAGTTTGAACTCTCGGAGGATGGGGAGGCAAATCAGGATCAGTTTACTGACGGAAAGTATGTCCGTATCGCAGGAATAGTTGACAGTATTAAAACCATAAGCACAAAGAATAACAGAATGATGGCCTTTGTTACAGTCGAGGATCTATACGGCCAGATGGAGGTCATAGTTTTTCCTAATATCTACGACAGATTTGCGAAATATTTATCTAAGGAAAGCCAGATACTTGTTGAGGGAAGAATATCAATCAAGGAGGATGAACAACCTAAGATTTTAGCCGATAAAATAAGTCTGTTAGAATCTATAAATATGACTGGGGCTGCAAAGGGCTATAAATCAGCTCAGGATAATAATCAAATTAATTATCCAACCGGAAATTTGGGAAATGATTTTGTTTATGAGCAAAAATCGAATAATAATTATAGACAGGATGAAACCTTGAATAATGGAAGAGTATCAACTAAATCCAGAACTGTAAAGGTTTTGTTTGATGCGGGAATTGAAGAATCAAAAAGGAATGCAGCTCTTGCTATGATGAAGTATTTTCAGGGCACAGACCGTGCTTTAGTTTATATAGATGAAGCTACTAAGCCTAAACTAAGGCTTAATGTGCATATAAGTGATTTATTAATAGGTGAGCTGATTGACCTGTTGGGCTCTGATAAAGTGAAGTACTAAAATAGCCTGCCATACTAATGCTTGCACTTTACTAAAAAATAATATAATATATTTTTGAGGAGATTCCTTGGAAAAATGAGTCCAATATATATTATTCAGATTATATTGTCGTTGAGGCATATTAGAACACTGTTAATATAATAGGGTTTGCACACGGAAAGATACAAAGCTTCATCATACAGAGATTCTGGATAAAGGAGATTTACTCATAGTTTCGTTTACCGAACAGACATCGGCCATTTATATTAGGGGAAGAACGTAATCATGGCGTTGTTCGGTCGGGAAGCAGACAAGGAGGGCATATGTAATATGTGGACGGTAGTTTACATGGCACAGAATAAAGAAATAGCCGAGAATCTAAAATCTGTCTTAGAAGAGGCTGGAATCTTGGTAAGGATTAACCCGGTAAACAGGAAAGAAAAAGAAGATGATTATTTTGAAGTATCTGTACCCGAAGCCGAAGTGGAAGAAGCACACGGCATAATCATTGAAAAAGGTTTTTAAAATACCCGTGTCAAATCTACACGGGTATTTTATGATGTACAAATCAAGAAATTCTGTTAATCTATTCTTGTATAATAATCTTACTTAATGGAGGAAAAAATGCAGACAATTAAAAACATAGCTGTTCTTACAAGTGGAGGAGACGCTCCCGGGATGAATGCTGCTGTGAGGGCTGTAGTAAGAGCAGGGATCTATAACGGTTTAAATGTTTACGGTGTATATAAAGGATATGAAGGTCTATTAAATGGTGATCTTGAACAGTTACAGCTACGTTCTGTGGGAGATATTATTCAAAGGGGAGGCACAATTCTTCAAACTGCAAGATCTCCCGAATTTAATACTGAGGCAGGTTTAAAGAAAGCCATGTCAATGGCTAAGGTTTTTAACATTGATGCCCTGGTTGTAATTGGGGGCGATGGCTCTTTTAGAGGGGCGAAGGATCTTGCAGAGCTTGGCATGAATTGCGTTGGTATACCAGGAACAATCGATAATGATATAGGCTCAACCGATTATACTATTGGCTATGATACTGCTATGAATACAGTATTGGACTCTATAGACAAGATAAGAGATACATCATATTCCCATGAACGATGCAGCGTTTTAGAGGTTATGGGGCGGAATGCCGGCTGGATAGCCGTAAATTGTGGCATTGCAGGTGGCGCTGAGGCTATTATTCTGCCTGAAGAGGAATTTAATATAGACGAGGATATTATACTTCCTATAGTACAGGGAAGAAATCGCGGAAAGAAGCATTATCTTGTTATTGTTGCAGAGGGGATAGGCGGAGCTGTCGACATTGCCAAATATATAGAAGAAAAAACTCAAATCGTTACAAGGGCCACAATCCTTGGATATATTCAAAGAGGCGGTACACCGACTGTATGCGACAGAGTAATGGGCAGCCGCATGGGGGCTCATGCAGTAAATTGCTTGCTTGAAGGCAAAAAGAATCGTATAGTAGCGTTAAGGGATAATAAGCTGGTTGATATAGATTTATTTGAAGCATTAAGCATGAGTAAAACAATGGATAAGGAGCTAATTAATCTAAGTAAGATTCTTGCTATGTAAGACGTATAGATTAACACTAATGGTGGGAGATAAATAATTTATGAAAACAATATTTAGAAATCTACCTAATATTCTTACGGTTTTAAGAATGCTGGCAGTACCGGTATTTATATATTTTATGTTGGAAAATCAGATTACTATTGCTATCATAATATTTATGCTTGCAGCACTTACAGATATAATTGATGGTTTTTTTGCAAGAAAGTATGATCTTATAACCACCTTTGGGAAGATAGCCGACCCTCTCGCCGATAAATTGATGCAACTGGCCGCATTGTTTACTCTTTCTTTAAAAGGATGGATTCCCTCTATAATATTTTGGCTTGTATTAGGAAAAGAACTATCCATGATACTTGCAAGCATTTACCTGATAAAGAAGAAGTATGACACTTCAAGTAAGTGGTTTGGCAAGCTCACCTCATTTTTATTGTTTGTTGCCATAATTCTTACATTGTTCAGGGTGCCTGAGCAAATAACAACCATATTGTTGTGGTGTTGTGTTCTTATGGCCATATTTACATTGTTAATGTATGCAAGAAACTCTTTTAAGGCTATTAAGGACAAAGAAAGCGAAGATGAAAACCTTATTAATAACTGATCTGGTGTAAACATCAGAGTTATTCAGATTTATATTAATATATCTAAATAATTGATAAGACATGAAAAGAGCGGGGGAAGCACGGACCCCCGCTTTTTAACTTTAGTCACAGCAGCCGTTATCCTTGTCAAAGAATAAGCAGAGGAAAATCAGAATAAAGAATAGGATTGTGCAGTCATTATCTCTTCTACAATTCCGCATAAACGGCACCTCCTTTCGGCTGTAATTAATAGCTCACACCGTTAGTCGCAGCACTTGTTGTCATCGTCACATCCGTTGCAGAAAAGGAGAAGGAACAGGATAATGAACATTAGAACTTCACAATTGCCACCAAAAAAGTTACGTCCTCTGAATCCGAACATATAAAAAACCTCCCATGCCTTTTGAACTCAATATATTCTATTCTAAATAGCAATAAGTGGTTACAACGCCGTCCCCTGTCTTACCAGAATGTAGTTCTATGACTGGATTTTTGTGAATATTATTAATCAGTACAAGACTCTTGGGGGAATTGGTGTGGGAGATAATTACCGTACCAAAATGGCCACTGGATATTTATCAGGAATACTAAAATCAGTAGCTATCTCAATTCTTATTACATTCATAATCTTATTATTGGCATCCCTTCTGCTATGTTTTACTGATTTTCCTGAAAGTTATACTTTTCCGTCAGCAATAGCATCCACCATATTAGGTGTGTTTTTCGGAAGCTATGCTGCTGCTAGGGCTAATCCTGATAAAAGTCTTCTGTCCAGTCTTTTAACAGCTTTTATTTATATTCTTATCTGCATAATAATAGGTAGTATATTAGGGGGCAGAATCAGCTTCACATTCAACACCCTATTGTTTACAGTAATAGCTTTAACTACAGGTGTGATAGGTAATATTCTGGCTACCAGAAATAAAAGCCGTAAGAGTTATAATAAAGGATCTTCCAGACTAGCAGACAGGTTTTCAAAAAAAGGCATAAATAAGTATAAATTTACCCGTAATTAGTACTAAAAGCTATGTTGTTTTTAA
>JAAYTU010000093.1 GCA_012523705.1 Clostridiaceae bacterium
TCAAGCCTTATACTTGCTTTGTTGGTATATATGTAAAGTTAAAAAGGTAATGGAAGTCTAATCTGGAACTTTGAAAACAATGGATATATATTGCCATGCAGCATGGTGGGTTGACATCAATTCAATCAACACAAACCACGTGGAGACCATTTGCTTGATGTCTAAGAAATAAAGCTCTGGAAGCATTGAAAATACTGGGGTTCATAAAATGATATTAAATCTGTCTACTCGACCTAAGCCCTCGATATGTGTATGTGGAAACATATCGAGGGTATATTTTTGTGGTAAAAATGAGTCTAAAATTAGGAAGGGTTGAGTGGACAGATTAGATAAATAAGCAGGGTTGAGGAGATAGGATAGATGTAAATATTTCAATTGATTATAGACTTTGCTATATAGACAATGCTATAATTAAAGTTATAGGAGCGTGATGATTATGGAGATATCTGAAGCAATAAAAGCTATCAGAGAGGAACTTCAAATGACTCAGACAGATTTCGCTGAAGCTATTCATGTTAGTTTTTCTACAGTGAATCGATGGGAAAACAATAAAGTAATTCCTAACCGAATGGCGCGTGCTCTAATATTGGATTTATGTGAAAAGAGAAAAGTGAATACTGCATTGATAGAAAAAATGCGTTTATATAAATAATTCAGAAGAGGTGGATTTAATGGCTGTTAAAAAGAGTGAGCTATATAGCTCATTATGGAATAGTTGTGATGAGTTAAGAGGTGGAATGGATGCCTCATTATATAAAGATTACGTATTAACACTGCTGTTCGTAAAATACGTTACTGACCGATTTATGGGAGATCGTTATGCAGAAATAGAAATTCCTGAAGGCGGCAGTTTTAAAGACATGATTGATGCCAAAGGAAAAAGTGATATTGGCGATAGAATGAATAAAATAATAAGCAAATTAGCTGAAGCGAATGGACTTACTGGTATTATAGATGTAGCTGATTTCGATGATGATGCCAAACTGGGCAGTGGTAAGGACAAGGTAGACAAACTTACAAATCTGGTATCTATTTTTCAAAATGAATCCTTAGACTTTAGAAAAAATCGTGCTGGTGGGGATGATATCATAGGAGATGCTTATGAATATCTGATGAAAAATTTCGCTTCGGAAAGCGGTAAAAGCAAAGGACAGTTCTATACACCGGCAGAAGTATCAAGAGTAATGGCTAAAGTAATAGGTATCAACGCAGCCACGATGGCTTCCCAGACCCTATATGATCCGGCCTGTGGATCAGGATCTCTGCTTATCCGTGCAGCTGATGAAGCAGCAAACGGAATTACCATTTATGGTCAGGAATATGATACAACAACGGCAGGTCTTGCCAAAATGAACCTTGTACTGCATAACAAATCAACCGGTACAATTGCTAATGCTAATACTCTGTCCAATCCCAAGTTTAAAAACGGCGACAGAATAGAACGATTCGATTTTGCTGTGGCCAATCCGCCCTTTTCCTATAAATCATGGGCCAATGGAATAGACACCAGTAGTGATGAGCGATTTATTGAGTATAGTGCAATTCCGCCTGAAAAAAACGGGGACTATGCATGGCTGATTCATTTTATCCATTCTCTTAAGCCTCAGAAAGGTAAAGGAGCTATTATATTGCCTCATGGCGTTCTTTTTAGAGGAAATGCTGAAGCAA
>JAAYTU010000094.1 GCA_012523705.1 Clostridiaceae bacterium
CGACCTTGTAAGAAATCTTTATGGATTCAGCGCTTTGCTGGTGATGTTGGCCTTTGCATTCAGATATCTTAATCGAGGAGGAAAAGTACTTGATTATTTAAATAAGGCGGCCTTTCCCGTATACATATTACATCAATCAGTCATGATGGTAATAGCTTATTTGGCTCTGCAATGGTCAGATGATATAACTTTGCAGTTTATTTTAATAGTCGTGCTTAGCCTCATAGCCAGTCTTGCTCTCTTTGAAGCGTTCAGGCATTTTACTCCATTACGAATAGTTCTAGGCATAAAGAACAAAGACGCATTGCCTAGAACAGATACTATAAAAAAATAGTCCGTAGAAATCAGTTTCATCAGCTCGCCCCAAAGAGGCGTACGCGTAAAAAAGTGCTTCAAAGAACGCAAGCATAATAGTTTATAATAGAGTGGGGGTGAACACAATGGATATGAAAAGAAGAAAAGAATTAGTAGAAATCTATAAAAACAGGCATCCTGAAATGGGTGTAATATCTTATCGTTGTAAAGAAACTGGTGAGGCCTTTTTGGGTATATCCAAAGATACAAAAGCAGACTTTAACAGTAACAATTTAAAGTTGGATGTCAACTTGCATCCTAATAAACGATTACAGGAGCTCTGGAATAAATATGGATCAGAAGGCTTTGAATTATCAGTTCTTAAAGTGTTAAAGTATGATAATCCCAATGAGGACCATACAGAAAAGTTAGAAAGCTTGAGAGAACAGTGCCTGAATTCTGATCCAAAGGCAAGTAAGATATGGCGATGAATAGAACAATTACATGATTTATGGGTATGTTCAGCTACTAGCCATTATTTATTAGCTGTATTTTTTTCATCAGCGGAATCCATAGTATCATTTTGTCTGTGGGGGAAATCAGTTCGATTGCGTTTACGGGCATTGATTTTATTTACTATGTACCCAGCTGTTGAAATAACAAGGGCACTTATAGTGTCAACTATGAGATCCTTCATGGTATCGGACAATGCTTCCTGGCCAACCAGTGGTGTGCCGTTCTCAAGCATGTATTTCTGCATATTTAAAGATAGCAGACTGTCAACAGTATATTCATAAATCTCCCATATGGCTCCTGCCGCTACTGCAAAGCAAAAGGCGAACAAGGAGACAAAGAACGGACTTAATTGAACATAAAGCTTTTTGGTATCATTGAGGATACTGACCAGGGAGAATCCCAGAGCTCCCAGCATAGCTCCGCTGAAGGCATGAAGTATTGTATCCCAATGAGGAATAAGGTAGTAGAAGCTGCGCACCTCTCCAAGATAGATTGCACAATAAAGAAAGATAAAGTACAGCACGTACATATAATTTGGTATGCTGATAGACCATTTTCGTTCAATAAATGTAGGAACCATCATTACCACAAGCCCCAGTACACATTGAATTAGCATCAGTGTATAATCGCTTTTTACGTGGGCATAGGCTTCTGTACCCGAAATACCCGATGGAGATAGAAATAGCATTACAACAATATATACGATGGAAACGATTAATGTAATAAAGAGAATCATGCCGATTATTTTTCGCCAATTCCAATTTTTAATCTCTTTCCATCTCATAATGATACTTCCTCCAATACACTATATGATTTTAGTTGTTGTTTATAACATTAACACAGACATTTTTTCTTCTATAAATATTACACTGATAACTTATATATTATTATAATGTAAACGGCATAAAAACCTGACTTCTGGCAGGGGCAGGTTATGTAGAAAGAATACTACATGGGGAAAACAAAAATCGTCATTGTAGTCACAATTTTACAACGGCGATTTGGGTTAACGGTTGTTTTTATAATCGTTATAAAGATTTGTTATTGATCTGTCATAGGTTTTTTCACCGGCTTTAGAAAAGAAACATCCCGGCACCTCTCCGCTTCTACGATGATAAGCGACACATTCACAGCATTTTCCGTGTCGTGAGCAAGGATATGTACAGGTACAATTTACTTTTGAATGGCAAGACATTTTACAAACCTCCACAATGAAATATGACATATCTATTATAGAGAAAGCTAGAGGATATTTCAATTAAGCGGTCTTTATATAATCTTTACACCGTCAGGATTATAGCATAATATAGTTAGTAAAAAGCCATTGCGCTTATAGAAAAGGAAGTTATGGAGCAGAGTCTGATTGAGAAGTATTTGTGATATGCTATCTAAAAAAAACAGGATGGTTCAGGAGTTTCAATTATGAAAAAGATAAATCGTTTAATTATAATATTTATAGCTTTGATAGTAATACTTTCAAGCTGTTCAAATGAAAGAAACGAAACGAATATCGGGAGCCAATTAGTAAAAAG
>JAAYTU010000095.1 GCA_012523705.1 Clostridiaceae bacterium
GGGCAGCAGCAGAATCGACAACCAGATAATCAAGGATATGGAGCTTAAGCCTGATGAATTCCAAAAGGCTGAGCTGTATAAAAAGACCTATGGATTTAATCCAAATGCGGTGGCTGGTACCGAGTATATTTGCTCCCAATCAGCCAAGAAAATCCTTGATTCTATTTTAGCTGACATAAAGATGTGCATTGATTTCTACATTACACGCTGCAGCGGCGAGCATCCAGGCAAGATTTATCTTATTGGTGGTGGATCTCAGATGAAGGGCGTTGACGAATACTTCGAAAGAGCTCTGAATCTTCCTACCCATAGAATTAATGCTGCTACTATCAAGGGCTTGGAATTTAACAGTCATCTTGATACATCAAGGCTGAATTTCTTGGTTAATGCTTTAGGAACAGCAATGTAACGGAGGTTAAACAATGCCTGTTTATAAGTATAAGGTAAAAGACGGATCAGGTAGGATTCAAATTGGGGAATCTAATGTTGAGAGTAAAGAAAGGCTTTTATAGCTATTTGCTACCAATGGGTTAGAAGCTATAGAAGTCATAGAGAAAAACTATCTGACTGATATTTCGCAAATTAAGATTTTCCGTAAAAAGGTTAGCTTACAGGATTTGGCACAGTTTTGCAGACAGATGGCCATTATGCTCAATTCTGGTATTTCCCTGGCAAACTGCTTAGATGACCTTAGAGGTCAGGATATGAATATTACATTACAGGAAACTGTTGCAGATGTTTACCTGCACATACAAAAGGGTATGTCACTCTCGGTAGCCATGGCACAGTATCCAGATGTCTTTCCTAAGATACTATTGAGTATGGTTGAAGCAGGTGAAGTCAGTGGCCAGTTAGATGGCGTTTTTGTAAAGATGGCTGAGCACTTTGAAAAAGAGAGTAAACAAATCCGAAAGATAAAGGGTGCATTAACTTATCCGATAATTGTATTAGGCATTGCATTACTGGTTGTGGCAATTATGATTGGATATGTTATACCCACATTTGCGAAAGCACTTAGGGGGATGGATGCAGAGCTTCCTGCCATTACTCAATTTATGCTTGGTGTAAGCGACTTCTTCGTTACTAAATGGTACATATTATTATTGGCAATAGTAGGATTCATAGCTTTATACAAGGTAATTGTCAGTAGCGACAAGGGTAGAAGGTCTGTAGATACATTAAAGCTTAAGCTTCCCCTTATCAAAGACGTTAGCCAGACCTCTATGACGGCAAGACTAACAAGCACTTTATCGACATTATTATCAAGTGGAGTTCTAATAATTGAATCCCTTGAGATTATTCAAAGGGTACTTACTAATTCTGTTATTTCAGATAAGATGTCATCAGCCATAGAAAGCATCAAGCAAGGCCGTTCAATGTATAGAGCATTGTTGGATATGCAGTATTTCCCATCCCTTGCCATGTCAATGGTAAGAACAGGAGAGGAATCAGGTAGCCTTGACGAATCACTTTCCAAGGCAGCAGAGTTTTATGAGGAGCAATTAGATATTAAGATTAACAGACTAACCACATTTATCGAACCGCTAATCATGATAGTATTAGGTGGAGTAGTAATGCTTATAATGTTTAGCATACTCTATCCAATGATTAGCGTGTACCAGAACATGGGAATATAATTCCCCCCAATAATCGTGTAAGCAATATATGCTTAAATAAATTATTTTCATACTGGAGGTAATAAAAATGAAAGGATTTTTCAAACAAAACAAAGGTTTCTCCTTGGTTGAACTACTTATCGCATTACTTATCATGGCTATTATAGCCGGAACAGCAATTACGCTATTTGGTGGCGTATTAGAGACATCAAGAGGTGGCGCTGACAGGGAGACAGCAGATGCAATTAAAAGGGCTATTTTAACCTACGTGAACGCAGCTAATGATCCAGATTTAAGTACATTAGGAGTTAAAACTGGTGATTCCTCGCAAAAATTAGTTAATGAATTAGCTAAAACTATAAGAATCTCGGGTGCAGGGGCTACAGGAGCAACGATTACTTCTCAATCTTCGTCTGCTGCCACTCCTAGCACTATCACAGGAGCAACGGCTGCGGATAAAGAAATAGATGGAACGTATGGACCATTCTTAGAGAAAGAAGACATTAAACCCGAACAAAATGGTATGGTAGGTTGGGTAATAAACGTAGACTCAGTTACACAAGTAATTACAGTTACATCTACAGATACAGCAGATGATGCAGTAATTACAATTACTCCATAATTAATCATGATCACCCGGGGCTTTTGCCCCGGGGCTATTTAAACCTAGAGGTTTAGTATTTATGAAGTCTATTAATATTATGAAAAAAAAGAATAATAAAGGCTTTAGTCTTGTTGAATTACTAATTACCCTTCTGGTTTTCAGTATGGCGTCTGTAATAATAACTCAGATACTTGTCTTTAATATTAGATCAACCAGGTCCTATTCTGATTACACCACCCAACAGTTTACACTTCA
>JAAYTU010000096.1 GCA_012523705.1 Clostridiaceae bacterium
ACTAATGTGGTGGGATCCTTTTGATCCAGGTATATTCCTTTAACTGATGTGAGAATAAGTAAATATTTCGGGTGAACCAAAGTACTTATCACAGAGGCTGTCTCATCATTATCAATGCATTCTACAATTCTTTTTTGGCCGTTATTACGGAGTTGTTCTAATTCCCAACGGCGGTTTTCTTCAAAGCTGACAGTATCATTGTAATTGACAATGGGCACGGCCTCCTGCCTTACACAGCGCATAAGGAATTGGTAGATATGCTCCCTTTTTTCAGCATCATTAAAATGGGTATGCTCTACCAATAATTGTCTGACAGAGTATTGGGATGGAACATAGCGTCTGTATTCCTCCATCAGTATAGCTTGTCCCTGAGCTGAATAGTCTGTCATTATATCACTTTTAGGCCCCTTCAGCTCGGAGCCTGTTCTTTTTACATAATCCAGGCGTCCTATCTCAACCGCACCAGAGCTGACCCAAATCATTCCTGGACGCAATTCGCTTCCAATGCGGCTAAAAACATTGTAGTTTATATCATGTTCAGCCTCACGGATTAAAGCCATTGAGCCTATCTTCCCCACTAATTCAATATCATGCTTCATGTACACTATCTCCCTGCAAGAAACTGGTTTTCTTCTAATATGTTTTCTTCTTAATATATCTTAAAAATATGTTAAAAACAAGATGGCACGACAGGGGACGGTTCTTCTGTGTCTTGCAACTTCATGTAGCGGCTGAGTGCCTGCTACCATTTAGCGTTCCAGAAAAACATCCGATTTTTTATCGTGCCTGCTACGCAACCATGCTTCTCTTTAACTGGCAGCAGGCACTCCGCTTATGGAACACAGAAGCCCCTCCCTCAGTCTTGCCAATTTCCTGTCTTATTTAAGGAGTCTGATATAATGATTTGCTTCACGCAATACATGATCTCCCAGCAGAGGGATTATGACAGATCTGATGTTGCAATCCAATATTCCCTGAGTACCTTGGGCCTTGAAATTTCTCAAATTTTCAGTTGCTCTTAAAGTTCTGTCGGTTAGATTAGCAGGAGGCACAGTCCCATTTAATGCCGCCTCTGCCTCCTGCGTCAACTGATCAAATTCATTCCCAAAATTATTAGCAATGTTGAATAAATCTTCCTCAGTGGGATCGAGAAGTCCCCTGATGAACTTGGCATGCTCAGCCATTTGCCTGCTCCAGAAAAACTCCGTCTCTATTGCTCTTCTTTCCAGATTAATTTCTTCCCTGTTCTGCATTCTCCTAAGCTGCTGAAGATACAATTCTGCTTCACGGATGATATGTATAATCAGTAATGGATAATTAAAGGTAAACATCCTACAGCTTAAAACATTTGACAAAATGTTTGTTTTAAACTGTATTAATGCAGCGGTTGCATTAATTGCTCTTTCGTTCAGGACAGATATACGCTGCTCAAGCATAGGACTTACATTTATGATACCGCCCCCTGATAATTCGGCTTCTGCCTGGGTTAAATTAGTCGGTATTTGTATGCCTGTAAAATATGAGCTTGCTACTTCTGCATTAATAGTATAGGGCGTTACCACTTCACCCGATTGAATAATCTCGGGATTCACAACACCGTTTGAAAGCGAAACAGCTTCTCCAAGTAATGCATCAAATTCTCTGCGAAAAGCATCGGCCTGCCGGGTAAAGCTTGCATCCCGAGGACTAAACGCCACTTCAAGAAAAAAAGAATGCTCCTTCATTATTCTCCCAAAAAATAGATGTAACCCCAGAGACTGCTTTATAAATTCAATGCCTGAAAGCATGGGTTATTACCTCCCATATATAGGTTAACTTACATAAACATTTTATGAGATTATCAAATTTACTGTTACATTTGCCAGAGAATTACTAATAGCAATAATAGCTCGAAACGCTAAAAAACAAAGGGTCTTAGCCCTTTGTTTTTATATTTTTTAGAAATTGGTCATATGACCTTTAATTTTTCATTAAATTATTTTAAGATTAACTCATCTGGAGGTGGATATGCATTAGATATTATAAACATCGAAGAATCCGGAGAGTTTTTTAACATCTTTCACATGGAATTTCTTCTTTTTATACTCAATCAGGCCCTCGTGGGTGCATAGTTTTATAACTCTGTTAATACTTCTCAGAGGTGCCCGTACCTGAGCCACAAGCTCTTCCTTGGTAAGAGTGTCAAGGGTACCGTTTAAATAGTGAGAGGAAATAAAACCTAATACGCGTTCCTTTATAGGTAACAGG
Organism: Clostridiaceae bacterium; assembly: GCA_012523705.1. Classification (GTDB taxonomy): domain Bacteria; phylum Bacillota; class Clostridia; order DSM-8532; family DSM-8532; genus DTU059. Next base: position 2,248 of record JAAYTU010000096.1, read on the forward strand.
GCAATTCGAGACATGGAGTCCGAGGTCAAATACATCCTCCGTGTGAGCATTTCACACAAAAAGAGGTTAAACTCAAACACCTCGCGCATCCATTGATAAACCGTTTCCTTCTTTACAAGGATAATGGTACAGTCGGTTTTAGTGTGAACATTGTATGGCTTAAAATCGGGAGAAAATATTTCTACTTCTCCGAACACATCGCCAGCACTGAAGGTATTTACACTAATGACTGCTCCACAGCTCGATGCCTTATAAACCTCGGCAACACCTGAAGTAATGATATAGAGATAGGTATCAGAAACCCCCGTAGAGGAAATAATTTGCGTATTAGCGCTGTAGCGTTTGTAATAAAATTGTTTTTTGATTGATGCAGGTGCGCTTTCCACCAGATCAAGAATCGACACGGCCATACTCTTTCCTCCTTAATATATACTTTACCTTAATAATAGCAATTATTCGGCCGGAATAAAAGTAATTTGGTTACAATGTGAAATTCACATTTTGTAATAAGACATTTAAAAACGACATTTAAGAAAAGGAGACTTAGAAAATGAGAAAACTATTATGTCTAATCCTTGCACTAGCTATGGTATTCTCGCTGGCAGCCTGTGGAAATGGTAACAGCGAACCAACCAACGAACCGAGTTCATCAAATGAACCCAAAAACGAAAAGGTGAAGGTTATCTACATCGGCGGAACCTTAGGAGATGCTGGTATAGCAGACGCCACCTATGAAGGCTATGAGAGAATGCTCGAAGAGCTTCCTGTAGACGGCGAATTTGTTGAGCTTCCCACTGATCCTTCTGCCTACAAGGCAACCCTGTTAGATGCCTGTGACAAGTCCCCTGACATGATTTTCACCTCGGCTAACAACGGAATGATTGATGAAGTCCTGTCAGCAGCTCCTGACTTCCCTGAAATCAAGTTCATGGTTCTGGATACTGCACTGGGCCAACCTGGTCTTGATGGGCTTGACAATGTGCTTGGTATCCTCTGCGCACAAAACGAAGTATCCTTCCTCACGGGCTATCTTGCCATGAAAATGAGTGAAACCGGAAAAGTTGGAATTGTTGTAGGCGTTGAATATCCTACCCTCAGCGACTTTATCACAGGATACATAAACGGCGCTCTCCATGCAAATCCTAATGCTCAGGTTGCCGTTTCTGCTTCCGGAGACTTTGTTGACCAGGCAGCTGCTAAAGAAACCGCTCTGGCACAGATTCGCCAAGGCTGTGATGTAATCTACGCTGTAGGCGCTGGATCCTCCTTCGGTACTCTTGAGGCTTGTAAAGAAGCAGGCGTATGGGGTATTGGCTGTGATACAGACCTTGCTGCACAGTTCATAGGTGTTGACGATGAGCAGGCAGATTGCATTATCACCTCCGCATATAAGGATTGGGGTGCTGTATCCTACAATTGGGTTAAGCGTGTAATTGAAAATCCTGACGCACTTGATTGGGGAACCGTTGAGGTTTATGGAATAGCTAACGGTGGCTGTAAGATCATCGAGAATGAAATCTATAACAAACAGGTCCCTGATGAAATCAAGGCTGAAATGAACAACCTAATTGAGGATGTCAGAAATGGCGAGTTGGAATGTCCTTCCTACTTCGACATGACTGAAGACGAATATCTTGATCTGAAAAACTCTGTAATGGTGAAATAATACCGAAGTTTACTTCGGCTTAACCGGGGCTTTAGGTTTCAGCTTAGAGCCCCAAAGCACAATAGATGCATTAGTTTTGATTCTCAGGTTCATCTTGTGCTGGGTACCGCAAGGAAAGGAATGGTCCAAATGGAAGAGCAAATTTTACTAATGGACAACATCACTGTAATTTATCCCAATGGATTTGCTGCAAATAAAAATGTACGCCTTGCGTGCAACCGCGGATCCATTCATGCTCTTCTGGGCGAAAACGGCGCGGGCAAGACTACCTTAATGAAGGTGCTGTTCGGCTCAATCACGCCCACAGAGGGGCAGATTTATTTAAAGGGAAAGCCTATACAATTTCGTGATTCACTGGACGCCATTCAGCATGGTGTGGGCATGGTTCATCAGCATTTTATGCTAGTGGACGAGCTGACCGTTGCCGAAAACCTTGTCCTGGGCATGGAACCAAAAAAGCGCGGGCTGTTTGATTTCGATGCAGCTGTTAAAATAACCGATGAAATCGCGAAAAAATATAACTTTGAAATTGACGCCAGGGCAATTGTGGGGGATTGCTCTGTTGCCGTAAAGCAAAAGCTTGAAATCCTGAAGGCCTTGCTCCGGGGTGCTGAAATCCTGATTCTTGACGAGCCTACTGCCGTCTTGACACCTCAGGAGATTTCAGAACTCTTTGTCGAGCTGAAGAAGCTTAGAGACATGAACCACACCATAGTGTTTATTTCTCACAAACTCAACGAGGTCAAAAGCCTCTGTGACAGTTTCACAATTTTAAGAAACGGCCAGGTGGTGGATGTTGGCCGTATAGATGACTTCACTGAACAGGAGCTGTCAAACCTCATGGTGGGTAGGCAGGTATCCTTCGAAATATCCAAGGATGCACCGAAATCTGAGGGCCGGGAGCTTTTGCGTGTTCAAAACCTTCATTATACAAATTACGAGGGCAAGCAGCTTCTGAAGGATGTATCTTTCTCTCTCACAGATGGACGAATTCTTGGTGTTGCCGGAGTTGAGGGTAATGGCCAGAATGAGTTGAGTGAAATAATTACCGGCCTGCGCCGGTTCTCAAAGGGCGATATTACAATTGACGGAAGTTCAATTAAAAACAGGACGGTACGTCAAATCAGAAGACTTGGCGTCGGCAGTATATCTGAGGACCGGATGACCTATGGTTGCGCTCCCAACATGAGTGTAAGGGACAATATCATTGCAGACCGCTATTTCACCGGTAAATATTCCAAAGGAATCCGTCTGGATATAAAGGCGATCCAGAAAGATACTAATGCCCTGATTAAGCAGTTTGATGTGGCCTGCCCCTCACCCGACAGTATGGCAGGTATGCTCTCTGGCGGTAACATTCAAAAAATAATTGCAGCAAGAGAGTTTTCCAGTGATTCTAAAATCATTATAGCCAATCAGCCTACCAGAGGCATTGATGTAGGCTCAAGTGAATTTATTCATTCACAACTGATTAAAATGACACGGGAAAAGGGTGCCTCTGTGCTGCTTATCTCAGCCGATCTGAATGAACTCATCAAGCTAAGCGACAGCATCATAGTCATGTATAATGGCGAGATCACTGCTTATTTTGAGGATGCATCAAAGGTAACTGATGTGGAGCTGGGAGAATATATGCTTGGGGTCAAAAAAATGTCCACCGAAGAGATAGGGAGGGCTTTACAACAATGAAAACATCAAAGTTTATAGTTAAATATTTTGACCTGATTCGTATTATCAGTGCTGTAATAATCGGCTTTCTGCTAGCCCTAGTATTCCTGTTCTTTGTAAGTGACGATCCGCTTAACGCTATTAAAACCTTTATTCTCGGGCCATTTGCTAGTAAACGCAGATTCTTTAATGTAATTGAGCTTGCAATCCCGCTGTTGTTTACATCCCTGGGAATGTGCTTCATGCTTAAGGTAGGAGAGTTTAACCTCATTGTAGAAGGTGGATTCATGCTCTCTGGAGCAGTCGTTGCATGGCTCGCATCAACAGCCCTTCCTCCCGGGATCCCACCCGTGATTTTTCCGGCTCTGCTGATTGTAGTGGGTGCCCTGGTGGGTATGGCCTGTGGACTGATACCGGCATTACTGAATATTAAATGGAAAGCAAATGTCGTCGTTGTAACAATTATGCTCAACTATGTGCTGACATTTGCCTCAACCTATATTCTTCGCTACTGGATGCGTGATACCAGTGTCACATACCTTGGTTCCCACAAGCTTGCTCAGAATGCAAAGCTGCATACCCTGCTCAGGGGAACAGACCTGCACACGGGCATTTTCATTGCTATAGCTGCTGTTCTATTCACCTGGTGGTTTCTCAACCGAACCACTAAGGGCTTTGAAATCCGTGTAACAGGTAATAACCGAAGCTTTGCAAAATATGTGGGAATTAATGTGGCCTCTTCCATGTTGCTGGCCCAGATGATTGGCGGCGCTCTGGCAGGCGTCGGTGGTGCTGTAGAGATCCTTGGCAAGTATGACAGATTTTTATGGGTCAATCAGACAGGTTATGGCTTTACAGGTCTTATGATCTCGGTTCTAGCCCTCAACCAGCCAGCTGCAATCCCATTCGTTGCCCTGCTCTTTGCCTATCTGCAGATTGGGGCCAACATCGTGGGAACTACAACGGATGTCCCCTCAGAATTTGTCATGGTCATACAGGCAATTATTATTCTTCTTGTGGCGGCCACTCTGTTCATGGAATCTCTACGCAAGCGTGCTGTGATTAAGCTCTCAAAAGTAGAAGGGGAGGTAAAATAAATGTTGGAACAATTTTTAACCTTGGATTACCTGATTGCATTTCTGATTTCAGTAATCAGAATGTCCACCCCATTAATATTCTGTGCCCTGGGCGCTTTAATTGCAAGCCACGCCGGTACAATAAACATGGCTCTTGAGGGAATTATGCTCATGGCCTCGCTGATTGCCGTTGTATTCAGTGCCCTGACTCAGAGTGTCATAGGTGGAATTGCCGGTGCTCTGCTGGGTGGTTTAATCATATCCCTGCTGTTTGTATACCTCCATCTTTATAAACAGTCGGATCTGATAATTACGGGACTTGCTCTGAATACCTTTGCCTCAGGCGGTACAGTTTACCTGCTGTTTCTGCTTACCGGCGACAAGGGAACATCCAGGCTGCTTCAAAGCCTCAGCGTTCCCAACTGGCACATTCCAATCATTAAGGATATACCTATTCTAGGCAAGATTCTTTCGGGCCATAACGCATTGACCTATATTGCCTTTATTGCAGTATTTCTTACCTATATTCTCGTGTTCAGGAGCAGGCTTGGACTGAGAATCCGGGCGGTAGGCTTCAACCCGAATGCAGCGGCCTCTGTAGGTATAAGTGTAAAGAAAATTAAGCTTCAGGCATTCCTGCTCTCAGGGCTATTCGCCTCCTTAGGAGGAGCCTTTATGTCCATGGGCTATCTGTCATACTTTGCGAGAGATATGATGGCAGGACGAGGCTATATCGGAATTGCTGCAACAACACTGGCTAATGGGCAAAGCTTCGGTACTCTGCTGGCATCCTTAGGTTTCGGTGCAGCAAATGCTGCCTCAATTACCCTTGCAACCCTGAACCTAAAGGCAGATCTGGTTGCAATGATTCCCTACCTGGCAACTGTAATAGGATTGGTAATCGTTTCTGCCCGGAAGCTCGCAAAGGCTAGAAAAAAGGGCCAGGTAACAGACTAAATAATAAAGGAGAGAAAAAAATGAAATTTCGTGTAGAAGATTGCATTAAAAAGTTTAGCCACTCGGGCTTTATTGTCAAGAATCTCGACCGCTCACTGGAGTTTTATAAAGATATTCTTGGCATGGAGCTTAAGATGCGCTGGATTGAAACCCCGGAGCAGTGTGATGTTGGAATGGGCGTTCCAGGCTGCACAATAGAGCTGGCTCAGCTTGTGGGCTACGGCAGCGAGGTGGAGCTGATTCAATTCCTGACAGAGGAAGGCACTGATGCTCCTATTGCTCCAAATCATATTGGTATTGGTCACATTTCCTTTGAGGTCAACGACCTGGTCTCTATGATAAAGTATCTCGAGAGCAAAGGAGTAAAGATGGCAAGCGAGCGTATGATCGTTCCTGAGTTAAATATCACATGGGTTCACGCACTGGATCCTGACGGAATCAGAATCGAACTGATGCAGTTTTTAAAACAACAATAACAGTAAGTGAGGTAATCATAATGGGTGAATTACAAGCCCACATCCGAATAAGCTCTGACATCAATGTAAAATATGCATTACTCCCTGGAGACCCTAAGCGTATTGATGCCATAGCCAAGCACTTGACCGATGTAGTTAGCCTGGCAGACAACCGTGAATTTAGAAGCATCAAAGGCTACTATAAGGGCATTCCGGTCCTTGCCCTTTCTACGGGAATTGGCGGTGCTTCAACTGCAATCGCCATTGAGGAGCTATATAATTGTGGGATCAAATATGCTATAAGAATTGGAAGCTGCGGTGCTCTTCAGCCCGGCATCGGAATCGGAGATTTGATTTTGGCAAGCGCTGCAGTGAGGGATGACGGTACCTCAAGAACCTATATTGAAGAGAGCTTTCCCGCTGCTGCCGATACAGACCTTTTACTATTATGCAAAAAAGCTGCAGAGGAAAATGCCTTCCCGCACAAAATCGGCATTGTCAGAAGCCATGACAGCTTTTACACAGATCGAGAGGAAGAAATATGTGCCTACTGGTCACAAAGAGGCGTGCTAGGAGCAGACATGGAAACTGCGGCACTTTTCGTTATAGGCAGACTTAGGGGGATAAAAACAGCTTCTATTCTTAATAATGTGGTTTCCTTTGGCTCAGATGCTGCCGAGGGTGTTGACAGCTATGTATTGGGTGAAAATCTGGCAGCCGAGGGCGAGCGCCGAGAAATAATTACGGCTCTCGAAGCGTTTAGGCAGATGGAGGTGTAGAATGGACTTTTCAAGACAACAACTTAAGGTCTCGGATATCTGGCAAATAAATCAGGATGTCCGATGCTATCGCTTTGTATCGGCCCATAAGAGTGTTGGCCTGGAAGGTTTCAAGGCCGGTCAGTTTATCAGCCTGTTTTATGAGATAGACGGTGCTACGGCAAGCCGGCCATACTCCATTGCCTCCTCCCCTAAAGAGGCCGAGGAAGGTTATTACGACCTCTACATACACGGTGGCGGAGAATTTACATCAAAATGGCTATTTGAGCATGTGACCGTGGGGGATGTGCTGGAAGCATCAAAGCCAATTGGAGATTTTTACATTGACTGCTCAACCAAAGGTCCTGTTATCGGGATTTCGGGCGGCATGAGCGTCACACCTTTACGATCCATGGCAAGAGCAGTAGCCGATGGCTCAGTTAATGCCGATATTACCCTTTTCTGCGGCTGGGACAGGCAGGAAGATGTACTGTTTTTTGATGAATTCCTAAAGCTTAGCCTGGATTGTGAGAGATTTAATGCAGTATTTGCTTTGGCAGATATGAGTGCTCCAGGAATGGAGCAAGGTTATATAAATAGAGAGATAATCTGCAAAAATGCAGAAACAAAGGATGCGGAATTTTTCGTCTGTGGACCAAAGGAGATGTATGAGTTTCTTGAGAGAGATCTTGCCCCTTTACAGATTCCTCCTGATAAATATCATTTGGAGCTTCCTGGGGAAATCAAGCAGATTCCCGATTGCATCAAGCAAGGCTCCAAGGGGCAAGTCTTCTCTTTAAGGATTGAAATCGGAGAAAAGGTTCATGAAATAAAAATATCCTCAGAGGATACCATCTTAGTTGCCATGGAACGGGCTGGAATCAAGCCAGAGTCCAGGTGCAGGAGTGGGAACTGTGGATATTGCAGGGCAATCCTTCAACAGGGCACAGTTTTTTCAGATCCTGCCCGTGATAATCGTGAATCAGCAGAAATTGTGCGTGGTATTATTCACACCTGCTGTACCTATGCCCTGTCCGACCTCTCTTTGAAGTTCAACGGGATCAATGAATGATGTCTATACACAGATAGAACATCTAATCCTCCGTTAAGGGACAGACAATGATTCCACTCCTCATATTAGGGGTGTTAATATATAAACCGGATCTGGCGGTATTCTTCCTGCCGGACCCGGTTTTGTATACTGAAATAACTATATTTTAAAACTTATTATTCATCTGATATTACCATTTTCCGAGGTGTATAAAGACTCAAGATGAATCTCCAAAGTTTATCAATTCCGTCAAGCAGCATGAGCTGTTTGCAACGGCGGTGGGTATAAAGACTCAACATGAAGCTCCAAAGTATATCAAGGGTATAAAACTTAGCTTCTGGCAGTATTATGAGTTGTTAAAAACTCGATGGCCTTGTCTTCATCAAGGGGTTTGCTGATAAAAAACCCTTGTATCCTGTCGCATTTGTGCTCTTTTAAGTACTGCAGCTGGATATCGTATTCTACCCCCTCGGCAATTGCACAATGCCCCAGCTTATGCGACATGGATATTATATCGCCTGTAATAGCTTTTTCATGATCTGTATCCAGAAGCTTATCAATGAAATACTTATCAATCTTCATGCAGTCAACCTTTAACTCCTTTTCCCTGGCAAGGGAAGAATACCCGGTTCCAAAATCATCAATGGCTACACGCACCCCGGCTTCTCTGAGACGTTCTATAATGCGGTTGATATTCACATAATCGGCTGCAAAGACTGATTCGGTTATTTCAATCCCGATATTCTTAGGATCAATCTCCATCTTTTTGCTTAACTCAAGAAATCGGTCAGCAAAATCGGGCTTTAATAGCTGGATGATCGAAATATTGATTGAAACGCCAATATCCTCATACCCTTGCTCCTTGAGCCTTTTTAAAAAGCGAAACGCTTTGTATATTATTTTTTCACCAATAGGAAGAATAAGCTTTGTTTTTTCGGCAACTGGAATGAACTCGACAGGAGATACAAATCCAAGCTTTTCGGTCTTTAATCTTGATAAAGCTTCAAAGCCGCAGACTAAATCGGTCTTTAAATCTATTATGGGCTGATACTGCAAATAAAGATCCTCATTATAATCATCGGCGGCTACCTCATTAAGAGCCTCCACAACATCTCTTTCGCGATCGACCAGTTCTTCCAGCTCATCATCATAAAAACAAACATTAAAGACTTTTTCTGACATATTGACTGACCTTTCAGTGGCAAGCAATAGTCTTCTCATAATTAGTTCGATGTCTACCTCATCTTGATTCTCATCAATTTCGACAACTCCGATTCCGCCGCCTATTCGCTCTGTTACAAACAGGGATTCTAAAGTCTCTGCAACGGCACAGGCAAAACCATCAAGTTCATTTTTGTCTTTGTAGTCATAGAGGTAGAAAGCAAAGCGGTTCTCTCGCACATGGAACAAAATGCAATTTCCCTTACAATGCTGACAAAGATTCTCTGCTGCTTTTTTTATCAGGTTCTGAGTATACTGGAACCCGTAATTAGCAGTAATCAATTGTACTGTACTAAAGTTAACACCAATAAGTGCCCTTTTAATATTTGTCTTTCGCTTTATATCCTTTTTAAGCAGGGACATCAAATATTCGCGATTATACAAGCCTGTCCACCTGTCGTGCTCATTATTATATTTCAGCGTATTTTCAATTTTCTTTCTATCTGATATATCCAGAATAATCCCCTCAAGGGCTTCAACCTGGCCATCATGGCTATATATACCCTGCCCCATCTCAAGAACCCATTTTCTCTCGCCTGTGGCAGTAATTATTTCATACTCATGTTTAAACTCTTGCCTTTTTTCAATGGTATGAACCCATTTTTTCCATAGAGTTTCCTGGTATTCGGGAGCAATCAAATCATTATAGGAGATTTCTCTGTTGTAAAGCAAACTCTCCGGAGGATATCCTGTGAGCTTAAAGCATCCCTTTGAGACATACTGCATTGTCCAGTCATAATCGTAATTACATCTGTATGCAAGGCCCGGAAGGTGTGAAAGAAGAACAGATTTACTTCGTTCACTTTCGTGCAGTGCTTTTTCAATGGTTTTTCTCTCGGTGATATCCTGAATCAAACAGATATAATTGTCTTGATCAACATTTGATATAGCCAGTGGAGCAACAACAATATGCGCCCATACAATAGAACCATCGGGCCGGATATAGCGCTTGTCCATAGAATAGATTTTGACTTCGCCTGACAGGAGCTTCTGATACTTCTCCATATCTTCTTCTAAATCATCGGGATGAGTAATACTTGCCCAGCCTAAACGGAGAAGTTCTTCCTTCGTTCTTCCTGTGATTTCTTCATACACCGAGTTAACTCTAACTATGCTCTCATCGGAGTTTTCAGGATCACTGCTAAGTGAGATTACAATACCTATCGGAGCCTGCTCAAAAATCATGTCAAAGGTAATTGATTGTACTCCAAGTTTTTGCTCCAGTGCCTGTTCGGTATTTATTAGCGTAACATGCAGATTAATCCTTGCTTTAAATAAATCATCATTAATTGGTTTTCGGAAAAAGTCTATGGCTCCAAGCTTTAAGGCCTTGATTTCGTTTTCCAATTCATCGCTGCTAGTCATTATTATAGTACGAAGTTTCTGATACCGCTCCTTCTCCTTTATAGCTTCAAGAACCTGAAAACCATTCATATTGGGCATATGTAAGTCAAGTATCAGTAAGTTAATCCCGTCATGCTCTTCAAGCACACGCATGGCTTCCACGCCATCGCTAGCTGTTAATACACAATATTCGCTAAGCATGTTAGTTATAAATAATCTGTCAGATACTGAGTCATCAACAACCAAAATCTTGATTAGCATTGCTACGCCTCCCCTTTTGGCACATTCCCATTATGAATCCCCTTTCATATCAGACAGTCGTCTGCTATGGGCAGTGCCCAGTTTTCTATGCCATTTAATGCAAAAACAAGGCCTATTTTTCTATGACCTTTCGATAAGGTGCAATCATGCCTTCATTCATATTATTTCCGATCTTAGCCTTCAGCTTAGGAGATGACAAGAGCATGCCCACAAGATGCATTTTTAATGCCGTACCTTTTTTCTTCTGAGGGAAATCATACAGACCATGTTTTTTATAGAATTTATGATCAGCCTTCATCATACCGCGCATGAGCCATATAAGATCCCTGAAAATCTTCATTCCACCTACGCCATAAAAGTTCACAGGTTGGGAATAATTATGCCTGAGGGCATAATCAAGCCTTGCGGCCAGTCTGTCTATTTCTGTATCAGGATCGGTCTGATCACACGCAACCCCCGCCAGGAAATTCCCGCCTACCTCGCTTCGTCCTTCAATAATCATCTGCAGATTCATCTCTGCCGGATAATTTCCGCTTATAAGGTAGCCAGTCGGTTTTCCCATGGTCACCGTTCTATGACCGTTGCAGAATTGCCTGTCATCATACATTTTAAAGGTTGGTCCCATAGAATGATCCTTTATGGAAAACGCATATATTATTGCATCCGCAATCTGGATATTATTACGAAGGAAATCATCAAAGCCATCCTTATAAATACATTTCTCGGAGATGGCGCAGTTAAAGCAGCCTAAACATCCGCCACTAAAGGGATACTCATAAATATTAACTATTCGGGACTTGTACTTAAGAGCTGCTCTGAACCTTTCGATTATATCATTAAGCTGTTTATCATCCCTTTGGCAGTCCGTAACAATTACTATATCACCGCTCTTTATGTCCTGCTTTTCTGAATATGTACCAACCGGAATATGGGCAGGAGCCACGGGATGCTTCGGAATAACCTCGTATACGTCGTTCTCTATACACCAGAGCACATATTGAAAAAACTCTCTGGCTGCTTTTTGCCCGTTTTCAGTCAAAAGATCATCCATATCGGCAGAAAGCCCCTTAATGAATTTCATGTCAAGATCCTGGTGGTTATCCTGAATGTACCTATGAGCAGTCATATCATAAAAATGCTTTGATGTTGTGACCTGAGTAATAAATTTCCCTTCCACATCAAGATCAGATGCTTTTAAAAGCTCAATAAACCTATGAAGCTGACTAGGCGCAATGAATGTATAAACAGGATAAGAATAAATAATCAGATCAGACTCTGTTATTGCCTCTGCCGCTGCAGTAAAATCCTTTTCAAAGGATCTGATGGATTGGCCAACATGAAGATACTGAAATTCATGCTCCGGAAAGCTTTTTTCTAAATATAATAAGGTTTGCAGAGTGATACTATACTTGCCCTTAGGACTTCCGTTCAGAACCAGAACTTTCATACTGTTTTCTCCTACTATGTCACTGCTTATTAAATAAAGGGACTAATTTTATTATACCTTTTACCACCATATATCTACAAGGGAATTCATAAAAACTGGTACCTGACTATAACAAAGTAACTGTAATATCCTCACAGGTCTTTTTATAAAACACCATTTGCCACTCCACATCATCTACAGGATCAAAATGAAGCGCTGAGCATGCCATTCGAAGTTTTCCTTGATTATTGCCACCAACAAAAATCGCCACAGGTCCATGGGCTCCACCAATAACTCCTATAGCCGAGCAGGATGCACTGCTATGTGATTGATTGGAATTAGCATGTTTTTGCCTGGGACTGTCGCTTGATAGGCAATCGGAAACTGTAAAGGTATTATCGGGTAAATCCGGAGAAAGAATATAGCTCATTGCTATATAGTGAGTAGGAAATTCATAATTATTATCACCAAAATGATTCATCGTCATTTTTTGTGGTTCATATTCCTGCACGATAAGTTCATGCAGTACATCAGTTTCAGGATAAGTAAACTCAATACAATCACCGGGTGCTGATGCATGGAAGTGTGGACCTGGAATGGCTACGGGGTCTTGCTTCAGTGACACGGTAAGAGTAGAAATCGATGGCTTGCGTTTTGTCGCCCATGGAAAGGAATAACGACAAATCGCCCAACCGCAGGTAGAATCAAGTCCATATTGCTCGATTACACCTTTAGCCTCAAATCCCTCACGCTCCGGGAATAATGGGTTCCAATACAGTATGGATCCATGCGAAGCAGAAATAATCTTATCATTTAGAACTATTTCGGGATTCATCCTGATTGACATTGGATTTTCTGCTTCAATCTTCATTACCTTCTCATTAGTAAAATCAGAAACATCACTCTCTATAGCCAGACTCCATTTTTCCATAAATGCACGAATACACTCCACAGGAATCTGAACACAGAAGTCGATAACCAATCCCTTACTGCAGGCATAGATTGTAGGAATGTACCACACTGTCTCACCCCAGGTGAATTGCTTCCTTATAAAGATTTCCTTTCCTGCTCTTTCCCGCCCATGATGTCCCCAAAAGTTACCATCAAAATAGACCTTCCATTCAGAAAATTTGATACTATTGTAATCAAATTCGGCTTGTAGTTCTTTTATATATTCAAATGGTTCTTCCATGGGTGTAAGATTGAGTGTCCTACGAATTGTGTCCAGGACAGCCTGCTGCTCATCGGAGGGAGGATTTCCCTTCAATAAAGCATCAAACTGCGACTGATCCATAAAGTAAGCTTGATTCAATGCCGTGGTACTGCCACATGCCAGCAGTAACCTCAGAAAGCCTCTAAAGTCCTTTGCTAATGGATGCACATGGTTTTCCGGTGAGTTCATAGGGTTTACCACGAATACCATCTCACCAAATCCTCGTACAAAACAATAATGGATACCATCCACACCAGCAGAACCAATTATTTTTGCTCCCTCTGGTGTGCAAAAACAACTATTTTCATTTCCACACAGTTCCAAGCCAATCGGAGAAGAATCAATATTTATTTGACTGTATTTCTTGTAAGTCATCATAGAAATATTCATGCCTCCTTTTCCCAAGGTCGCGGGGCTAATTTAAATCTGAAAAAATCATTTAGATTAAAAAATAGTCTTTGTTTCCAGACCGATGGTATGCCATCATACTAAATAATAGTGCCTGCATAAGGTTTATGCAAGCACCCTTTGTTCTTGATTATATAATAATGTACTAATGGCCACATTGGTCATGATGCTTATGTTCTTGACAGACAGAGCCGGTAGATTTTAATGAGCCCTCAAGATACGCTTCAGCTACTTCTTTGGCCTTTCCACTAGCTCCGGTAATAACCTCTATACCTTTTTCATCGAAGATATCTATTGCTCCTCTTCCCATTCCACCTGAGATTACCACCTTCACTCCCATATCATTCAGAAAGTTCGGAAGGAATCCGGGTCTATGGCCCGGGTTAGGTATAGACTCGCTTTTTAATATTTTGTTCCCTTCGGCTTCAAAAATATTAAAGTTTGTACAATGTCCGAAATGCTCCGTTACCATATCATTTTCGCTTGCTACCGCAATTTTCATCATTGTTTTCTCCTCCATTTTCTAATTATTTCTGCCACCTATTAATGGTGAGTTCATACTATCTTAGTAATCCATATATCAGTTAACAGGACACGGAATCGTCCCCTAGCTAGCCGGAATTATTAGTTCTCTGCCTGCAGACAGGTAATCTATGCTATCACCCATAAAAGATTTAAGCCTGTTGTAGGGTTCTATCCCTGTGCAATGGCAGGTATAATATTTTGCATTTGTATTCATCAAATACTCGCTTACTTTATCTATGCTCTCAAGGTTCTCATGAGTTCCCGCTGAGGGATTTGAAAGGTGAAATCCACCTATAACATAATCCGGCATGCGTCCTTCTAGATAATAAAAATGTTCAAGAATATTGACAATACCGTTGTGAGCACAGCCCGTAAACAAAATGGTGTTTCCCTTTTCTTCTATTATGAGAATTTGTTCGTGGGCAAAGTTGTCCTGCACTATATGCCCATCCTGCTCCATAAACAAACTCCTATTAGATGTTGGTAGAGGTTCTTTCTGGGTTATGTTTGAAAGCACATGTATCCCCTTGCTAATAAAAAATCTGTCCGAGGTAAGTATAATTCGTTTATCATTTTTCAATCCTTCATCAAGACCAATATACTCCATTTTCTTGTTTGGTCGTAGCGAATAATATTTTCCAAAAGCAAGGTTATGTATAAACACTTCAGCTTTTTTGTTAACCCGTAAGAAGCTTCTAAGACCACCACCATGATCATAATGCCCATGTGAAACTATCAGATAATCAACGTCCGGAATATTCACATCGAGTTTCTTGGCATTTTTTAAAGATAGATTACTTGCACCAACATCAAATAGTATTTTACGCTTTCTCTTATTTGTTTCTATATAAAGACTCAGCCCGTGTTCACTTCCAAAAGCATCAGATATTGATGTGTTTTCGGCTAATACTTTAATAATCATGACCTTAGCCACCACCTTCAAATAATAATTTCAGGGTCCTATCATAAACTGCCTTTACCGCTTCACCTGATGTGCAGTCAATATCAACAATTGTACGGCCATTATTAATAGCTTCTACCGCATCAACATCAAAGGGTATTCTTCCTAAAAACGAAAGCCTATGCTCCTTGCAGAAGCTTTCTATCTTTTCTGAGTTTTCTGTATTAGTGTCATATTTGTTTATACATACTGCTATCCTTACTCCAAAATTTGCTGCCGTATTTATAATCCGCACCATATCGCTGATGCCCGATATTGAGGGCTCGGCCACGACAAGAACCATATCCACACCACTTAAGGATGCTATAACTGGACAACCCATACCGGGAGAACCATCAATAATTGCAAATTCAGCATTTTTTGATGCTGTTTTCATCTGCTTTTTTACTTCTGTAACCAGCTTTCCGGAATTTCCGCTACCCATTTTGAGTTGTGCTGTTGAAAATACTTCTCCTTCACTTGCATATAACATCAGCTCACCTGCTGCTGCAGGTTTTAAAGCTACAGCTCCTTCTGGGCAAACAAGTTCGCAAACACCGCAGCCTTCACAGGCATAATAATCCACCTCGTATTTTTCATCTTTCAAAATAGCTTCGAACCGACAATTTTGTCTGCACTGATCACACTCTATGCACAAATCTGTATTAATTTCCGCCTTTGGCAGTCCATAATAGTCTTCCTTTTTGGGTTCAGATATTTGTTTTGTAATGAGGTGCAGGTTTGGTGCATCCACATCACAGTCTGCATAAGCCTTAGCCCCATTAAGCTTTATGAAAGCACTGGCTATGGTTGTTTTCCCAGTACCGCCTTTACCACTAAGAATTAAAAGCTGTTTCATGATGCACCTCCTTTTTGACTGTATCCAGCAATGATGTAAATATGGTTCTGTATTTTTCACTTTTCCTTACAGCAATTTCTGCATTCGAATTTAATAGTCCTAGCTCTTTATCAAACGGAATACGGGTCAAAACATTAATTCCTTTTTCTAAACAAAACTTCTCTGCCGGATTTTCCCCTTCCAGACATTTATTAAGAACAACGCCAACGGGCTTATTAAATAATGTTACGAGCTCATATACCATATTGAGGTTATAAACTCCGAACAATGTAGGTTCAGCTACTAATATGCAGTAGTCTGCATCCTTGATACTTTCCATAACGATACAGGCACTTCCGGGTGGACAATCAATAAAGGTCATCTGCTCTGACTCAGACTTATTTCCAGGCTTATTCTCAGACTTATTCTCGTCAAGAAGCCTGTTTATAATCGGTACTCCCGAAGGTTCACCGGGATTTAGTATCCCTGTGAATACTTCTACCTGATCCGACATTCCTTTTTGGACCATACCAATAACTTTTTCTTTCTCAGTTAAAGCCTTCTCAGGACATAATAGGACGCAGCCACCACAAGAATGGCAAATATCTTCAAATATTATCAGACTATCTTTTACATAGGCAAGGGCATTGAACTTGCAAAAGTCTACACATTTTTTACATCCGTTGCAAAACTCTTTATCCACCTCTGGGATAAGAACAGACACTTCCTCTTCATTAATACCAACTGGTTTGAAGAACAGGTGACCATTTGGTTCTTCAACATCACAGTCAATATATGTTGATTTTTTTGTTGCCGCCGACAAATTAACCGATACCATAGTTTTTCCGGTACCACCCTTGCCGCTTAGTACAGCTATCCTCATATTAGCCTCCGTGTCCGTGGAATCCTTTATGAATCTCATCCAACAATGATAACTTTCCGGCAATAAAAGCATCTATATTTTCTTTTGCTGAAGCATTCGTTGTTTTATAGATTGCGATTTTAGCGGCCTTAAGCACATCAGCTGCTTTTTCTCCTAAACGTGGAGTAAGCAAAATATTAGCCTTATTATCTGCTATCAATTGGGCTGCTTTGATTCCAGCACCACCTGCACTTGCTGCGGCACTGTTGTCAAGGATTTTATCTTCCTTGCTATCTGTGTCATATATAAGAAAATAGGGTGTTCTTCCAAAAGAAACGCACACTCTTGACTTTATATTTTTTTCATCTACTGGAACTGCTATTATCATACTAATCCTCCACTATTATTGTTTTGAGACAGTGTACTCTGTTCAAGAACCGTCCCTTTTCTTCCCTTAGGAAATATTGTGTCAAAAGAACCGTCCCCTTGACACATTTCAGACATCATTGTCTGCAAACCGTCCTCCTCGCCTATGCCTTCGGCAGCCTCTCCCGCATCCGTTTCCTAATCCATCACAGAGGCGGTATTCTCCTCCTTCAATCAAAAGGATTTTACCATTCACCAATGATTCTGCCAGCTTCTTTCTCGCTTCTACATAAATACCCTGGACGGTTGTTCTGGCAACATTCATCTGTTTTGCACATTCCTCCTGAGTAAATCCTTCTAAGTCAATAAGCCGTATGGTTTCATATTCGTCAACTGTCATGCTTATTATATTGTCTTCATGCATACTTGCACCAAAGGGACCAAATCTGTTTCTTTCAGGCAGGCTGCATACTTTTCTCCATTTCCTTGGTCTTGGCATACTCCAATCACCTCCTTGTGGTTTCCGACATATGTCATTTATAATTCTATTATAGTATCTGACATATGTCAATAACTATTTTAAAAGATGCCAATCAAGAATAATCCTCGATTGGCAATTATACAGACACCTAATAATTGAAAAATAAATATTAATTAACTTTATTAATGGTTTAGTTTCTTATCTGCGAGAAATAATTTACAAGAGGCTCTGCAAATTCCTTGGAAGAAATATCGTAGGAGCTTTTAATTGCTTCTTCCAGTCCTTTTTCAAAGCTGTTTTTATCCTTCTTATTTTTAAGCATTGTTGCTAGCGCTTTCATGAGGATTTTGTCCGTAAATGACATTTTTTCATAGCAAAGGCCACTTTGCATATAAAAATGAGGAATTGTTTTCAGCTCTTCCTGTGTCAGATTGTCTTTCCAGACTCCTTCAATAACTTCCTTTTCGGCATTTGGTGTGGCACCTGTTGCGAAAACAACCAGTTTTTTTGCTGTGCTCCTATTTAACATTTCCTTTGCTTTTTTTAATCCATTAATTCTTCCGCGATAAAGTCCACCACCGAAAATAACAAGATCAAAGGCAGACATCTTTTCTGCCGTTACTTTCCTTAAGTCCATCAGTGTACAGTCTAACTCCTCTGCAATTATTTCAGAATACATCCTGGTATAACCCGTCTTACTTTTATAAGTCACCAATATTTTCATCTGATTCCTCCTGAATATTTTGTAGATTATCCTCCATCTGCATTATTGTTTGGAAAGAAGCCGACTGGTTTTTACACCAATCGGCCCATAATTCATTATTATTCAATTCGTAAAACTGAAATTTGTGCGTGCTTCTTATTTTAAATTTCATCCATTAATGTACAATCAAACCTCTACCAGAAGCGAACTACCTTCTGATTTATCTCCATTTAACCATTTCCATTTTTCGGAAAGCTCAATTTTACCATTTTCTAAAACTTTCGGAACGCTATGGCAAACCCCAACTCGTATTTGCTTTTGCACATTTATGTGCTGATAATAAAAATCGAGTTCGCCATTCTCTGCTACCGTTCCTATTAAATGACCTCTAACAACCTCTCCACCTGAATAATCTGCCCATAAAATATTACCATCTTGATAGTATGAGAATATGGTATTTCCACTAACTTCACCATTCTCTGTATTTTCTCGCGGAACAAAAAATTTCTCATTATAGCAAATACTTGTCGAGCATTTCACTAATCGTTTTTCCATAATTTCATATACGAGTACTACACCATTTTCAACATTCCAACGTTCATGCTTTATTGTCTTATAACCTCTTTTCTCATACAAATGACTTGCAGGCAAAGAGGCATCCAGACACACAGTATCATGTTGCAATCCTATTTCATTTTCTAAACATTGCATAATATAGCTACCGTATCCCTGCTTTTGAAATGCAGGATTTACATATACCCTTGTAATGTGATTTTCTTTATAGCAGCCTGTCCCCAGAATTTGATTATCCTTTTTCAAAACACCAACTAAGCCAGCTTCAATGTCTTTAGATATATTCTCTCGGCAATGAAGTTCACAAAAAAAATCAACAACTTCTTTCGGATAATATTTAGGATATATTGTCTTTATAGTTTCTTGCACTAATATTACTATTTTTTCCAAATCTTTTTCTGTTGCTTTTATGTATTCCATCTCATATCACCTCGTAAAATTCAAGTTTATCTAACTGTTTTTTGAAATCCACTGCTTTGCCCAACCAATAAGCAAAACTTCAGCAGCTAATATTTCGTTTGTTTTGAGATTTACAATTGGCTGGAAATGAAACATAAGCTGATTGTTATCTATGGCTTTTCTTAAATCATTTCTGAGGATAAACTGCTTGTAGCTTTGAATATCCAGGTCAGAGGAATAGAATACGTACTTATTTTTGCCAGCATTTTTTGCAAGGAATATAGCAGTTTCAGCATGTCTGATCAGTTTTTCCTTATCTTCTTCCCTGTTATAGAAGCTGATACCCATACTGATATCCACATCCAGCTCATATCTATCTAGCTTCAGCGGAGTTGAGAATAATTCATAAATGCCTCGTATGAAAGCTTCATAGTCCCCCATACCATGTATACCTTCGAAGATAATAATAAAACGGTTGGTGGAATAACGGCAGAGAAATTTCGTGGATTCACAATATAACTTCAGCTTTACTGCTATTTGAGCGATGTAATTTTCTACAACTTTATATCCTAATGTATTTTTAATATATTTAAGGCTATCAATATCCAGCATAAATATTGCGAAGCTTGTATGGTTCTCTTCGGCACTCCTGTATAGCTCTTCTAGTTTTTTATCAAA
>JAAYTU010000097.1 GCA_012523705.1 Clostridiaceae bacterium
AAAAAGAGAAGACTTGAAGGGTTAACCATAAAAATGAGTAAAAAAAAGGCCAAACCACCGGGGGGTTGGATTTTAGTCTGGCCCAAAGCAATTTGTTTCATATATTATTCATGCTTATATTAACTTATTCACTTGATCCGGTAAAGGATTACCCTTGATTTTTTCTAATGTCGAAGGGCGAAGCTCTTACTATTAAATGATGTGAAGTAATGAATTAAAATTTATAGCCATAATTTTTAAGAGTGATTATTACCCTTGTAGAAATATGTAGAATTTTATAGCTTAAGAGCATGTGTGTCTGTAGAAAAAACAAAGGATGCAGCTATATACTACACCCTCCATTTTTATAGATTATTATGCATTTACTTTATCTTTTAATGATTTACCGGCTTTGAACACTGGTGCCTTGGAAGCGGGAATATCAATTGCTTCGCCTGTCTGAGGATTGCGGCCTTTTCTTGCAGCCCTGTTCTTTGTTTCGAATGTACCGAAGCCAACAAGAACAACCTTTTCTTCCTTTGCTAAAGAATCCTCTACAACTGCTACGAAAGCATCAATTGCAGCTTCGCTATCTTTTTTAGTAAGACCGGATTTTTGTGCTACAGCACTGATTAAATCTGCTTTATTCATAGGATTACCTCCTGTATTAAATTTTCGTCATTATTGTATATCTTAGGCTTTATAAAGTCAAGCTTTAAGAGGGTTTTCCCAAAAGTCCGATATTATTTGATTATAAATATGAAAAAGTATATAATATTTTCATATTGGGTAGTTATGTTCATATACGGAGGAGAGGGAATGCCGGAGCTCTATTTTTTTGTTTCAAAAGAGAAAATAGAGGATGTAATAGATTGCGGGCTGAAGTTAACAGAATGGTATGACCGTGAGCTTACTATCCCGGGAAGTACTTATAAGACAAAGGTTATCAGGGCATTTTTAAACCCCAGAGATAACAAGGAAAAGGTAAACGACACGAAGTATCAATGTCTTCGGCTTAAGGTGGGACTTGACTATTGCAGTGTGGCAGATAGCCACTTGTATGCTTTGGGACTGGAGAATCCTCGATTTATGGAGCTTTATTACAAAGCCATGGTGCCCTTACAGGACTATAGCTTTGGAACCTATAGAAGCCCCGAGGTGCTGGTAACAACATCGATCTTGCCCGAATATATTGAGGTTACAGGTCGAAGCCTGGATATTCCCCTTTTATACGAAAACTCTGAGAGTCTATATCTTGAAAATAGAATGCAGCAGTACGAGGAGACTTACAAGGATTCAGGAAATCTTCTCATGTATTCATTCTATAAGTATCTGGAGTCAGAGGGGAGAGTCCGTTGCTACGAGGATAATAAGAAGGAAAACTGTATTTTTTACAATACTGAGACCATGGAATACATTGTGCTGAAGATGCCTTAAGGAGGTAACATAATTGTCATCAGAGTTGAAGGATACCTCCCTAGAAATCCTGAAGATGCTAAAAGATAATAAGCAGAAATATGTTTCAGGAGAGGATCTTAGTAATTTGCTCGGGATTAGCCGCACAGCGGTATGGAAAAGGATAGATGCTCTTAAAAAGGAAGGCTTTGATATTGAAGCCTCGACAAAGCTGGGGTATTCTTTGGGAAATAAAGAGGATCCCTATGGAAGATTGGCTGTGCAAAGTGCTGTAAAGACCTCGATGATTGGCAAAAACCTAAGTTTTCTGTCTGAAATTGATTCGACAAATACTGAACTGAAAAGGATGGCGGCGAACGACGCTTCAGAGGGTACGGTAGTATTGTCCGAGGCTCAAACTGCCGGAAGAGGACGAAGGGGCAGGAGTTGGATGTCCGACCCCGGCCTGGGAATTTGGATGTCAGTATTATTAAGGCCACTGATTCATCCAAGTCAGGTACAAACTATTACCCTGGCTGCTTCAATAGCTGTGGTAAGAGCGCTGGAGAAGCATGGCATAAATGGTTTAGGGATAAAATGGCCCAATGATATTTTGATAAATGGCAAGAAGGTATGTGGAATTCTTACAGAGCTTTCTGCAGAGGCAGACAGGACGGAATGGGTGGTTCTGGGGATAGGACTTAATGTGAATCATCAGCAAGAGGATTTCCCAGACGATTTAAAGCCCAGTGCCACATCCCTCAAACTTAGTTTTGGAGAATCAGGCCACTTTATCAGAAGCCAAATAGCCTCTGATATAATAAATGAGCTTGAGGATGTTTACCTGAGTTTCCTGCAAAAGGGCCCGGCATGGGTGGTGCAGGAGTGGAAAAAGCATAATGTCACTCTTGGGAAGAGGGTAAATCTAATAACTGCAAATGAGACTCTTCAGGTGGATGTGCTTGATATTACGAAGGATGGACAGCTAATAGTTAAGTACGATGATGGTACTACAGGCACGATTTTATCAGGGGAAATCTCTTTAAGAGCTGCTACCACAGAATAATAATTAATATAAACTATGTATAATAAAAAAATTTGACAAATAAGCATTAAGAAATGATTGTACAGGTAGTCTTAAATACTAGGGAGGTTTTTATGGATAATAATCCAAGTAATCAAAAAAGTAATCAACAAACTAATCAACAATATAAAAAGAACAGACCACGCAATACTCGCTCAAGATATGACAACAAGAAGCAGTCGGAGGATCGGGCGGTAAAATCAATTAATTCTGGTAATCCGGGAAATTCAGCTAACAGAGACAGATTCAATAATCGTGCCAAGTCTGCCGAGGGATCGAAAAATTCTGAAAGAACAAGAGATAACAGGAATAAACCAAGATCACCCTACAAATCGGGAGGCCAGAATAATATGTCTGCAAACAATAACTCACGCTATAACAGAAGCAGATATAATGGTAATAACGAAAAGGGCAGGATTATCAATTCAAAGCATATCGAAACAGTTGAGGACATCAGGGCTGATGCCGAACGTATCGAGAAGGATATTGAGTTTGAAATAAGACAAATAAAGTCTGTGAAATTAGGTCTATAGCCAAGGGGTAGTATATGCTGTTAACCATTGATGTGGGAAATACAAATAGTGCTATAGGAGTATACCAGGGCAATACACTTCTAGGCAACTGGACTTTTTCTATGGCTCAGGAACGCTCTTCCGATGAGATAGGTATTTTACTTATCTCTATATTGAATTATGGAGGTATTAGCCCAAGCCAGATAACTGCTTCCATCATGTGCTCGGTGGTGCCCTCGGCCGTGTATTCGGTTGTTAATGCAATAAACAAATATTTTAATATTGACACCCTCGTAATCGGGCCCGGAATAAAGACTGGGATCAATATTAAGTACGAGAATCCTCGTGAGGTTGGTGCCGATAAAATTGCAAATGCTGTAGGAGCATTGAAGCTTTATGGCGGACCTGTGATTATTGTGGATTTTGGAACCGCCACAACCTTCTGTGCAGTTAATAAGAAGGGAGATTATCTTGGCGGTATTATCTGTCCCGGTATTAAAATTTCGTCTGAGGCGCTGTTTTCTATGGCCTCTATGCTTCCACGAATAGAAATTACTAAACCTAAGCATATTATTGGAAGGACTACTGTCAGCAGCATGCAATCGGGGATTGTATACGGCTTTACCGGACAAACAGATTATATTGTTAATCTGATGAAAAATGAAATGGCGGACGACGATATTAAGGTAGTTGCTACAGGCGGAATGGCAAAGTTCATTGCTTATGAGTCAAGTACTATAGATAAGGTCAATCCACTTCTTACTTTAGAGGGTTTGAAAGCTGTTTATCAGATGAATTCTAATGTTTAATCAGTCAGAAAAACAGGAATAATTTAAATTATGGAGAAAAAGCTAGCATGAGAGAGATATTTAGAGAAGATAACCAATGCTCAGCCATTTTCCATGAAATTAGAGAACCAGACTAGTTTGATTCTCATGAAGAAATTGTTTAATATTGTATTAGCACTCAACAGGTGCGAGTGCTAACAAATTAAAAATAGCCCGTTTTGGGAAAATATAAGGAGGTTGCTTGAATGAATATCAAACCACTAGCAGAAAGAGTCGTTATTAAGATGTTAGAAGCAGAAGAAACAACAAAGAGCGGTATAGTTCTTCCCGGTACAGCAAAAGAAAAGCCTCAGGTGGCTGAGGTTGTAGCCGTAGGTCCCGGAACAAGCGAGGTATCTATGGAAGTTAAAGTTGGAGATAAGGTTCTTATCGGAAGATATGCCGGTACAGAGGTTAAATTGGATGGAGAAGAGTTTACCATTGTTAAACAAACTGACATCTTAGCAATAGTTGAGTAATAGGAGGTAGTAGGATATGGCAAAGGATATTAAGTTTAGTGAAGAAGCAAGAAAATCACTGGAAATAGGTGTGAATAAGCTTGCTGATACTGTTAAAATAACATTAGGCCCTAAGGGAAGAAATGTTGTATTAGACAAAAAATTTGGTTCTCCCCTTATCACTAATGACGGTGTTACAATAGCAAAGGAAATTGAGCTTGAGGATCCATTTGAAAACATGGGAGCCCAGCTTGTTAAGGAAGTAGCTACAAAAACAAACGATGTAGCAGGCGATGGCACAACTACAGCTACCCTGTTGGCTCAGGCAATTATTCGTGAAGGCCTTAAGAACGTAGCAGCCGGAGCTAACCCAATGATAATTAAAAGAGGAATTCAAAGGGCAGTTGACGCTGCAGTTGAAGGAATCAAGGATATTTCCCAAAAAGTTAAGGGTAAAGAGGATATTGCACGGGTTGCTTCAGTATCAGCCAATGATGATGCAGTTGGAAACCTGATTGCAGATGCAATGGAGAAGGTTGGCAACGACGGCGTTATTACAGTTGAAGAGTCCAAGACCATGGGTACAAACCTTGAAGTCGTTGAAGGTATGCAGTTCGATCGTGGCTATCTATCAGGCTACATGGTAACTGATACAGATAAAATGGAAGCAGTTCTGGACGATCCATATATTCTTCTTACAGATAAGAAAATTTCTAATATTCAAGACATACTTCCTCTTCTTGAGCAAATAGTTCAGCAGGGCAAGAAGCTCCTTATCATTGCTGAAGATGTAGAAGGTGAAGCGTTAGCAACTCTTATTGTTAATAAATTGCGTGGAACATTTACCTGTGTAGCTGTTAAGGCTCCTGGCTTTGGTGACAGAAGAAAGGCTATGCTTGAGGATATCGCAATCCTGACAGGTGGCCAGGTTATTACCGAAGAGTTAGGCCTCGACATTAAAGAAACCACTCTTGATCAGCTTGGTAGAGCCGATAAGATAGTTGTTCAAAAAGAAAACACAATTATTGTTGGCGGAAGTGGAAACGAACAGGCAATCCGCGACAGAATCAACTCAATTAAAGCCCAGATTGAAGAAACATCATCTGACTTTGATAGAGAGAAGCTCCAGGAGAGACTTGCTAAGTTGGCTGGTGGCGTAGCAGTTATCGAGGTTGGTGCTGCAACAGAGACAGAGATGAAAGAAAAGAAACTCCGCATTGAAGACGCTTTGGCAGCAACACGTGCAGCTGTTGAAGAGGGTATTGTGCCAGGTGGAGGAATCGCTTTTGCAAATGTCATTCCTAAGGTAGAAAAAGTTCTTGGTGAGCTGTCTGGTGATGAGAAGACCGGTGCAAGCATTATTGCGAAGGCATTGGAAGAGCCTATCAGACAAATCGTTGCAAATGCAGGCCTTGAAGGATCTGTTATATTCGACAAGATTAAGAACAGTGAAAATGGCATAGGCTACGATGTTCTTTCTGAGAAGTATTTGAATATGATAGAAGCTGGAATTGTTGATCCTGCAAAGGTTACTCGTTCTGCTCTTCAAAATGCTGCTTCTATTGCGGCAATGGTTCTCACAACCGAAAGCCTTGTAGTTGATATGCCTGAGAAGGCTGACCCTGCAGCAGCTGCAATGGGCGGCGGAATGCCAGGTATGATGTAATATATTGGGGGGAAGGGGCTTAATATGGCACCCGGCCCACCAAAAGCTTGAAACAAATAATTATTAAACTTAAATCGCATGGTGCATATACCATGCGATTTTTTCATGTCCCGTCTTCAGCTGTCATAAACCGCCCGTCTGATATTTAGTGAAAGAGTTTCAGCACTGCCCGTTAATCCTGAATGCTTGCCGGTCACAATCTTACCTGTCAAAACCTGAACACTGTCTGCTTTCCGGGTATCACTCTGGACAATGATGGCGGGTATTTGGTAAAAAGGAAAATAATGTTTTAATAAATATTATTGTATAGTATAATAGACAAAAAGATGTTACGGATTTTGTAATTGCAAGTATTTTATGACACTTTAAGCAGCTCTTTATTATCAATTACAGTTTTATTAAATAGTAAG
>JAAYTU010000098.1 GCA_012523705.1 Clostridiaceae bacterium
TGAATTACATCCACAGTGTGTTCATACATATTTTCCCTAATTAACAAATAAACCTATTCAATTATTTGCATATACCTCCATAAAAATCCAGTTTAATTTGCTAAATATTGTATTTTGTTTTTAGCTTGTTTGTCGCTATTGCAATAATCATGCTATAATACATAATAAGAATAAAGAGGCTCTTGCTATCGGAGGCGGATTTATGGGCTGTACCTCAAATAGATATAAGGTATTACATATATTTATGTTAGCTGCAAACTGTGTCGCTTTTTTACTGGGAGTTTTGTATCTGATCTGGAATCCTGATAACACTTTTACAAATATTATCGGTATCTATTTGATGATAATTTTTCTTCTTAATATTATTCAGGCCTTCCTTGATCCATACTATAATAAAAAGGGATATTGGTATCTTGCAATATCAATGCTTTTTATGCTCTTGATTCCAATTTTCAATTTAATTTTTTCCTTTTTACCCGATTATAAGAATTCAAGGAGTATAATTTCAGTAGTAGCTATCCTGACTCTTTTTATCCTCGGAGGAATCATAGCGGCCCTAAACCTTTTCAGAAAAAAATCAGATATAGACTTGCTACTTATACAAATCGCAGAAAAGCATGAAGAAGAACCAAAAAAGCAAAGAACTATCCGCATTGTATCCATGGTAATCCTTTCATTATTCCTGACTATAGGACTCTTTATATCCTTTAGTTTATTATTCAATACGAATATTTGGCGGACAGAGGTGTTTATATCCGCTTTTTCATTGTTCTATGCCTATTTGTTCTTAAGTGCAGGTGCATTATTGATTAAATTAATGCATCGCCATAAAAAAGTGTACATAAAATTACTTTGTTCTATACTAACACTATGTATCTTTATAATATGCTTATTGCCAGCAGCATCAGTACCTGCTTTGGTGAAGGATGCTGAGATAAGCTATCTTAGTGCATTTGAGTCTTATCATGATAACCCTATTTTTAGTGAGATCGACTCTTTTAGGCAGAATAAATTTTCAATTCCCGAATACTTTTTTGGCACCCTATCCCGCAATTATACTGTAAGAAGAAATATTCCCTTTTATGCCGGCGTGGAAGGTGTCGATAGGGATTTAATCCTGTATTTTGATGTCTATACCTCTAGCGAAGATGCCGATTGGCTCCCAGGTGGCAACTCCGTGCTGATAAGAATTCATGGAGGCGAATGGAAATACGGCGATAAGGGCTTTTTAAATAATGCTCAAATGAATAAATACTTTGCAAGCCAGGGCTATGTTGTATTTGATATTCAATATGGGCTTACCACAATTAACAATAAGCATATTCCCTCGGGAGAGGATCAGAGCCGCTATGGGGAGTTCACAACAGATGATATGGTTAGGCATTTAGGAAAGTTTACACAATATCTTGCCGAGAATCATGACGAATTCAATGCCAATATTGATTCTGTATTTGTTTCAGGCAGCTCTGCTGGAGGGAACCTTGCACTTGCTTTAGGATTAGCTCATTCATCGGGCGAATATCAGAATCTCTTTGACCAAAATATTAAAATCAGAGGGATAATACCGTTTTATCCTGCTAATGGTTTAGCACAGGACATGGGCCTTGCAGTATCAGACTCTGGGTTTATATCACCTGAGGTTCTGGCAGACAAGCCCTCGCCCCCCTGCCTAGTCTTTCAGGGACAACGGGACAGTCTGGTTAAAGCAGCTACAACAATGAAACTAAAGGACCAATACGAGGCTCGTGATAATAATGAATGTGCCATCATATTCATGCCCTTTGGCGGACATTCCTGTGATGTTTATTTTCCGGGCTATTATAATCAGACCTTCTTATACTACATGGAACGCTTTATGTTTTTTTACAGGTAGCCGTTAATACCATATGCCGAGGGGTAAATATCTATAGAAGTAGAACGCCCGAGTGGCTGTTTACAATAATATAATACTAAGGATACATTCTTATAGAAAGGATAACGAAATGAAAATACGGTTTTTGGGAGCAACAACAACGGTAACAGGTTCATGTCATTTAATCACAACAAATAGCCACAAATTACTACTGGATTGCGGATTGTTTCAGGGCAATAAGGAAATTGAAAGATTAAATGAAGAAGAATTTGACTTTGACCCTTCAGAAATTGAATTTCTAATTCTAAGCCACGCACATATAGATCACAGTGGACGGATCCCTCTGCTTGTTAAGAGAGGATTTAAGGGCAAAATATATTGTACAGATGCCACTGCAGATTTGCTTGAGGTAATGCTGAAGGATAGCGCTTCCATACAGGAAAGAGAAACTGAATGGAAAAATAGAAAAAATCAGCGTTCAGGAAAGCCACTTGTTGAACCACTCTATACCATGAAGGATGCGGAAGAGGCTCTTAAATATGTCGTTCCTGTAATGTATGATCAGTTAGTAGAACTACATGAATCGATACAAATCGTATTTAACGATGCCGGTCATATCCTTGGCTCAGCAATAATTGAGCTCTTTATAACAGAAAATAATGATGTGTCGAAGATTGTGTATTCCGGCGACATCGGCATGAAAAATCGACCCATATTGCGTAACCCTACATTAATTAAAAAGGCAGACTATGTCATCATGGAAACCACCTATGGTAACCGGGTGCATGAAGATAATTCTGATAGTATCAAAAGACTTATTGATATAGTGTTAAAAACTATTAAAAGGGGTGGAAATGTAATTATTCCCTCCTTTGCCGTTGGAAGAACCCAGGAATTGATTTTTGAATTTAACCGTTTCTACGAAGAAAACTCAGCATACAGGTATGAGCTTAAAGATGTAAAGGTTTATGTAGACAGTCCTATGGCTATTTCAGCTACAGAGGTCTTCAGGAAAAATGCCCAGGTTTTCGATAAGGATACCCGAGATTATATCCTCAGGGGCGACCATCCCTTAGACTTCCCTAATTTAGTATTTAGCAGGACTGCAGAGGAGTCTGTTGCACTTAACACAGACCCGAACCCGAAGGTCATTATTTCCTCCAGCGGAATGTGTGAAGCCGGCAGGATAAAGCATCATCTAAAGCATAATCTATGGAATCCTAAATCCAGCATTGTATTTGTTGGATATCAGGCAAAGGGAACCTTAGGCCATTCGATACTCAAGGGAGATAAAAGGGTTTCTATTTTTGGTGAGAAGATTAAGATTGAAGCTGAAATACATAATTTAGAAGGCTTCTCAGGTCATGCAGACCAAAATGGTTTAGTACAGTGGCTTGGTGGATTCAAAATGCAGCCTAAGAAAATCTTCCTCGTACATGGGGAAGAGGACTCGAAATCTGACTTCGCGGAGACTGTAAAATCAGTTTTCGGCTATGACTGTACTGTAATCAATGGAGACACCGAGTTTACCCTGACCAAGGATAGGGTTGTCAGTGTGGATGAGGCTAAAAAAGAAATCTTCACGCCTGAGTATCTCTCTAAGATTAAGAGGAGAATTTCGTCAGTGCATGATGCATTAGAGTCAATATTGTACAATACACACCTGGCTATGGGGCCTGACATGTCACCTGAACAGATAGCCGAAATTAACAATCTTATAATTGGTTTAGAAAAGAACACCTATTCTTTAGGCTCTGTGATGACCCTTGATCCTGAAGAATCAGTTGAATATCCGGAGGAATAGCTCACCGATGCTTCCGTAATGAGTATAATTTGCTTTACTATCATAGGGCGTCTTGCTCTTGTTTATCAGGATCAGCTTGTCGCCCTTATAGTAATTTACCAGCCCGGCCGAGGGATATACTGATAATGAGGTGCCTCCTATTATAAATATATCAGCATTCATAATATAATTAACAGAATCCTCAAGTATTTGACTATTCAAGGACTCCTCATATAGAACAACATCAGGTTTTACTATACCGCCACATTTACTGCAATGTGGAACATCCTCTGATTCAATAATAAAATCAAGATCATAAAATTGACCGCATTCCATGCAATAGTTCCGATGTACAGAGCCATGGAGTTCAAGGACATTGTTGTTGCCTGCCATCTGGTGTAACCCATCAATGTTCTGGGTTATTACGGCTTTTAGCTTACCCGCCTTTTCAAGCTCTGCAAGTCCTTTATGTGCTGCATTGGGACTGGCATCCTTATAAATCATCTTACTTCTGTAAAAATCGTAGAATTCCTTTGTGTGCCTAATAAAGAAACTGTGAGATAGAATCTCCTCTGGTGAATATGAGTTTTTAAGCTTTTCATTATAAAGCCCGCCCGAGCTTCTGAAATCAGGAATGCCACTTTCAGTAGATACTCCCGCTCCACCAAAAAAAACAATATTATCAGACTCCTCAAGAAAGGTTTTAAATATGCTTACATCCACAGAATCTCCCCCTTAATAAAATAATAGGTATCAACATTACTACTTATTACTTACCCAGCTTCTCGTGAAATATTATTAAGTGATGGCTATTAAGGTATGGCATCTAAGTGAAATAAAAAAGAGAGCATATGCTCTCTTCTTTTATTACCAATTGCGATTGTTTCTTGCTTGCTTTCTTGCTCTTCTGCAATCAGGACATCTCTGAGGTTCATTCTCAAATCCCTTTTCGGCATAAAAGGCTTGCTCGCCTTCAGTAAAAACAAATTCAGCTCCACAATCTTTGCATGTTAAATTTTTGTCTGCCATTAGTCTTACCTCCTTAATTTATTTGGATCGGTTCTTCTTTACTACTCACTCCAAACAATTAAAGAGAGTCGGAACAGAAAGATAAATCCATGCTTATAAGACTAGCTTACTAAAACAGTATATCACCAAATAAAAGAAGATGCAAGTAGAATAATTTACTCAATCAAATTTTAATTGGCTATTTGTTCGCTTAGCCTCAATGTATCAGCAACCATTGCAATAAATTCAGAATTTGTCGGCTTGCCCTTGCGCATATTGATAGTATAGCCGAATAATTTATTAATTGTATCAACCTTGCCCCTATTCCAGGCAACCTCAATTGCATGACGGATTGCCCTCTCAACTCTGCTAGGAGTTGTCTTGTGGTTTTTTGCAAGCTCAGGGTACAGTCTTTTGGTGACTGCACTTATTATTTCCCGATCCTTAACTGCCATTATTATGGCATCCCGAATATATTGATATCCTTTAATATGTGCCGGAACACCAACATCTCGCATAATTTGAGTTACTTTTGTCTGGACACTGGCCTCGCTGTCATTATTGCTGGTGTTTGATAAATCTATGGGCTGAGGCAGAGCGTCCATCCTCAACACTCTAGGGTTATGTGTTCTTACAAGCTCCCTTATTCTTTCCACCAGAACATTAAGATCAAAAGGTTTGACAATATAATATATTGCACCTAAGGAGAGGGCTTGTTGTGTAATCGCATCTTGCCCGACAGCGGACAAAATAATAAACAATGGTTTTTTAGATGCTTCGAGGTTTTTATACTTTGTCAGCACGCCTAATCCGTCAAGTCTGGGCATAATAATATCAAGTATGACAATATCCGGGTTAGTAGAATCTATCATTTCAATAGCTTCCTCACCATTTTCCACCCTGCCTGTTACTTCAATATCACTTTGAGCTTCTAAAAATTCAGTGATGATCATTCCAAACGCTGCATTGTCATCCGCAACCAATACTTTTATTTTTCTATCCACACTAAAACCTCCTCGTTTGTATAACTTAATTATATTAGCAAATTCCATATTTTACAATAAAGGTTTAATTATTACCTATTTTTCACCTTTGTAATGTTTGGTATCAGTGCATTAGAAAAAATTTGCGAAGCAAGGGAAATATGCCGAAGTTTATCGATTATTATGCTACTAGTAACCTGCATTAATAATCTGACAGGCAGATGATATGAACTAGACTATTCGAAATACTACTATTACACTAATAACCTGCATCCATAATCTGTGCAGATATTTCTGCAAAAATTGGTGCCGCGCTGCTTGAACCACTTGCTCCATCCTCTACAAATACACAGAGTGAATATCTTGGACAATCTAATGGAAAATAGCCAACGAACCAGGCATGTAATATATCTCTGTTATCCTTAACCCATCCCGTTTCAGCACTTCCTGTCTTTCCGGCACTACCGCCATGTCCACCGATATCAGCCCACCTGCCTGTACCTGACTCAACAGTCATAAGCATCATTCCCTGTAAAGCTGCAGCTGTTTCTTTTGAAATAGCACGTTTCCATTCTGAATCTTTTATATTTCTGATTTTTTCCCCTCTGTCGTTTACTACTGACTCGACCAATGTAACCTTATTTAAAATGCCTCCATTTGCAATGACTGCAGCCATGTTTGCTGCTTGCACTGGAGAAATTAGTAATTCACCCTGACCTATTGAAATATTCCCTATTTCAGCCGGAGAGATATAGGTCAGATACCCGGGAAGAGTGCCGTCTGATTCTGCTATTCCCTGCTCGGATAATCCTGTTTTCTGACCTAACCCAAATAATTCAGCCGTGTCCAGAATCTTATCAATACCTACTTTTTGTCCTAAGTTTATAAAATAGGAATTGCATGATCTTGCAAAGGCCTGTGCCATATTTATTCTCCCATGGCCCCCCTGATCATGGCTGGAGCATTTCATTTTTATTCCCCCAACCTCTGCATAGCCAGGGCAGTCATATATAAGATCAGGGGATATTCCATTTTCTAATGCAGCCGCCGCAGTAACCATTTTAAAAACTGAACCGGGAGTGTATGACCCAATAGCTCTGTTAAATAGTGGTTCATCATTATCATTTAAATATGATCTGATGTTGGTCGGATCAAAATCAGGTCTGGAGGCAATAGCAAGTATTTCCCCGGTAATTATGTCCATCAGCACCACTGCACCTTTATCCACCATTCTGTCCATCGTGCTTTCTACGATTTCCTGAAGATGATAATCAAGGGTAAGCCTGATGTTAAGCTTTTCCCGCCCGGTGTTGTTCCATATACGATAACCTAAATCAGTCATAAATCCATTGTCAGCGTCGGCAAGAATTCCGGCATATATACCTCCGCCCCTGTTCAAAGTAGTCTGATATGCCTTTTCCAGGCCAGCCATACCTTCAGAATTATCATTTACATAACCCAAAATATGAGGGGCAAGGCCATCACTGCTATACCTTACTCGCACATCAATTATGCTTATTCCTGATATTGATGAGTCAGATATTGCCTTTGCTTGTGCCGGAGTAATATCGATTATATAGGGCAGCATATTTTTTGATAGTTCACTTTTTAAATTCTCAACTGAAAATCCGAAGATTTCTGCTATTGTTCTTAAGTTAATTGGATTATTAATTAAAGTATAGGGCTGTAAAATTGCCTTCCACTTACTTTGACGGCCAGTAAAGGGTATTGATCTTCTGTCAATTATGTCACCTCGTTCTTTATAAACCAGCCTATTCCGGCTTTGCTGAAGAGCCGCCGCTGAGGAATACTGCTTTCCTGATTTAAATTGGATAGTATATAGCTTCACTGAGACTACAACCAGCATGAAAAAAAACATAAACCTTAAGAATTTTATTCGCCTAAAGCGCATTATTTCACCCCCACATAATGAGAGTGTGCCCATTTTAAGAGAAATTTTTCGTTTTTATGGTTTGTTCGTGATATAATTGAGGTATTAATGTAATAAGATTAATTGTCTTTATGTTTTAATCAGCATGTTTGTCATATATTATTCAAAGAAACCATATCTATTAATTTGAAAATCTTTATTTTGGGAAAGGAGATTTTTATGGACTACTACAAGAAAATCACCCGTTTACAAAGAAGCGACAAGCATGTGTTACATAATTATGAGACTGATTTTTATGAGTTTTCACCAGAATTAATAAAGAAAAATACTCATGAATCAGATTCATTTTGTGAAAACAAAGATTCCCAATCCTGCTTTGTGAGTCACAAAATAAGCTTATAGAAAAAAACAGATGACAAAATATATATTAATAGAGTAAAGTCCTTCCGAGTTAACGGAAAGGACTTTATTTGATTTATTTTAATATTTCCCAATATGCCCTAGCCTTTTTTATATCTTCCTGCACCTGTCTTTTAAGGGCGTCTATACTCTCATATTTTTTCTCTTCCCTTAGCTTCTGAATAAAGCAGACCTCAATGTTTCTTCCGTATATATCCTCATTATAATCTAAAAGGTGAGTTTCAATTGAAAATACACGGTCCTCCTTGACAGTTGGAGCAATTCCAACATTGGTTATGCTGTTTATCCACTTGTCATCGTATTTTGTTTTTGTGATATATACCCCATTTGCAGGAACCACCATGGCAGAATCCGCCACAATATTTGCTGTAGGAAATCCTAAGGTCCTTCCCACTTTTTTCCCACAAACTACCGTTCCATATAAAGAAAAATGGCGACCCAGAAGTTGAAAGACACGTTCCATCCTACCCTTTTTGATATAGCTTCTGATTATAGTACTGCTCACTATTTCTGACTTAACCTTGACAGGCGGAACAACAATTACTCTGAATCCAAGCTTGTCCCCATTTTTTTTAAGGTATTCTACATCACCCTTACCCTTATATCCAAACCTATAATTAAACCCAGCTACTACAAGGCGCGCTTTTAGTTTATCAATAAGAACAGTATCAATAAATTCCTGGGGCGATAATCTTGAATAGGTTTCATCAAAGGACTCATAGTAAAGATAATCCAGAGCAGTTCTTTCCAACAACTTAATTTTTTGCTCATTAGTTGTTATTAGTGGATCAATAAGTGTTTTCCTGAGTATATTTTGTGGATGCTTATTAAACGTATAGACAACCGAATCTAGATCATTCAATCTGCACTCACTGATAAGTGTATTGATAAGGGCCATGTGGCCTATGTGTAGACCATCGAAATTACCTAACCCAACACCCGTATTTCTATTTGAAAGTTCAGTTTCATTATATATAACCTGCAAGAATACCAATCCTTTCTCTTGACACTTATGTTATGTCAATCCATTTATGCGTTTTAAGTGCCTGTCTGTTATTCTGGAGGACAGTCTTGCCTATTGCCAGAAAAGCACCATTTTCATGGTACACCCTTGATAAGCCCGTTTGCAAGTTTTCCATTTGGATTGTTTGTCCATTTTTCAGATTCTTTGCTTCCTTATCCTTCACATATACCTGAGGCATATATAATACAGCAGTATCTATTGATAGTTTTGCACTATGCAAATCATTCCCCTTCTTTAAATGCTCCAGGGCTTCCAGGGTAAAGGAATCTTCCAGCTTAAAAGGGCCGGATCTGGTTCTTGTAAGTGATGTCATATGCCCGCCACAGTTGAGTCTTTCACCAATATCATTACATAGCGTCCTTACATATGTCCCCTTTGAACAATCTACATCAAACAGTACAATTACCTTATCATCCTTTTTATTAATGCTTGAGATATCTATTTGGGATATGGTAATAGCACGCGGATTTCTCTCTACTTCCAGGCCCTTTCTTGCCAGCTCATAGAGTCTTTTGCCATTTACCCGGATGGCTGAATACATTGGTGGGATTTGCATAGATTCACCAACAAAGGACTTTATAGTCTCTTCAATTTCAGTTATTGAGGCTGTAACAGGCTTTTCATAAAGGACAGAACCTGAAGAATCTTGAGTATCTGTTGCCATCCCCAGCATCAGCTCAACATGATAGGCCTTGTCCTCTTCCATTAGGTATTCTATTACCTTAGTGGCTCTTCCCACACATATAGGTAGTACGCCAACAGCATCGGGATCTAGAGTGCCGGCATGCCCCACCTTTTTAGTTTCACAGATTCGTCGCATTTTGGCCACTACATCAAAGGAAGTAATCCCCTTAGGCTTATTTACAATATATATTCCATCCATCAGGCTTTCCCTCGGATTTTTGCTACTACTTCTGCGGTGAGCTTGTCGATAACTTCCTCAAGCTTCCCGGTAATATTAAAGCCGGCAGCCCTTTTATGCCCGCCTCCACCAAAGGAATGGGCTATTTCAGAAACATCCACATAATTATTGGATCTTAGATTCCCCCTAAATGTTCCGGGAGACTCTTCCCTTAAAAAGAGTGATACTTCTACATCCTGAAGATTTCTACCTATATTGACAAGACCTTCATAATCATCACTTTTAACGGTATAGCCCTTAATATCATCATATGTCAGATATGACAGAGCTAGCTTTCCGTCCTCAATAAGACGCAATGAATTCATGGTTTTCTTCATAAGATAAAGCTTTGTATAGGAAACCATATCAAAAACCCGTTTATTGATATATGAGAAATCTATGTCGTATTTCAATAGTTCGGCACTTACTTCAAGGGTATGAGGTGTGGTATTGGTATATCGAAACCCGCCGGTGTCGGTGATAATAGCGGTATAAAGACAAATAGCAATATCCTTGTCTATATCTTCTTTAAGGTAGTTAATTATTAAATCATAGATGATTTCGCCTGTTGCTGCAGCTTTGGTGTCTACATAGGAGTAATCTGCTTCCACCTTGTTTGTATTATGGTGATCAATACTAAGTCTTGTTTTCGCTTCATGATAATAATGCTCACGATTTCCCAGCCTTACTATGTCACCATTATCTATGTTCACAGCAACGCTGTATTCTTTTCGCGGATTATCCTTTATCAGTTCCTGGCCGGGAAGAAAACTGAGATTATCAGGAACCTCCTCGTCTATCAACACGTCCACAGATTTATTCATAGCCTTCAAAGCAAGGCCAAGGGCTAAAGAAGCGCCAAGGGCATCACCGTCTACATTAATATGTGGCAAAAGGACAATGTCTTCAGCATTAATGAGCTTTTCTGATATGCTTGTAAGTATTGGATCAACCATGTCAAATTTCCTCGTTCTCATAATGTTTAAACCTTATTCGTCTTCCCCGGAATCCTTATCATCAGAATTAACTGTTTGTTCAATAAATTTCAGTAATTCCATCCCCTTTTCTATGGATTCGTCGAGTATAAAGGTGAATTCGGGGGTATATCTTAAAGAAATTCTTTTTCCTATCTCGCGGCGAATAAAGCCTGAAGCATTGGTTAGTGCTATCAAAGCATTGTTCTTTTGAGAATCATCCCCCAATACACTTACATATGCCTTTGCATATCTTAAATCCCTGGTTACCCTCACTGCTGTAACCGAAACAAAGTCAGGCAATCTTGGATCCTTAATCTGGTTCCTTATCAATTCACTTAGTTCTTTTTTTATTTCTTCAGATATTCTGTCTGTTCTTTCCATAAAGCGCCACCTCTTACATACTTAATAACAAGCTTATATATTAAAATATATGATGGGACATTATAGTATATATATTCCCAAAAACACTTCTGTGTTTGCATAATTCTAAATTCACCGCCCCAAAATGGCTTTAAGGCGGTGAATCAATAATACTTCTTTATTTATTCTATTATCTTTCAACCTCTTCCATATGGAAGGATTCAATTATGTCTCCTTCTTTAATGTCATTATAATTCTCAACCATTATGCCGCATTCATATCCTGATGCAACTTCTCTGACATCATCCTTAAAACGCTTGAGAGATGATAATTTTCCTTCTTTTACTACAATGCCATCTCTGACAATTCTGACCTCAGAGTTTCTAAGGATTTTTCCGTCAATGACATAGGATCCAGCTATAGTGCCAAGGCTGGAAACCTTGTAGAGCTGACGAACCTCTGCATGACCATCTACAACTTCCTTGTAAACAGGGTCAAGCAATCCCTTCATAGCCTTTTCTATATCCTCTATTGCATCATAGATGACACGGTATAGACGCATGTCAACCTCTGCTTCCTTGGCAAGCTCGGTTACCTGAGCTGTTGGTCTTACATTAAAGCCTATAATTATAGCATTGGAAACCTCTGCCAGTCTTATATCTGCCTCAATAATAGCTCCTACGGCACCATGTATAACCTTTACCTTAACCTCATCATTGGACAGCTTCTCCATACTGGAACGAATAGCCTCTACAGAGCCATGGACATCCGCCTTTACAATCAGGTTCAGTTCCTTCATATTACCCTGCTGAATCTGAGTAAAGAGATCATCAAGAGAAACCTTAACTCTTCCGATATTTCGTTGATGCATTTCATCTTTACGCTTTTCAGCCAGTTGTTTTGCTACTTTTTCATCTTCTACGACATAGAAAATGTCTCCAGCAGCAGGCACATCTGAAAGACCGAGTATTTCAACCGCCATTGAAGGTCCAGCTTCATCAATCTTCTTTCCGCGATCATTCACCATGGAACGAATATGTCCGAATGTGGATCCGGATAGTATTGCATCCCCTACCCTCAGAGTACCTCGCTGAACAAGGAGTGTAGCAACCGGGCCTTTGTTCTTATCAAGCTCGGCTTCAATCACAGTACCCTTGGCTTGTTTATTGGGGTTGGCCTTAAGCTCCATTATATCTGCCGTCAATAAAACCATTTCTAACAGCTGGTCAATATTCTCACGCTTCTTGGCCGATACAGGAACGGCAATAACATCCCCGCCCCACTCTTCTATAAGGAGCCCGTGCTCGCTTAATTCCTGTTTTACCCTATCGGGGTTGGCATTAGGCCTGTCTATCTTATTTATAGCTACTATTATTGATATCCCGGCCGCTTTGGCATGGTTTATAGCCTCAACAGTCTGTGGCATTACACCATCATCAGCCGCTACAACAAGAATAGCTATATCTGTAACCTGGGCACCTCTCGCACGCATAGCTGTAAAGGCCTCATGTCCCGGTGTGTCTAAGAAAGTAATATCTCTTCCATTAAGATTTACGGTATAAGCTCCTATAGTCTGTGTAATTCCGCCAGCCTCTTGCTCTGCAGTATTTGAGCTTCTTATAGCATCAAGAAGTGAAGTTTTTCCATGATCAACATGGCCCATAACAACCACCACAGGTGCTCTGGATTCTAATTCCTCGTCATTGTCCTCAGTATCGTCGAACAAAATATCCTCTTGGCTTATAACTACCGCTTTATGAACTTTTACACCAAATTCATCACCGATTATTTCAGCAGTTTCAAAATCAATCTCCTGATTCTGAGTCGCTGTTATTCCCATAAGGAATAATTTCTTAATTACCTCTGCCGCTGTCTTCTTCAAAGCTTCGGCCAGCTCTTTGACGGTAAGAGTCTCGTTTATTGTTATATCAGTCAAAACAGCCTTTGGTGGAATATATTTTTCCTTTTGCTTGCTTTTCCTGATTCGTCTCTCTGCCCTCTTAGTGTTAATTGCCTCATTTGGATCATTATAGAAAGTATCAATGACAAAATCATCGGACATCATATCGGTAACCTTAGCCTTATGACCGACAACATTATCAAGTTTCTTTCTCAGGTTTTTATTCCTTCCTGTATTAGAAGACGCAACACGTGGCTGTGTTTTTTTCAGTTCCTTTTTTTCTTCCTTCATCTTGGCAACCTCTTGGAAAGACCTTCTCTCTCCACGGGTTGGAACCTTTTCCTCAGCTGTTCCCAAAGGTGTTACAGGCTTAGGAATATTTAAAGGTTTATTCTTACCTACTGATCTATTTCCATCTCTACGGGAATCATCTGCCTTATCCTTGTCAAAAGCAGCGGATCTTCCAAAGGAAGCACGCCCCTGGCCAGATTGTTGACCGCCGTCTCTTGAATCCCTGGACTTGAACCCGCCTGTTCTCTGTTGACTTTGTTGTCTGGCTGAGCCATCCCGCACCTTAGATGCAGCCTGATTTTGCCTGCCAGGCTCACCTGAAGCGGCATCTTTTTGATCCTGCTTGCCTCCCTGGCTTTTCTTGCCAGCAGCGCGAACCTTAACATCTGCATCATCCTGTGCAACGACTTCTGACTTTCGTTCTTCTTTGGATTGGGGCTTGTCTGTGGCTTCACCGGTTGCTTGTTTTTCAACCCTTTCAGCCTTTTTCAGAGGGGCTGAATCTTCTGCTTCAACCTTATCAGCAGCCCCGGTAGCCTTATCAGACTCCTCAGCTGACTCCTTGCTTTCTGAAGATTTTTTGGTATCCTCCAAATCTTCTGTTTCTGCCTTTGTTGCCACACCAGCTGTAGCATCATTCTGTTTTTCATCCTCAGTTCTGGTCTCAGGTTGAGGCACTTTTTCAACCTTCTTAATGGCTTGAATTCCGGTCTCTTCAAATAATAATTCTTTCTGCATAATCTCCTGCTCTTTAGCTTTAATGCTCTCTGCGTCTAATTTTTCAGGTTTTTTTACAACCTTTCTTACGCTTAATATATCATTTACCGGTTGCTGTAGTCTATCCTCAGTTTTCCCGGGTTTTGCCTTGTTCGTCTGTTTATTGTCATCAGCAGACTGTACTGACTCGGATTTAGAGCGTTTTCTTACATTTGCTACACTACTGTCCTTACCGCGTGTAAAACCAGCCATGAGACCTTCATTCCCGTCCGATTTTCTGACATAACTTCTACGCTCTTTTTTTCCCTTATTCTCATCCTGAACAGGTTCGTCGTGAATAATAACTTCTCTTTTACGAATAATACGGGGAGCATTCTTTCTACTGGCAACCTCTGCCGGATCAGGCTTAACCTCTGGCGTATCAGTAGTTGTTTCAGTCTCCTCTTTTGGACGCTTGACTACACCGATATGCTTATAAAGGCGCTCAATCTCATCCTCCTCTAAAGTCGACATATGACTCTTAGGGCGAATGCCAATCTCATGCAATTTTTCAATAAGCCGCTTACTAGTCGTATTTAACTCCTTCGCAAGCTCGTGAATTTTTAGTTTACTCAAAAAAGCCACCCCCGTATGTCTTATCATCATTATTTTTTACTTGTTCTACCATTTCCTTTATCCTTCCTGCAAAGCCACCATCAGTAATGGCAATAACGGATAATTGCGCTTTACCCAACATATGTCCCAGGTTTTCTTTATGCCCGAATTCGAGCATAGTAACTGTACTATTAAATAAAGCAGTTTCAATTTTCCTCTTTGTATTTGGTGAGGCATCCTTAGCCATTATAACTAAAAAAGCCCTTCGGTTTTTTATAGCTGCTCTGACAATTCCTTCACCGGCTAATACTGCGCCAGCCTTTTTTGCAAGTCCGATAAAAGAATATATTCTATTCTCCTCCATAGCCCTCCAGTAGTTTCGTTATTTCATCATAGACTTCCTCAGGAATTTCGCAAGAAAACTCATGGCTTAAGCTTCTGGTCTTCCGTGCTATATTAAAACAGTCTATGCTTTTACAAATATAAGCTCCCCTACCATTTTTCTTCCCGGTGGAATCAATAAATATTTCTCCCACATTATTTCTTACAATCCTAAGAAGCTCTCTTTTATCCTTCATTTCACGACACCCTACGCAGCGTCTTAATGGCACTTTTCTCTTTTTCATTTTCATTTCTCCATTAATGCTTGTAATTATGCCTCTGTGTCTTCGCCATCCTCTACTGATTCCTCTTGATCTGTCTCGCCTTCAGTATCTTCTGCAGAAACAGTATCAGTATCCTCTATCTCTTCACTATTGTTTTCTTGTGAATCATCCTCAGAAGAAACCTCTTCTTCCTGGGCTTCAGCCTCCTCAAATTCCTGTTCAGAATAATCAGCTGATTCGTCTTCATTATAGTCAGCTTCGTCCTCTTCATACTCATAGGCAAGATCATTATTAAACAGCTGTGATTCTATATGCTCCCTTAATTGAGATTCGCTCTTTATATCAATCTTCCAGCCTGTCAGCTTTGCTGCCAGCCTTGCATTCTGGCCTTCCTTGCCAATAGCCAGTGAGAGTTGGAAATCAGGAACTATAACCCTAGCAACTTTATTCTCCTCATCAATATCAACCCGTAATACCTTAGCCGGGCTCAAGCTTGCAGCTATATACTCTTCATCATCGCTGCTCCATTTAATCACATCTATCATTTCACCCTGAAGCTCATCTACTATTGCTCTGATACGGCTTCCACGTTGTCCCACACAAGCTCCGACAGGATCCACATTTTCGTTCTTGGAATAAATCGCTATCTTCGTTCTGGAACCCGCTTCCCTGGCAATTGTTTTAATTTCAATTGTTCCATCAGCAATTTCAGGTACTTCAAGCTCTAAAAGCCTTTTAACAAGCCCCGGATGCGTTCTTGAAACATATATTTGAGGGTTTTTATTTGTTTTCTTTACATTAATTACATATACTTTTATTCTGTCATGAACATTATATTTTTCTCCGGGAGTCTGCTCCGACAAAGGCAATACTGCTTCAACCTTACCTAAATCGACAATAATGTTCTTTCTGTCAAAACGGCTTACCACTCCGTTTAGTATATCATCCTCACGGTTTGAAAACTCATCAAAAATAAGTCCTCTTTCGGCTTCTCTGATGCGCTGCATTACAACCTGCTTAGCAGTTTGAGCGGCTATTCTTCCGAATTTTCTGGGAGTAACCTCCACCTCAACCATATCACCGACTTCAAAATCCGGCCCAAAAAGATTTGCCTGCTCTAATGACATTTCGGTGCCCTGGTCAACAACTTCTTCGACTATAGTTTTTAAAGCATAAACCTTAATCTCGCCGGTTTGTTTGTCAAAATGCACCTCTACGCTTTGGCCCGATCCAAAATTCTTTTTATACGCTGATATTAACGCTTGCTCAATAGCGTCAATCAAAACATCCTTACTAATACCCTTTTCTTTTTCTAATTGCTCAAGGGCAAAAATCAACTCAGCGCTCATCTTTTATTTACCTCCAAAATCAAAATTAAAGATCTTCTTTGCTTTTGCTATCTGCTCCATTTTAAATTCATGAATAATGCCCGATTCTGTGCTTATTACAACCTTATCCCCATCATATGACATTAATTCGCCTTCAAACCTTTTGGTGTTGTCTATTGCAGTATATAGTCTAATCTCTACCTGACTTCCTACTGCCTTCTCAAAGTCACGGGGCTTCTTAAGCGGACGCTCTACCCCTGGTGAGGATACTTCCAAATAATAGGGCTGGGAAATAGGATTCAATTCATCGAGCTTACTATTAAGTGGTCGGCTGACCTTTTCACAATCATCAAGGGATACACCCTCA
>JAAYTU010000099.1 GCA_012523705.1 Clostridiaceae bacterium
ACCCCTCCCCCAACTCCCCAATATACCTTAAATGCCTGTACTCCTGCTCATGGTCGAGGCCATAGCCGACCAGATACACATCGGGGACCTCGAATCCCACATATTCCAGAGGTATGTTCATGAGGCGCTTTCTTGGGTTGTCCAAAAGGGTACAGATCTTTATGCTTGCAGGCTTTCTGGCTTCTAAGTTTTGCACCAGATAACCCATTGTGAGGCCAGTGTTTATAATATCCTCTACAAACAGAACATGTCTGTCTGTAATATTAAGGTCCAGATCCTTGTTGATGCGGACTATTCCGGTGTTGCTTGTTACCCCGTGGTAGACTCCTATGGACATAAAATCGATATTGAGAGGGAAATCAAGAGTTCTTGTCAAGTCGGCAATAAAGTACATAGTGCCCTTTAATACGCTGATGAGTATTGGATGCTTATCCTTATAGTCCTTAGTGATTTGCTTGCCCAACTCGATCACTCTGTTTCTGATTTGCTCCTCTGTGAACACAACACGCTTAACCTCTGTTAAACTCATTTATTTCTTCCTTTCCATTTAAGCCGAATCGTTCTAGAAGAGAATAAAAGTCCTTCTTATAGACGATATTTATATTTATGTTGGGATATAGCTTACGAACCAGCTTAACCTTCTTATTCTTTGTGGTAACGTATTTCTGATCCATTGTAGTAATTTCAATGTAGGTATCGAATTTGGGAAGATAAAAGTCAGGGCTGATTGCCATGGTTACATTGCCCTCTGCATCCCATTTTACCGGGAAGGTTTTAGGTTCGTACTGCCATGCTATTCCGTACATATCCAGAATATTTGCAAATTCTTCTTCGGCAGGATGCTTGAAAGTTGGCTTGTTAGGTGAAAAGTTTTCTATCCCGTTGTTATTTAGGTTAAGATTTGCAGAGAATCTCAAGCTTTCCTTGATATTAATATTAAAGGCAATGAGCTCAACGCAATGCTCTATTGTCATATTATCAGTATTAAGAATAATGTCGTAAAGATCGGGATCATTCCAATCAATCTCAT
Organism: Clostridiaceae bacterium; assembly: GCA_012523705.1. Lineage (GTDB taxonomy): Bacteria > Bacillota > Clostridia > DSM-8532 > DSM-8532 > DTU059. The sequence goes on from JAAYTU010000099.1 coordinate 1,031, forward strand.
ATAGGGTGTGGAGAAATCTCCTGTGACGCCTGTCGCTCTGGCGAAGTATATTTTCGGCTTCGGTTTCCTGAACACCGTATTTTCGCAGGAAGACATCATACCTTTTAGATTCAGATGCTATGACTCGAATATTTATGGCATCGGGATGCCTGGCAAAGATAACCTGACCGGCCATGCCCAATATCACACAGGGGCCCTTTTCAGCTTCAGCAATAAGCCTGTTTTTCATATGCTCCTTGAATGTTATGCCATCTGTAGCTTGCTTCAGATAAAACTTGGGGCTTTTCTCCAGCATACTTATCTCATATGGAGTTGCAATATCTGTAAAATGTTCGTTAATGAACGTTTTTCTTTTTATCAGAGGAATACTAAGGTTCTCGGCCAGTTGTTCGGCGATCTCGCGTCCTAAGCTTCCGCTTTGCCTTGAAATAGTTATAATAGCCAACGAATCACGCTCCCTTAAGCTAAATATACCACAATTAAAAATAGTTTAAAATATTACTTGTTATGCCTGATAAAAGTATTGCCTTTATCAATAAAAGCAATTATGGCCAGCAACCATTGTATCCTGTCCGGAAACCTTGCTAAAACTAAGCATTTGCGTTAATCAATAGTAAAATGTAACATAAATCAGGTGTGTCTTTATAGGAATTATGTTAGAAATATATAAAAAAATGAAATTTTGCGAAAATTAAAGATATAAAGAGATAGTAAAAGATAGTAAGGGATATTTCCAAATATCGGGGATTTTTTGGCATTGATAGGAAGCTATAGGGAGGGTATACTTAAATCAAGCTCTAGGGAACACCTAAAGGACATTACTAAAAATCGTAGAAGCCGCCGTATGAGAAGGATACGGAAAGATGTGTGGATGGAAAAGTTCTAATTGGAATGGTGTCCACTATGTCAAGGGAACTGAAAAGAAAATCTGGTTCTAAGGAAAATGGAAGCAAACCAAACTCAGTAATCAAAAGAGGGACTTTGCGGACATAGTGAGGCAGGTTGGAAAATTGGTTCAGGTGATGAAAACCATCGGGAAAAAGGGCAATACGTGAAGTGATGGAATGATAAAGGTTCGCTAGAGCGTTTTCTTTATATAGGAAGCCTCCTTGTACAAGGAGGCTTCAGTATTTCATTTTCATATTTTTACTTGTTACCGGCAGAAATCCAGGATATAGTCTTTCTCTAAAGCTCGGTAGAGCGAAAGTTTAAGGATCGGTATTTCAAAGGTGTAAGGCCTGTACGTTTTTTAAATACCTCATTAAAATAGCTCTGGCTTGGGAATGCCAGAATTGCAGCAATCTGAGCCGGAGAATGCTCGGAGTATATCAGCATGTTCTGGGCCGTTTCTATCTTGCAGGACTGGACGTATTCGCTGATGGAATGGCCTGTTTCCTTTTTGAAAAGCCGTGATAAATAAGAGGGGCTAATCCCTGTCAGCTCTGCTAATTGCTCTACTGTAATGCGCGTGTGAAGATGCTCATAGATATAGTCAATACACTTGGCAACATGAATTGAGCACACCTTCTTTCTGCGAAGGTTCTTCATATGCCTGGCGTAGTCCTCACACATGATGGCGTGAAGGGCAGAAATCTCCTCCATGGATTTGTAATTATCAACCTTAAGAATATAAAAATCGCTGCGGCCATAGGCCTCAGATAATGACATGCCACCTTCAATGCAATAACGGGCCACCATGGCTGTTGTAATTGTAAAGTGATATTTCAGATTCTGTAATGGGTTATTGGAGAGTATGCCCAGACCTTCCTTTGTGTGAAGTGGTTCTTTACAAAGTTCCCGGGTCTTTTTTATATTCCCCGACTTAATGACCGAATAGAATTCCAATTCAGGATTATAGGGAGCTCGCAGAATCTCATTCTCTCTGTTTGTATATTCCTTATAAAAGATTTCTTTTTTTAAACTCATACAGGTTACCTCCAGTAAATCATAACGCGAAATTCCCGGGACCTGTCGGCAGGTTGTGATTTCTGGTGGACAGGGCCTTTATTATATCATAAAAACATAAAAAAAGAAATAAAAATGATATATAAATCCAGACTTGTTTACTATCATGAAAGCATAGTCTATAACAAGCAAAATGCACGGCACTATAACCTGTGGGTTCTCTGTTGCTGATGGTCAAACATCAGCAACGGGGTTGTCGTGCAGATAATGAAAGGGGTTTTCAAAAAAAATGAAGAAGAAATGGATTTTATTCATTGTTATTGCATGTATGGTCGTTACTATGACCGCTTGCGGCAATAGCCAGCAAAGCGGGGGAAGCCCGGAACCGACAGACGATATCGACGCAACAGGAAAGCCTTCAGAGAATACAGAAACAAATGCTCCGGAGGAAGCAAAAACTCCGGAATTGGAAGGATATAATCTATTATGGAGTGATGAATTTGACGGGACAGAGCTTGATATGTCCAAATGGAATTTAGAACCCCGTGAGCCAGGATGGACAAACCAGGAATTGCAGGAATACACCACATCTTCAGACAATGCGTTTGTAAAAGACGGCAAGCTCGTGATTAAAGCCATCAAAACTACCGATAAGAACGGAAACGATTATTACACCTCGGGGAAGGTAACCGGGCAGGACAAAACCGATTTCATGTACGGAAAGGTTGTTGCGTCAGCCAAGGTTCCAGAAGGACAGGGCTTGTGGCCTGCTATCTGGATGATGCCTACAAACGAAAGCTATTACGGGCAATGGCCTAAATGCGGTGAAATCGATATCATGGAGGTTTTAGGAAACCAGACTCATATAGCATACGGTACTGTGCACTATGGTGAACCCCATTCCGAACAGCAGGGGATTTATAATCTGGATAACAGCACATTTTCAGATGATTTCCATGAGTTCAGCGTAGAATGGGAGCCGGGCGAAATGCGTTTTTATATCGACGGTAATCATTATCATACGGTAAACGACTGGTTCACATGTGTTGACGGCGAGGAGGAGAAGCCCTATCCGGCACCCTTTGATCAGACCTTCTTTGTTCAAATGAATCTTGCTGTTGGCGGCACATGGCCCGGAAATCCAGACGAGACAACTGAATTTGACAAGGCAGAGTTTATGATAGATTATGTAAGAGTATACCAAAAGCCACATTATGATACCAATGTAGAAAAGCCTATCTCTAATTTCCGCGAACTGACCGAGGACGGAAACCTTATATATAATGGAGACTTTAGCGAGAAAGAACCTCTGGACGATAAAGAAAACTGGTTTTTCCTTTTGTTTGAGGGAGGAAAGGGCCAGGCCGAGATCGCTGATGGTGAGATGATTATCACAACCGAGGAAATGGGAAGGGTAGATTATTCGGTACAGCTTGTACAGCCTGATTTACCCATGATAAAGGGTACAAAGTACAGGCTAACCTTTGATGCCCGTGCCTCCGAAAAACGCAACATGATTGTTTGCGTATCTGCACCTACAGCCGGATGGATCCGTTATCTGGAGGACACCATGCTGGAATTAGATGAGGAATACAAGACATATACCTACGAGTTTGAAATGACCAAGAAGAGTGACAATAATGGTCGGTTGGAGTTTAACATGGGAGCCAAGGATTCCACGGCCGAAATAAGAATAAAAAATGTACGTATTGAAATAATAGAGTAGCTTAACGAGCAATAAAAGGAGGAACGAAATGAGACTTAATAGAGGCATTAACTTAGGGGGGTTCTTATCCCAGTGCGAGCATTCAAAGGAACACTATCAGACCTTTATAACACAGGAAGACATTAATAGGATTGCAGGCTGGGGTTTTGACCATGTGCGTCTTCCTATTGACTGCGAGGCTGTTGAGCATGCTGATGGTACCGATAATCAAGATGGCATTGTTCATGTGAACAAAACCGTCGAATGGTGCAGGGAGGCAGGGCTTAACATTGTCCTGGATTTACACAAGGCATATGGATATGATTTTAATAATGCCGGTGATCTAAAGGCCAATAATCTTTTTATGAATCAGGAATTGCAGGACCGGTTTGTGAATCTATGGATAAAAATGGCCAAAGCATACGGCAATCTTGAGCATGTAGCATTCGAGCTTTTAAATGAGGTTGTAGAGGAAGAAAATGCTGAAGGCTGGAATAAATTAATTGCAAGAACCGTGAAAGCCATCAGGGAGATTGCACCCCACAGAGTCATTATCTACGGTGGCATTCAGTGGAACAGTGTCAAAACTCTTAAGCTTCTTGAGGCTCCACAGGATGACAATATCCTGTTTACATTCCACCTTTATGAGCCTTTGATATTCACCCACCAAAAGGCATATTGGGTTGAAGGCATGGATTTTGAAGAAGAAATCTACTATCCTGAGAGCATGGAATACTATAACGAAAAATCCAAAATGATCGGATTTAAGGGTGATATGGTGACCAATGCGAAAACCAGTCTCATGGGTAAGGCCTTTATAGAAGAGATGGTCCAGGAGGCAATTGATGCTGCCAAAAAGGCAGGAGTGAATCTATACTGCGGTGAGTTCGGTGTTATTGACAGAGCACCAATACAGGACACATTACGCTGGTTCAGGGATGTAAATGACGTGTTCAATGAGCATGATATCGGGTGTTGTGTCTGGTCATACAAGAAAATGGACTTTGGGTTTATTGACAAGCATTACGATGACATCCGGGATGATTTACTCTCACTCTGGATTAAATAAAGAGTGACACATTGTGCCAGGATAATTTTCAATTCGAGCTATTGACAATAATGTCTTTTTTACTTAAACTGTACATGTCATGTGATATGAGTTTTAACTGAGTATCCATGCAAATATTTAGGACCACCCTTTATAGGGTCAAATGGCCATACGGACAGCCAGGTCAACTGCCGAAGGGTAACGCAGGTTACCATTATTGATTGAGTTAAAAGCTCAATTTTATAAGTTGGTTACTATATAACCAAAATGCAGAAGTGCATCAACTTGTAAAACGGTCAATAAGAGTGGTAAAAGTAAGTATTTGCTATATAGACTCTGAATGATAAACTCATAGCAGACATGAATCGATATCGATTTAAGAGTACAAATAATATCCAAAGCATGATCATGTGCTTTTTGTCTTAAAGTATGAGTGGTGAATTGATTGGCCTTAGCCATTACAAGCGGTATGCATATGCATGCCGCTTTATTGTATATTCTGCAGGGAAAGCTTACGAACAAGCATGATTAGCCGAATAGAGGAGTTTTTAATAGTATATGATAGCTTGCCTTGAACAGTAGGCTACAGCACTGATGAACAACAAGAAGTTTCTGCCTGGGTGCGACGCAATAAACCTGTGTAGGGGGAAAATAAGATGAAAGAAAAGCTGAAATTATATGGGTTTAACAATTTATCGAAATCACTGAGCTTCAATATTTACGATATTTGCTACGCAAGAAATGCAGGTGAGCAGAGGGATTATATTGACTATATTGACGAACAATATAATTCTGAGCGCCTTACAGATATACTGACCTACCTCACCGACATGATAGGGGCAACAGTGCTTAATATCTCCCGTCAGGATTATGATCCCCAGGGTGCTTCTGTTACAATATTAATAGCAGAGGGCTCCGTCCTTCCTCCGGGAGAGATACAACTTGCCCATCTGGATAAAAGCCATCTGTCGGTGCACACCTACCCTGAATATCACCCCGACACACGCTTAGCTACATTCAGAGTGGATGTTGATGTTACCACATGCGGAAAGATAACGCCCCTTTCAACCCTTGATTACCTTATTGGATCATTTGATTCTGATGTTATCTCTATGGACTACAGGGTAAGAGGCTTTACCCGGGATGTACATGGTAAAAAACATTTTACGGACCATAAGGTTAATTCGATCAGAGATTATATCTCTCCTCAGATTCTCAGCCTTTATGAGACAGAGGACATGAATGTAACTGAAGCAAACATCTATCACACAAAGATGATGTTGAAGGATATAGATCTTCAAAACTATTTATTTAATACCGATGTTAACGATATTTCTGAAAAAAAGAGAAAAGAATATACTGCCAACATAAGACGAGAAATGAAAGAGATCTTTAAGTGCGGAAGATAACAGGACAGGGGGACCTAGTCTCGCCGAGTAGGACATGTCACCGAATAGGTAACTGAAAAGGACAGGTAACTGAAAAGGACAGGTTCCTGAGAAGGACAGGTCATCGAGCAGGGCAGGTAACCAACAGGGCACGAACTAGGACGCGGAATCGTCCCCTGTCTCGCCGTCACGGTCTCACTGTCTCATCAGAAAGGGGTGCGAGTTGGAAAAATTATCACAGGAGAGGGCCCCTATATATGAAGCCCTCGAGAAACTTAAGCAAAGCCGGATTGTTCCCTTCGATGTTCCAGGTCACAAGCGGGGCAGGGGTAATCCTGAGCTAACAAATCTATTGGGCGAAAAATGCGTAAGCATTGATGTTAATTCCATGAAACCGCTTGACAACCTCATTCACCCTGTTTCTGTAATCAGGGAGGCGGAGGAGTTGGCAGCCGAGGCCTTTGGTGCATCCCATGCTTTTTTGATGGTAGGGGGTACCACCTCAGCCGTGCAAAGTATGATTCTTTCAGTGGCGAAAAGGGGAGACAAGATTATTCTTCCCCGTAACGTGCATCGCAGTGTAATGGGGGCAATGGTGCTCTGCGGAGCCATTCCTGTGTATGTAAATCCCGAGGGAGAAGATCGTTTGGGAATTTCCTTGGGCATGAAGGTAGACCAGGTCAAAAGGGCAATCAAAGCCAATCCCGACGCCAAGGCTATTTTGGTCAACAATCCAACCTATTATGGTGTTTGCTCGGATCTCCGCACTATTGTGAATCTAGCCCATGAAAATGGTATGCTCTGCCTTGTAGACGAGGCCCATGGCACACATTTTTATTTTGGTGATAATATGCCTATTTCTGCAATGGCTGCCGGAGCTGACATGTCGGCAGTATCCATGCATAAATCAGGGGGGAGTCTTACCCAAAGCTCTTTATTATTAATAGGTCCTGCCGTGGGTGAGGGCCATGTCCGCCAGATTATTAATCTTACTCAGACTACCAGCGGCTCATATTTGCTGCTTTCTAGCCTGGATATTTCAAGGCGTAATCTGGCTTTAAGAGGGCGGGATTCCTTTGCCAAGGTAGTAGAAATGGCTGAATATGCCCGTTCTGAGATAAACCGCATAGGCGGCTACTATGCCTTTTCCAAAGAGCTAATTAATGGTGACAGTGTCTTTGATTTTGATGTTACCAAGCTTTCTGTAAATACCCTTGATGTTGGTTTGGCCGGAATTGAGGTATATGATTATTTAAGGGATGAATATGATATTCAGATAGAATTCGGTGATTTAGGTAATATCCTGGCATATTTCTCTATTGGAGACAGGCGCAGGGAGGTAGAAAGATTAGTAAGTGCCCTTTCCGAAATTAGAAGACGATTTGGGAAAAGTAGAGCCGGTCTTATGAAGCAGGAGTACATCGAGCCGGTTGTTGTGGTTTCGCCCCAGGAGGCCTTCTATGCTCAAAAGGAGCCTGTCCTTATAGAGAACAGCTTAGGAAAGGTCTGCAGCGAGTTTGTTATGTGCTACCCGCCGGGAATTCCTATAATTGCACCAGGCGAGCGTATTACCCATGAGGTTCTCAACTATATTATGTATGCACAGGATAAGGGATGCTCTGTGACTGGTCCAGAGGATCCTGAAATCAAGCACCTGAACGTTTTGAAAGGGGGATATTAATAGTGGAGTTATGGTTTTCAGAAGTTCATTCACCTCATGTAAAGATGTCAATCAGGGTTGATAAGCATGTGTTTTCTGCTGAGAGTGAGTTTCAGCGTATTGATGTTTTTGATTCCTATGAATACGGAAGGTTTCTTGCATTAGATGGGTTTCTAATGTTCACCGAAAAGGATGAGTTTATCTACCATGAGATGATTACACATGTTCCCATGGCTGTTCATCCGAATGTCAAGAATGTATTGATTATTGGAGCAGGTGATGGAGGGGTTGTCCGGGAGCTGGTTCAATACCCTGAAATAGAACATATCGACATGGTTGAAATTGATGAAATGGTAGTAGAGGTATGTAAGAAATATATACCCCAGACTGCCTGCAAGCTTGATGATCCACGCCTTACCATACATTATGAGGATGGTCTTAAGTTTATCCGGTCCTGTGATGATTGCTATGACCTTATCATTGTTGATTCAACCGATCCCTTCGGCCCTGGTGAAGGCCTGTTTACCCGTGAATTCTATGGTAACTGCTACAAGGCTCTGAAGGAAGACGGTATCATGGTTAATCAGCATGAAAGTCCTTTCTACAAGGAGGACGCAATTGCATGCCAACGGGCCCATAAGCGTATTGTAGAGTCATTCCCCATTAGCAGGGTTTATCAGGCCCATATCCCTACTTATCCATCAGGGCATTGGCTCTTTGGATTTGCCTCTAAAAAATATCATCCCCTTAAGAACTTAGATGATGTAAGATGGAATAAAAGGGGAATAAAATGCCGTTACTACACAACTATGCTTCATAAGGGAGCCTTTTATATCCCGGCATATGTAGAGGAGCTATTAAAAGATGTTGAGAGCTAATAATGAAACCTTTTTAGAGTGTGATAAGGATTTTGAGGCCTCCAGGATAATTCTGTTCGGAGCGCCCTTTGATTCAAGCACCTCATACAGGCCCGGGACCCGGTTCGGAAGCAGTGCAATAAGAAGGGAATCCTATGGCATAGAGAGCTATAGCCCCTATCTTGACCGGGATCTTGTTGACCTGGCTATCATGGATAGCGGTGATATAGAGCTGCCCTTCGGAGATACTAAGAAGGCTCTGGATCTTATAAAGGAAAGGGCTGGGCTAATATTAAGCCATAATAAACTGCCCTTTATGACAGGCGGAGAGCATCTTGTAACCTTAGGTGCCTTTGGGGCTGCATTTGAAAAGTATCCTGATATTAATATCATTCACTTTGATGCCCATGCAGATTTACGGGATGATTACCTAGGCGTTAAGCTGTCCCACGCCAGTGTAATCCATAGATGCTGGGAACTTACAGGGGATAACCGGATTTTCCAGTTTGGAATCCGGTCCGGGGACAGAGAAGAGTTTAAGTGGGGTAAGGAGCATGTCAAGACCACATTGTTTAACTTTGAGGGCTTAAGCCAGGTGTTAAAGAGCCTTAAGGACAAGCCGGTATATTTTACAGTGGATTTGGATGTTCTGGACCCATCGGTATTTCCGGGCACAGGAACCCCTGAGCCTGGCGGAGTATCCTTTGAAGAGCTTCGTAAAGCTGTTACTATGGTCTGCTCTGAGGCACATGTTATAGCCTGTGACATAAATGAGCTGAATCCCCATTACGATCAAAGCGGAGTATCAACCATAGTTGCATGTAAAATAGTCAGAGAAATGCTTATAGCATTGCATGAGAATATATTTCATCAAAAGGAGGATTAGGATAGTGGGAAAGGTATTAATTATTGGCTGTGGTGGTGTTGCATCTGTTGCAATTCAAAAGTGCTGCCAGGTAAGCGAAGTATTTGAGGAAATATGTATAGCCAGCAGAACAAAATCAAAATGTGATGACTTGAAGAATAAGCTGGAGGGAAAGACAAAGACCAAAATAACCACTGCACAGGTTGATGCAGATAATGTGGATGAGGTAATAGCACTGATTAAAAGTGTACAGCCTGATTTAGTAATGAATCTTGCCTTACCATATCAGAATCTGACAATAATGGATGCATGCCTTGCATGTAATGTGAACTATCTGGACACTGCAAACTATGAGTCTGAGAATATCGATGATCCCGAATGGCGTGAAATATATGAAAAGCGCTGTAAGGAAAAGGGCTTTTCTGCTTACTTCGATTACTCATGGCAGTGGGCATACCAGGACAAGTTTAAGGAAAAAGGACTTACTGCTCTGCTGGGCTCGGGATTTGACCCCGGAGTTACACAGGTATTCTGTGCATATGCACAAAAGCATCTGTTTGACACTATAGATACAATTGATATTTTGGATTGTAATGGTGGAGATCATGGATATCCCTTCGCTACAAACTTCAATCCTGAGATAAATTTAAGAGAGGTTTCGGCTCCCGGATCCTACTGGGAAAATGGCCGCTGGATTGAGATTCCGGCCATGAGCATCAAGAGGGAATATGATTTTGACCAGGTGGGCATGAAGGATATGTATCTGTTACATCATGAGGAGATTGAGTCTTTGGCAAAGAATATTCCAGGGGTTAAGAGGATTCGCTTTTTCATGACCTTTGGACAAAGCTATCTGACTCACATGAAGTGCCTGGAGAATGTGGGTATGCTTTCTACTACTCCCGTGATGTATGAGGGGCATGAGGTCGTTCCAATAAAGTTCCTGAAGGAACTTCTGCCTGATCCTGCTACACTTGGGCCACGCACAGTCGGAAAGACCAATATCGGATGCATATTCCAGGGGACAAAGGATGGAAAGCCTAGGACCGCATACATTTATAATATCTGCGACCATCAGGAATGCTACAGAGAGGTTGGCTCCCAGGCCATATCCTATACAACCGGTGTTCCTGCCATGATAGGAGCCATGATGATGCTTACCGGCAAGTATACCAAGCCGGGAGTTTACACATTAGAAGAGTTCGATCCGGATCCTTTCATGGAGGCATTAAATAAACACGGCCTACCCTGGCAGATTAATAACGATCCTGTTCTGGTGGATTAATGCGACATTGTTCTGGTAGATTGATTACGCTTCTGTTCTGCCAGATTAATGCACCCTGTTATGGTAGATTAAAATAAAGGGGATTTAAGGATTAAACCGTTGGAGGCTGGCAAACACATGAAAAGCATAGCAGATAAAAATAAGCTCAAAACCCCATACTTTTTGGTGGATGAGGCCCTTGTAAGGCGCAATCTGGAGATTTTGCAGGATGTATCAGTGAAGTCGGGTTGCAAAATTCTTCTTGCCCAAAAAGCATATTCGATGTACTACAGCTATCCTGTTTTAAGGGAGTATCTTGCCGGGACAACAGCCAGCGGCCTTTACGAGGCAAGGCTTGGCTTTGAAGAATTCGGCGGTGAAACCCATGTCTTTTCTCCAGCCTTCAATGAAAGTGAATTTGACGAGATACTGAATTACTGTGGCACTATTGTATTCAATTCTCCTGCCCAGGTTAAGAAATTCGGGAACAAGGCTATCGAGAGGGGAAAATCCATCGGTCTCAGAGTCAATCCCCAATGCTCGACTCAGGAGGGACATGCCATTTATGATCCCTGCTCTCCCGGCTCAAGGTTGGGTACCACCTTGGATAATTTTGATGAGTCAATAGTTCCATTATTGGACGGTCTGCATTTCCATACCCTTTGTCAGCAGAATTCTGATGACCTTGAAGCTACTGTTATTGCATTTGAAGAAAGGTTCGGAAAATACTTAATGGGTATGAAGTGGCTTAATCTGGGGGGAGGACACCATATAACTCGCCGGGATTATGATGTCCAAAGGCTGATAGAAATAATTAAAAGGCTTCGAAAAGTCTATGATGTAGAGGTCTATTTGGAGCCCGGTGAAGCTGTGGTGCTTAATGCCGGATTCCTAGTTGCCAAAGTACTTGAAATAGTAAATAACGAGATGGAAATTGCCATACTTGACACTTCTGCAGCATGCCATATGCCTGATGTGATTGAAATGCCATATCGTCCGCCCCTTACTGACTCAGGGGAACCCGGAGAAAAGCCATATACCTACAGGCTTGCAGGGCCCACCTGTCTTGCCGGGGATATTATTGGCGACTATTCATTTGACAAGCCCCTAAAGGAGGGTGATGAGCTGGTTTTTGAGGACATGGCTTTGTACACCATGGTAAAAACCAATACCTTCAACGGTATGCCTTTACCGTCAATCGTTTGGAAAGCTGCCGACGGGAAGTATCACATTGTTCGCACATTTAGCTACGAGGATTTCAAATCAAGGCTTTAACCTTGATTTGATTTTTTTCACAGGTCAGAAAAACCGTCTCGGCTTTACTATAGACTTTTACACATTGAAGTGTTAATATAATAACAAACTTTGAATACTAATTATTAGATTTTGTGTAAGAAATGGAGTGAGCCCAATATGTCAAGAGTGTTTAATTTTTCTGCAGGTCCAGGTACTCTTCCTGAAGAAGTCCTACAACAGGCGGCCGATGAGCTTTTAGATTATAAAGGTTCAGGCATGTCAGTTATGGAGATGAGCCACAGATCATCCTGGTATGATGATATTCACAAGAAGGCCGAGAAAGACCTTCGGGAGATAATGAATATACCCGATAATTACAAGGTGCTATTTTTACAAGGTGGAGCTCATCTGCAGTTTTCTATGATTCCTTTGAACCTGAAAAACAGTGGTAAGGCCGACTATTTTATTACAGGTAATTGGGCGAAGAAGGCTTATAAGGAAGGGGCAAAATACCTTGATGCCAAGGCTGTTGCATCCTCTGAAGATAAGCAATTTACTTATATTCCAAAGTTAGACGAATCTGCTTTACGCAGCGATGCAGATTTCCTTCATATTACTACTAATAATACCGTTTACGGAACCAGAATCAGTGAAAAGGACATTGTTTGCCTAGATAATGTACCTCTGGTTGCAGATATGTCCTCAAATATTCTATCTGAAGTTTATGATGTTTCGAAATTTGGATTAATCTATGCCGGTGCCCAGAAAAACATGGGTCCTGCCGGAGTAACAATTGTTATTGTTCGCGAGGACTTAATCAAGGATACTGATTCCTTAGTACCCACAATGTTACAATACAAAACTCACTCAGAAAAAGACTCTTTATACAATACACCACCATGCTACAGCATTTATATCTGTGGTCTGGTTTATGAGTGGATTAAGAAAAATGGCGGCGTAGCTGCTATGCAAAAAATAAATGAAGAAAAGGCTAAAATGCTCTACGATTGCATTGACAATTCCAAGCTTTTCAAGGGAACTGTCGAGAAGCCCTATCGTTCACTAATGAACGTAAACTTTGTAACAGGCAGTGAAGAACTCGATAAGAAGTTTATCAAAGAAGCTGCTGAGCGTGGTATTGCCAATATTAAAGGCTATAGAACCGTTGGCGGCATGAGAGCAAGCATCTATAATGCAATGCCGGTTGAGGGAGTCAAGGCCTTAGTTGAGTTTATGAAAGAATTTGAAGCAAAGAATGCATAATCCGGTTTTATATTTCTTATGACAAAAACAGCTATAACTTATGTTATAGCTGTTTTTGCAGTTGACATTTATTATTAAGAACAGAGACTAAAACAAATCTGATAGCTCCACAGCCACTATTTCTTGTGGGGAGAGGCTGTATTCCGTTGCTATGCTTTCTGAACTAGGAGACTTGGAAGTAATACTTACCGGCAGCTCAATTGTAAAGGTCGAACCCTTACCTGCCCTACTTTTAACCTTGACATTTCCTCCATGGAGTTCTGCAATTTTTTTAACAAAAGTAAGTCCTATACCACTTCCCTCGTAATTTCTTGATAAGCTGCTGTCTACCTGAACAAACTCATTAAATATGTCATCTAATCTATCCTCTGGAATTCCAATGCCCGTATCCCGGACTGATATACAAACCTTGTCCTGTTTTTTTCGCACATGTATAAAGATATTACCCCCCGGTGGTGTAAACTTAATAGCATTTGAGATAAGGTTCAGGACAGCCCTTAAAATTCTGTCCCTGTCAAAGGGGAAAATAATTCTGTCATATTTTGAACCAAACCAGATGTCCAGATCCTTTTCTGAAGCAAAAGGTGTACAGGCCAGCGCAATCTCCTTGATGGACTGGACTATATCCTGATTAGCACGGCTAAGCTCCAGATTACCTGAATTCAGTTTGGAAACGTCAATCAGGTTATTAACCGATCTTAACAGGCGATAGCAGTTTTGCTTCATAATACTATTGAAAACCTTCATTTTATTGCGGTTATATTGCATTGAAAGGTCTTCACCAATCATTTCAAAGAGTTGGATAGAACCAAGTACCACATTTATAGGAGTGCGCAGCTCATGGGAGATAATTTTATAGAAATTTTCACGGGCAATATCGTCATTATCGGATTTTCCAGGACTTCCTTTTGAGGGGGTTGATTGCATGCTAAGATTTGGATACATATTTTTGCTTTGACTTATCTCAAACAAAGAAAAGCTGACATTCTCCATTATTCATACCCCCAGTTAAAATAATTAAATTAGAATTCTATGCCTGCTAATTCTTACTTATCCATTTTTTAGACCTTTGTATCAAAAATTTATTATTTATTGGGTATAATGGTCTTTTTCAGAGGAAACCCGTGTGGGAAATATTATTTATTCATCTTTGTGGTCGCATACTAATCCTGTTAAAGAATGACTTACCTTGTCTTTTTAGACATCATGGGGTATCATAATAATGTTTGTACGCATTAGAAATCTGGAGGATAGGATGCTGCTTGCATCTTTTAAAACTATGAAGCTAAAAATAGATGACAGCATATTGTTAAATGTTGAAAAGCCAGCAAAATATACAGGAAATGAATGGAACATGGTGAAAAAGAATCTTAAGGATGTCAAAATGCGCTTTGCGTTTTGCTTTCCGGATGATTATGAGATTGGCATGTCCCATTTGGGCTTAAAAATTCTTTATCATATCATGAATAAAAGGGAAGATACCTATTGCGAAAGAGCCTTTGCGCCCTGGGTTGATATGGAGACCATCATGCGGGAAAAAAAGATTCCCCTTTATACTCTGGAAACCTATACACCCCTTTATGAGTTTGATATGGTCGGCTTTACTCTTCAGTATGAAATGAGCTATTCGAATATCTTAAACATGCTGGATTTAGGTGGAATACCAATACTTTCAAAGGAGCGCACAGAAGGCACTCCTTTCGTAATTGCCGGAGGCCCCTGTGCATGCAATCCCGAGCCTTTGGCTGACTTTTTTGACTTTTTTGTTATCGGAGAGGGCGAAGAGGTTATTCATGAAATTATTGATGAGTACAACGCCTGGAAAGAGTCTGGAGAAGCCAGAAATGATTTTTTGATACGGGTTGCAAAAATAGAAGGGGTTTATGTCCCCTCTCTTTATGATGTTTCTTATAATGAGGATGGAATAATCAGTTCGGTGATTCCTAATAACAGTGAGGCACCGGAAATCATTAAAAGAAGAATAATCAGAGACTTAGATTCGGTTGATTATCCCGATGATGTGATAGTTCCCTATATAGGCACTGTTCATGACAGGATTATGCTCGAGGTTTTCAGAGGTTGTATCAGGGGCTGCCGCTTTTGCCAGGCCGGCTTTATTTATCGGCCTAAAAGAGAGAGGAGCCATGAGAAATTATATGATATAGCCAGAAACTCGGTAGAAAAAACCGGCTATGATGAGATTTCGCTTTTGTCATTAAGCACTAGTGATTACTCAAGTCTGCCTGACTTATGTAATAATCTTTTGGAGTTTACTGAGGCTGAAAATGTAAGCTTATCTTTGCCATCCCTCAGGGTGGATAATTTTTCGCTGGGTCTTATGGAAAAGGCTTCAAAGGTGAGAAAAAGTGGATTAACATTTGCGCCTGAGGCCGGAACTCAAAGGCTCAGGGATGTTATAAACAAAGGTATAACAAATGAGGACCTTATCTCATCTGTAAGGCTTGCGGTGGCAGGTGGCTGGAAGCATATCAAGCTCTATTTTATGATAGGCCTGCCTACTGAGACAATGGATGATGTTGAGGGAATTTCGGATATGGGTATTAGCCTTCTTGAATCCTGCAGGGATATTTTGAGAGAGAAGGGCAGCACCCTTGATATTACCTTAAGCACATCATGCTTTGTTCCAAAACCCTTTACACCTTTCCAATGGGAGCCTATGGACAGTATGGAAACCCTGATGGAGAAACAGTATCATCTTAAGAATTTGATAAAGAAAAGAACAAGAAAGATTAAATATAATTATCACGATGCCAAGCTGAGCTTTATTGAAGCAGCGTTTGCAAGAGGGGATAGAAGACTGGGCAAGGTTATATATACCGCGTGGGAAAAGGGCTGCAAATTTGATGGGTGGGACGAGTTCTTTTCCTTTGACAAATGGATGGAAGCCTTCGAAGAATGCGGATTATCCCCCGAATTCTATGCAAACAGAAGCAGGGATTACGATGAGGTATTGCCTTGGGATCATATTGATGTTGGCGTGTCAAAGAAATTTCTGGTCAGAGAGAGCAAAAAGGCGCATGTCGGCGATCTTACAGGAAATTGTACAGCCATCTGCTCCAAATGCGGAGCACAATCCTTTAAAACAGGAATATGCACTCAGATAAGGCGGAGGGTAAGCTATGATGATTAGGTTTAAGTTTACCAGAGGCCCTGAGCTGAAATATATCTCACACCTTGACTTATTAAGGGTGTTTGAACGCTCAGTCAAGCGCTCAAGGATTCCGGTCGCGTACAGTCAGGGTTTTAATCCAAGGCAGAAGATAGTCTTTGGTTTACCTATGTCAATAGGTCTTACTAGCGACTGTGAATATGCCGATATCGAGCTTGCTGAGGATATTATCCCTGATGACTTCATCAAGGCTATGAATGAAGGACTGCCCAAAGGTGTAAGGGTGGTTGAAGCAGTACATATGACTGCTAAGGGCAATATAATGAATCAGATAAAATCAGCAAGATACGAGATATTATTTGAAATAATTAATGCCAATGAATCCATAGAAATTAGCGACTATGTTAATGGCATGCTTAATAAAAAAGAGATAATTGTAATGAAGAAGAGCAAAAAGGGAAAGAAACCTGTGGATATCAGACCCCTGATTTATTCCCTTTCGGCTATAGAGGAAGAGTCCGGCTTATATAAATTAGAGGCCTTTATAAGTGCTGGGGCACAGGACAATTTAAGGGCTGATTTGTTAATGGAGGCATTTGGTCAGGAAACAGGACTGGACATAAGAATCATTTCCCAACACAGAAAGGCATTGTATACCTCTGTGTTAAACAGATGGAAGGATCCCTTTGAGGTAGCCAATGATTAAAGACATACTAATTGATGTCGAAAAAAATCAAATAATAATGGCAGCTTTGGAAGATGACCGGGTTGTGGATATCAGGGTAGAGGATGTCGAGAACCAAAGCAGAGTCGGCGATATCTACAGAGGTAAGGTGAAGCGGGTTATGCCGGGCATGCAGGCAGCATTTGTTGATATTGGCCTTGATAAAAATGCCTATTTATATGTTAAGGATATTTACGCATCCAGGAGCATCGAAGATGATGACTTGCTCAAAAAATCAAACGATTTACCGGACATTTCACAGTATTTATCAGCTGGTCAGGAGATTACGGTTCAGATTATTAAGGATCAGGCTGGTGAGAAGGGGCCAAGGGCCACCACTCAGATTACTCTCGCAGGCAGATACAGCGTGCTGATGCCCCAGGGGGATTTCACTGCAGTTTCAAAGAAAATTGAGGACACAGATGAACGTGCCCGTCTTATAGAAATCGCTTCAAACATTAAAAAAGAGCCCTGTGGCATTATTGTAAGAACTGCCGCTGAAGAGGTTGACAAAGATCTGCTTGAGGATGATATTAAAGAGCTTCAGGCTTTATGGCAGCATATTAACAAGATGCAGCAAAGGGGCAAGGTGCCAAGGATATTGCATGCTGAGGCAGGAGTTATTGGTTTCGTCTTACGGGAATATCTTTCGACCAAAGCACACCGGATATTGGTTAATGATAAGGAAACCTATGAGAGCATTGTCTCAAGTCTTAGGGATCAGCCCGATCTTATGAAAAAGGTGCGGTATTATAATCAGGACTATGACATGCTTGATTTTTACGGGGTTAGAAATGTCATCAGTGAGGCTCTTTCAAGAAGGGTATGGCTTAAAAGCGGGGCCTATCTGATTTTTGACTACACCGAGGCTTTGACTGTTATAGATGTGAACACAGGAAGATTTATCGGAAAGACTGATATGGAGGAGACTGCCCTAAAGATTAATCTGGAGGCAGCAAAGGCCGTGGCACAGCAGATCAGACTAAGGAATATAAGCGGAATTATCATTATAGATTTTATAGATATGGTGAAAAAGGAGCATAGGCAGGAACTTCTCAGGGCATTGAGAGAATATGTAAAGGACGATAAAATCCATACTGTAGTGGTGGATATGACCAAATTAGGCCTAGTAGAGATGACAAGAAAAAAGGTACGACTGCCCCTTGCAGCATACCTAAAATAGACAAAGCACACGGGGACGGTTCTTCTGTGTTAACTGTCCCCTTGCGTCCAAAGTCTCCTTGATTTATGCGTCGTATCCGTAGGGGTTGTTTTTTTGCCATCTCCAGGAATCTTCGCACATCTCTCGAATTCCCTTTTGGGCTATCCAGCCAAGCTCGTCCCTGGCCTTTGAGGGATCTGAATAGCATATGGCTATATCTCCAGGCCTTCTGGACTTAATCTCATATTTTATTGGCCTTCCACACACCTTTTCAAAGGACTTTACTATTTCCAAAACGCTGTAACCCTTGCCAGTTCCAAGATTATATGTTAACACCCCGCCTTTGCCATTTAGTTTTTCAAGAGCTTTAATATGGCCCTTCGCAAGATCAACTACATGGATGTAATCCCGTACACCGGTACCATCGGGTGTGTCATAGTCATTCCCGAAAACCCCCAGGCTTTTAAGCCTTCCCACGGCTACCTGCGTGATATAGGGAACCAGATTATTTGGAATATCACTGGGGTTTTCGCCGATTTTCCCGCTGCTGTGGGCTCCGATGGGATTAAAGTATCTGAGAATTGCAATATTCCATGTGTTATCGGATGTATAAAGATCTCTTAATATCTCTTCTATCATAAGCTTTGTTCTGCCATAGGGGTTTGTAGCTGAAAGAGGGAAGTCCTCTGTGATGGGAACAGTATGAGGGTTCCCGTATACAGTGGCAGAGGAACTGAAAACAATGTTCTTAACCTTATAATCACGCATAACATCACATAATGCTATGGTGCCTGTAACATTGTTATGATAATAATCTAAGGGCTTAGCCACCGATTCTCCCACAGCCTTTAGCCCGGCAAAATGAATAACAGAGTCTATTTTTTCCCGTGAAAAAATACTACGGAGTGCATCTTTATTAAGTATATCAGCCTTGTAAAATGTCAATTTCCTGCCGGTTATCTCTTCAACCTTCAATAATGCTTTTTCGGATGAGTTGCTCAGATTGTCAACCACCACCACCTCATAGCCTTCGTCTAATAATTCAACGCAGGTGTGACTCCCGATATATCCGGCACCGCCAGTAACTAAAACAGTCATACTCAAACCCTCCAGAAGTTATTAAGCACTGAAGCTTTACTTTCCTAATATTTTATTATATCAAAAAAATCATATGTTAATAGTTGAGATATAATAAATAAAGTGGTAACAATAACTATAAGAAGTACTTTAGCATGTCTGTACAGACAGGCTGTATTAAAAATGATATTATTAAAATGGATTTACATGATGAAGTGTAAAATCATGGAGGTTTTATCTGATTGAAGGAGAATCACGCAGGGCGTAAAAATGAGAAGAAGCATAATAAAAGGGTTGAACAACGCCCCTGGTACAGACTGGATAATGCGGCCCTCATTTATCCATCCATTCAGTCCGACCGTATTACCACAATGTTCAGAATGTCTATGACATTGAAGGAGCCGGTTAATCCCAAGGTGCTGCAAAAATCCCTTGAGGAGGTAATCGTCAAATTTCCCTTTTACCGTGTTAAGCTAAACAGGGGCTTTTTCTGGTATTACCTTGAATACAATCCAAGGCTGCCCCGGGTAGAAAAGGATGTGCTATATCCGCTAGGAAGAATCCACCCGGGTTTTGGCTCGCGGTATTTGTTCAGAGTGCGGTATTGGCAGTATACAATAGCTGTTGAGTTTTGCCATGTGTTGACTGACGGCACCGGTGGGATGACCTTCCTTAAAGCTTTGGTCTATGACTATTTAAAGCGCCTGGGAAAGGATATAGGTGATCCCGGCGATATCCCTGTGGACACACTTCTGGAGGAAGCAGCCGAGGACGCTTATAACCGGTTTTATAAGAGTACTCTTCCATTGCCTGATAAGGGAAGGCGTGCATTTCATCTGGAAGCTCGGCTATTAGAACCGGGGGCCATTGTGATAAACACCGGAGTTATACCCATGGAGAAAATTATTAAGAAAGTGAAGGCCTTGGGGGTTTCTCTGTCCACCTTTTTAGTTGCCGTATATATTGATGCTATTCAGGAGCTTCAGGATAGCATTGTTTCACAAAATCATAAAAAGCGGCCCATAGCCATACAGGTTCCGGTAAACCTGCGAAGCATATATCCCAGTAAAACCTTAAGGAATTTTTCTTTGTTTGTTATGCCGGAAATAGACCCTCGACTGGGCAAATATTCTTTTGATGAGATTCTTGACATAGTCAGGGAGACATTGATTACCAAAGCTACAGAAAAGGATATAAGCAAATCCCTTTCAAGAAATGTCGGAGGGCAGAGGAATTGGGTTATCAGAATTGTTCCCTTGATTTTCAAAAAGCTTTTAATGCCAATGCTCTATAAGAATCTGGGTGAAGGCCTTGTATCGGGCACATTGTCTAATTTAGGCCTAATAAAATTACCTGAGGGGATGTCAAAAGAGGTAGAACGGGTGGATTTTATTCTGGGCACTAACCCGATAAACAAAACCAGCTGTGCTGTATGTGGCTATAAGGACAAGTTGGTCATCAACTTTTCCGGAAACACTAATAGTGTAGAGATTGAAAAACTATTCTTTACTCGGCTTATTAAGATGGGCATACCTGTGAAGATTTCGACAAATGCCCTAGAGTATTACGAAAAGTAATAAAAGTCCAGAATGGCAGCTTGTACACCAGTTGTCAGGGTGGACGAAAAGAATTGAATAACTAATGATAGCTATAGACTTCCAGTCGTTAGCTGAGAATTAGATAGGAATGTTTAAACAAAAACTATTATACGAGGAGGATATGAAATGGCGTATTGTGTTCGCTGTGGGGTTGAACTTGATAAAGGATTAAAAGCATGCCCCCTCTGTGATACTGAGGTATTGCTGGCAGATGAGCTAAATGATGAACAGGAAATCACAGCCTTTTCGACCCGTGCCCCAAGAATAAGGCGGCCGAAATTCACCATGGAGTTTAGTAAACCATTTGTATTTTTAATATCATTTATTCTGCTGATACCTCTGCTGGTCACCCTGATTGTTGATTTTTCTATGAATAACACAATTACTTGGTCATTTTATCCTATAACCTCATTGATACTTGTATGGATTTTAATAACCTATCCTTCATTCTTCAGGGGCTATTCATTATTTCAGGTATTCACAGTTGATATTCTGGCTATTGCGGTTTTCCTTTTGTCCCTGGACAGGTATTCTGGTACCTTTCCGCAATGGTCTCATTATGCGGCCATATCACTTATTCTGATATGGATTTTTGTGGCGGCCTATATATTTTTTAAGAATAAAAACATTATATTTACAATCCTGATCTGGATAGTCAGTATGGCTGCATATCTTTGGATTATGAGTCTGTTTACTGAAGGAGACTGGTTTTTGTCCCTTGCCCTTCCACTTCTGCTGTTAATATCGGCGGCTGTAGTTTTGGAGGTGCTGATAATTAAAAAGTTAAAGGCGAAAAAAATCAGGCGGCTTTTTTCACTGGGCATGTCAGCACTGATATTTACCGTGCTCATTATCAGTGTAAATGTAATTGTTGATTTATATGTATTTGAGGGAATAAAATTTACATGGTCGCTGATAACTGCTGCAGTACTACTTCCGGTTGTATTGTTCCTTCTTATTGTGAACCGCGCCCCAGAGCTTAAGGCATATTTGAGAAAGAAGTTCCATGTATAGAATTCCATATATAGAATTAGAAATCCCTCGCCTGTACTTGTATTATTATTTAAAGTAAATGTATAATAATATATAATAAATCTATGTTTCATGTACAAAATTTGGTAATATTTTAAATAGAAGGATTTCAGGTGGATAGATTGAAAAGGTTTGCTGTAGTTGTCGGTGAGAACAAAGATATTGGATTTGAACATACCCGGGTAATTGTGGAGAAGCTTTTGCACCATGAAATAGAAGTATTTTTATCACCTGAAGTTCAGGAAAGCCTTGGGCTTGGCACTGTGAAATCTGAACCTATTTGCGAAGGAGCAGATTTTGTAATATGTGTTGGTGGAGACGGCACCTTTTTGAAGGCTGCCCGCAAGGCATTTACGCTTGACAAGCCGGTTCTTGGTATTAACAGAGGAACGGTGGGCTTTTTAGCAGAGGTAGAGACAAGCGAAATTGACCAGGCCATTACCAGGGTTCTGGCTGGGAAATATACCATTGAACCAAGAATGGTTTTGCATGCAGAGGTCATTCGTGATGGTAAAAGGGTATACCAGGGCTATGCCATCAATGATGCAGTTGTTACAAGAGCTACCATTTCCCGTGTTTTAAGACTAAGGATCAATGTGGATGGAAAATTCGTAGACTCCTTTGGGGGCGATGGCGTTATTATCTCATCTCCAACTGGTTCTACCGGATATACCCTCGCAGCAGGGGGGCCTATAGTACAACCTGATATGCGGCTGATTCTGGTTTCACCAATTTGTCCTCACATACTTTATTCAAGAACCTTTGTTGTTTCTGATTCAAAGAATGTATCGGTTAGTATTGTCAGCGATGAAAATGTCGATGCAATGATTACCTTGGACGGACAAGAAGGGTTCCCCATCAGACCTAATGATTTGGTTAACATAAGAGCGGCAGAGAACAGTGTAAGCTTTGTATCAGTTAAGGATCTTAATTTTTATGATGTATTACGGGCTAAAATAAGAAGCGGCAATTGACTTTTATGGAGGAAGAAAATGAAATATAATCGTCATGCAAAAATTCTGGAGATTATCGATCGCTATGAAATTGAAACCCAGGATGAATTAGCGGAAAAGCTAAGAGAGATGGGGATGGATGTTACCCAGGCCACAATATCCCGCGATATTAAGGAGCTTAGGCTTATAAAGGTTTTATCATCCAGCGGGAAATATAAATATTCACCTATGAATTCTGATAGCAGCGTTATGAACGACAGACTACTTATTATAATAAAGGAAGCCTTTGTTTCTTGCGATTATGCAAACAATTTACTTGTTATCAAAACTCTTCCGGGTATGGCACAGGCTGTAGCGCATACCATTGATGCATTGGACTGGAACGATATTGTGGGTACGATTGCCGGCGATGATACCATGCTGGTGATATGCAGAGCAGAGAAGATTGCTGAAGATCTTATGGATAAGTTAACTCATATAGTGAGAGGTTAAAAAGAGATGCTAATCCATTTGGAAGTTGAGAATGTTGCCATCATAGAAAAGCTGGACATTCCTCTGTATGGCAATTTTATGGTTCTTACCGGTGAGACCGGTGCAGGAAAATCTATAATAATTGATTCTTTGAATGCTCTTTTAGGAGCAAGGGTCTCCCGTGAGCTGATTCGCTCGGGTTCAGATAAGGCCTTTGTTCAAGGGCTTTTTTCAAATTGTGATAAATACAATGATTTGCTTGAATCCATGGGCATTGAGCCCCAGGAGGATGGAAGCATTTTATTATCCCGTGTTTTTACCGATTCGGGAAGAAACATATGCCGTATTAATGGCACGGTAGTCACGGTTTCTATGCTGAAGCAGATTGGTCAAAGGCTTGTTGATATACATGGGCAGCATGACAACCAGTCACTTTTGCGGGAAGAAACCCATATTGAGCTTCTTGATTCCTTTGCAGGTGAAAAGATTGCATCTGAAAAAAAAGAGTACAGGCTCGGGTTGAATAAATTGCTTCAGCTCAAGACTAAGCTGAAGGAGATTCAGGGTGAAGGAAAGCAGCGGGAGCGCACCATAGATACCCTTAAGTTTCAGATTAACGAAATTGAAGCTGCAAATTTAGTTATTGGTGAGGATGAGGAGCTTGAACAACAAAGTAGAATTATGGCACATGCTGAAGATATCATTCTTGCTTTTTCCAAGGCCTATACGGCTGTCTATAGCGACGAAAATGGAGATGGAAGCGCTATAGATAAAATAGGAACAGCACTGGATGAAGTGAGAAACATTCAGGACTTGGATTCTTCCTATGAGAAAATAGCCGGGGAGTTGGAGGAAATTGAAGCAAGACTTGTGGATGTATCTAGGGAGATCCGGATAATAAGGGATAAAACTGAATACGATCCCAACCTACATAAAAGTATAGAGGAAAGAATAAGTCTGATACAAGGTATTAAGCGCAAGTATGGGGATACAATAGAGGATGTTTTAAAGTATCTTGACAACTCAAGAATCCGCTTAGACGAGATAGAAAGAAGCGAAGAGCTTATATCAAGCATAAAATCTGAGATTGCCTCTGTTGAGCAGGATCTGCACAATAGGTGTGCAGTAATTAATAAATTAAGATCCCAGGCAGCAAGGCGCTTAGAGACTGGTATAATAAAGGAGCTTAATGATCTGGAAATGCCAAAGGCTCAATTTGAAGCGGCTGTGGTACCCTGTCCTGATGAAGGCTTTAATGCAAATGGAACTGACAAGGTGGAGTTCTTGTTTTCGCCCAATGTGGGCGAACCTGTTAAGCCCCTTTCAAAGATTGCCTCGGGTGGAGAAATGGCCAGAGTAATGCTGGCAATAAAGAGCATTTTGGCTGATATTGATGATGTCCCCACCTTAATTTTCGATGAGATAGATACGGGAGTCAGTGGAAAGGCGGCATCAAAGCTTGGTGAGAAGCTTAATAGGCTTGGGAAAAATCATCAGGTTATCTGCATTACCCATCATGCCCAGATTGCAAGCCAGGCCCATGCTCATTATCTCATTGAAAAAAAGGAGCAGTCCGGAAGAACCATTACCTCGGTCAAGCTGCTTGAAAATGAAGACAGGGAAAACGAGATCACTCGATTGCTTAGCGGTGAGCATGTAACCGAGGCCTCGCGAAAGCTTGCGAGAGAACTGCTTGGTAATTAAGCGGTGGGACAGGGGATGGTTCCTTGTCTCGCACTGACCCCGACGGCAGGACAGGTCGCCGTTCCGGCCTCGCGCTGACGCCGATAGCAGGACAGGTTACCGTTACCGGCCTCGCGCTGCCCCCGACAACAGGACTAGTTACCGTTAACGGCCTCGTCCTATATCGTAGAATGGAGAAGTAAATGATTATTAAAAAAGCTGAAATAATAATATCTGCTGTAGAACCTAAACAATACCCGAAAACAGGATGGCCTGAGGTGGCACTTGCGGGCAGGTCAAATGTGGGCAAATCCTCATTGATTAATGCCCTGGTTAATCGTAAGGCTCTAGCCCGTGTTGGCAATACCCCCGGGAAGACCAGACTGATTAACTTTTACAATATTAACGATGCTCTTATGCTGGTTGATTTACCGGGCTATGGATATGCCAAGGTGTCAAAGGAAGAAAGGGCATCCTGGGGAAGACTTACCGAGACATATTTAAATTCAAGGGAAGAGCTTGACACAATACTTCTTCTGGTGGATATACGCCATGACCCGACAGAAGACGACATCATTATGTTAAACTATATTATTCAATCACAAAGAAATTTTGCCATTGTTGCAACAAAGGCAGACAAAATTCCCCGTTCAGGGCATAAAAAGCAGATTCAAAGAATCAGAGAGGTATTAAAGATTTCTCAATCCCATGCTGTTATTCCCTTTTCATCCCTTAAGAGAATAGGAATAGAAGAGATTTGGGCTGAAATAGAATCTAAAATGAAATGAGTGTGAAGCATATATGATTGCTGAAATTCTTTCAGTTGGAACTGAGCTTTTAATGGGACAAATTAGTAATACTGACGCACAGTACATTACCAAGAGACTTAATGATGTAGGGGTAAATGTGTATTACCATACGGTCGTAGGGGATAATCCCCAACGGCTGAAGCAGAGTGTATCCTTAGCTCTGAGCAGGTCAGATGTTCTTATTACTACCGGTGGCTTAGGACCTACAAAGGATGACTTAACGAAAGAAACCATAGCACAGGCCCTAGGTCTGAAGCTTGTGCTGGATGAGTGCAGCCATGATAAGATTAGGGTCTTTTTTGAGCGTGTAGGCAAAAAGATGATGGACAACAATTTGAAGCAGGCATATGTTCCCGAGGGTTGTACTATTATTCCCAATAATAACGGAACGGCTCCGGGGTGTCTTATAGAAAAGGATGGGAAGACTGTTATTATGCTTCCCGGACCTCCCAAAGAAATGATTCCCATGTTCGAGGAGTCCTTATTACCTTACTTTACTAAAAAAACAGGTCAGATTATAGAATCAAAGATGCTTAAGGTGTTTGGCATAGGCGAATCCGAAATGGAGACAAAAATACTGGATATAGTTGAAGCGCAGTCCAACCCGACTATTGCTCCATATGTTAATCAGGGCGAGATTGTTATCAGAGTGACAGCAAGATGCAAGGACCGCAATTCTGCAAACCAGATGATAAATCCTGTAATTGATAAAATTCGAGATCGTTTGGGAATAATGCTGTATGCCCTCAACGG
>JAAYTU010000100.1 GCA_012523705.1 Clostridiaceae bacterium
GGCAATCTTTACAATCATATATTTCTTACTGGGTTATACCTTATATGCCATGATGAATGCCGTCAGCGGAGCATATGTAAGCAAAATAGAGGATTTAAACTCAGCAATGATGCCTGTAATGATGATTGCAATGATCTCCTTTTATGTAGGATACTTCTCAATTATGTCGCCCAACAATGTATTCTTGAATAAGCTTACATTGTATGTGCCATTTATATCGCCATTTATCATGCCCTTTAATCTATTAAACTCTGATCTATCAAATGCTGATTTGTTGATTTCAATAGCAACCTTAGTTGTAACTATCATAATAGTAACGGCTACGTCTATTAAGATATACACTGCATCTGTATTACACTATGGAAAAGGACTTAAACTGAAATAGCCAGTGTTTGGAAGGGTTTATTATAAACTTATGAGATGCAGGAATTGCAGGGGTGAGACCATAAAAAAAGTTAGCTTGACAATAAATAAGCGCCGGTGATACAATAGTTTAGCGTGTGAACTTAGAGGTTTGCATTTGTTTGTTGTGTAAAATAATTGCGATGCTAATAGTTCCGGAGGTCATAGAATTGATTGAGTTATTAAAAAGTAAAGATAAGGTTGTTGGTTCTAAGCAGACCAAAAAGGCTTTAGAACAGAGCAGAACGACAGCAGTATTTATGGCTTCAGATGCTGACCAGAAGATTATTTACCCGATTAAACAGCTATGTGACGAAAATGGGATTCCTGTTTATAATGTAGAAACAATGAAGCAGCTTGGAAAATTAGCAGGAATAGACGTAGGAGCATCAATTGTAGGTATACTTAAGTAATTTAAAGCCAATGCGCGTATAGATTTAAGATTAACGTAAATGCGTTAATATATATTAGTAATTATTTGAAGGAGGTGAAGTGAAGGATGCCAACATTTAATCAGTTGGTCAGAAAGAGCAGAGAGAAAGTATTGTATAAATCTAATTCTCCGGCTTTGCAAATCGGTATGAATACTTTAAAGAAGAAGCATACTGAATTGGCATCGCCCCAAAAGAGAGGAGTTTGTACAGTAGTAAAGACCGTTACTCCTAAGAAACCTAACTCAGCTTTGCGTAAGGTTGCGAGAGTTCGTCTAACCAACGGTATCGAGGTAACAGCATACATTCCTGGTATAGGTCATAACCTACAGGAGCATAGTGTCGTGCTCATCAGAGGAGGCCGTGTTAAGGATCTTCCTGGTGTCAGATACCATATTGTTCGTGGAACTCTTGATACCGCGGGCGTTACAGACCGTAAGCAAAGTCGCTCAAAGTATGGCGCGAAACGCGCTAAGAAATAGTAGATCTTAGGCTACTATGAAAAATTCAATAAGCAGGACTAATCAACGTGCAAGACGTTGTAATCATATAGATGAAACGTTTAGCACTGACGAACCCATGAATAATTGGGTCGAGTACCTGTGATACCGGGGAGAACCCGCAGTTATCATGTAAAGGAGGGAAGGAAAGTGCCAAGAAGAGGACATGTTCCCAAAAGAGATGTTCTACCTGATCCAATATATAATGATAAGATAGTATCAAAGCTTATTAACGCTATTATGTTGGACGGTAAGAAAGGCGTTGCTCAAACCATTTGCTATGATGCCTTCGATATAATCAAGGAAAAAACAGGCAAGGATCCTCTGGAAGTATTCCAAGAGGCTATGAACAACATAATGCCACTTCTTGAGGTTAAGGCCAGAAGAGTTGGTGGAGCAACATATCAGGTTCCAATGGAAGTTAGACCTGAAAGAAGGCTTGCTCTCGGATTGCGTTGGCTCGTTGGCTATGCCAGAAAAAGAGGCGAACGCACAATGAAAGAGAGATTAGCCGGAGAAATATTGGACGCAACAAACAATATGGGCGGAGCTGTTAAGAAGAAGGATGACACTCACAAAATGGCAGAAGCTAATAAGGCATTCGCTCATTACAGGTGGTAAATTTAATCGTAGTAAACATCGCACCACTACATCGGAAGGAGGGTATCGATGCCCAGAGAATTCAGCTTGGAGAATACACGAAACATCGGTATTATGGCACACATCGACGCAGGTAAAACCACCACAACTGAAAGAATTTTGTATTATACCGGCCGTACACATAAGCTTGGCGAAACCCATGAGGGTTCAGCCACAATGGACTGGATGGAGCAAGAGCAGGAAAGAGGTATTACAATTACTTCAGCGGCTACTACTGCTCACTGGAAGCATTGCCGGGTAAACATTATTGATACACCCGGACATGTTGACTTCACTGTTGAAGTTGAGCGTTCGCTACGTGTTCTGGATGGTTCAGTTACACTTTTTTGTGCAAAAGGCGGTGTAGAGCCTCAGTCAGAAACAGTTTGGAGACAAGCTGATAAATACGGTGTTCCAAGGATTGCCTATGTTAATAAAATGGATATAATGGGAGCAGATTTCTTCAATTGTATCCAGATGATGAAGGACAGACTGCATGCAAATGCGGTACCTATTCAGCTTCCAATAGGCAAAGAGGAGCATTTCGAAGGTATTATTGACCTTGTAAAAAACAAGGCCTACTACTATAGAGATGACCTCGGTGTTGATATTGAGGAAACAGAAGTTCCAGAAGACATGAAGGAGCTTGTTGATGAATATCGATTCAAACTTGTTGAGGCTATTGCTGAGCTTGACGAGGACCTTTTAGAAAAGTATCTGGAAGGCGAGGAGCTTACAGAAGCTGAGCTCAAGAGCGGAATCAGACAAGCTACTATTGCGAACACAATAATCCCGGTTACATGTGGTTCGTCATATAAGAATAAGGGCGTTCAGAAGCTCTTAGACTGCGTGGTTGACTATATGCCGTCACCACTGGACGTTCCTCATATTAAAGGAGTAGTGCCCGGAACCGAAGAGCAGGAAGAAAGAGAATCCTCAGACGATGCTCCGTTTTCGGCTCTGGCATTTAAGATTATGACTGACCCATATGTGGGAAGGCTTGGATTCTTCCGCGTTTATTCAGGAACATTGAATTCAGGATCTTATGTGCTTAATTCGACAAAAGGCAAGCGGGAAAGAATAGGCAGAATTCTTATGATGCATGCAAATGACCGTAAGGATATTAATACTGTTTATTCGGGTGATATCGCAGCTGTTGTTGGTTTAAAGAATACATCAACTGGTGACACCTTATGTGACGAAAACAACCCCATTATCCTGGAAACCATGGTGTTTCCTGAACCGGTTATTAATGTGGCTATTGAGCCAAAAACAAAGGCTGGTCAGGAGAAAATGGGAATTGCTCTGCAAAAGCTCTCGGATGAGGATCCCACATTCAGAGTCAGCACTAACCAGGAAACTGGTCAGACTATTATCGCCGGAATGGGCGAGCTGCACCTTGAAGTAATTGTAGATCGTCTGTTAAGAGAATTCAGAGTCGAGGCCGCTGTAGGAAAGCCGCAGGTTTCCTATAAAGAAACCATTCGCAAGGCTGTTAAAACAGAAGGTAAGTTTATCCGTCAATCGGGTGGTAAAGGTCAATACGGACATTGTGTAATTGAAGTAGAGCCACTTGAACCAGGTAAAGGATATGAATTCGTCAACAAGATAGTAGGCGGCGTTGTTCCTAAGGAATATATTCCGGCTATTGACAATGGTATCCGCGATGCAATGAACAGTGGTGTCATTGCCGGCTATCAGGTCCTTGATGTTAAGGTTACTCTTGTAGATGGATCATACCATGATGTTGACTCATCTGAAATGGCATATAAGGTTGCAGCCTCGATGGCATTTAAGGATGCCATGAAAAAGGCAGATCCGGTATTGCTTGAGCCTATTATGAAGGTTGATGTAACAACCCCGGATGATTATTTGGGAGACGTTATGGGAGACATTAACTCCCGTCGCGGAAAGATTGAGGGAATGGACGCAATTTCTGGCGCACAAACCATACACTCATTTGTTCCACTTTCAGAGATGTTTGGGTATGCTACAGATCTTCGATCCAAGACTCAGGGCCGGGCGGTATACTCAATGGAACCATCGCATTATGAACCAGTTCCAAAGAGTATCCAGGAGAAACTTATTGACGGAAAAGGTACTAACGCTTAATGCAAAAGTATTGAAAATATTGATTTTAATGAATAATAATTGTATAATTTTGAATCATCAGCGATTCAAATGAAGGAGGTTTATTCCAAATGGCAAAGGCTAAATTCGAACGTACAAAACCACACGTAAACATTGGTACAATTGGTCACGTTGACCATGGTAAGACTTCTCTTACCGCTGCTATCACCAAGGTTCTTTCTTTAGGTGATACAACTAACGAATTAAAAGGATACGATCAGATCGACAACGCTCCTGAAGAGAAGGAGAGAGGTATTACAATTAATACTTCACACGTTGAGTATCAGACAGACAATCGTCACTATGCACACGTTGACTGCCCTGGTCACGCTGACTATGTTAAGAACATGATCACCGGTGCTGCTCAGATGGACGGTGCTATTCTTGTTGTTTCAGCGGCTGATGGCCCAATGCCTCAGACACGTGAGCACATTCTGTTATCCCGTCAGGTTGGCGTACCAAGCATGGTAGTATTCTTAAACAAATGCGACATGGTTGATGACGATGAACTTATCGAGCTTGTTGAAATGGAACTAAGAGAACTCTTGAACGAGTATGATTTCCCTGGAGACGATATTCCATTCGTTAGAGGTTCAGCTCTAGATGTTCTTGAAAGCGACTCTACAGATCCTAATGATCCTGTATATGCTCCTATTTTTGAACTAATGAAGAATGTTGACGAGTTTATTCCTACTCCTCAGCGTCCTACCGATCTTCCTTTCCTAATGCCTGTTGAGGACGTATTCACAATCACAGGTCGTGGAACAGTTGCTACCGGTAGAGTTGAGAGAGGTACAATTAAGGTTGGCGACGAAGTTGAGATCGTTGGATTAATGGACGAAGCCAGAAAAACAGTTATTACCGGCGTTGAGATGTTCCGTAAGATTCTTGATTCTGCTGTTGCCGGCGATAATATCGGTGCTCTTCTCCGTGGTATTCAAAGAACAGATATTCAAAGAGGACAGGTTCTTGCAAAGCCTGGTTCGATTACTCCTCATACAAAGTTCACCGCTCAGGTATACGTTTTAACAGCTTCTGAAGGTGGCCGTTCCAAGCCATTCTTCTCCGGTTACAGACCTCAGTTCTACTTCAGAACAACAGACGTTACCGGAAACATCACTCTTCCTGAGGGTGTAGAAATGTGTATGCCTGGTGACCACGTTACCATGGAAATCGAACTGATCACACCTATCGCTATGGAAAAGGGTCTCAGACTCGCTATCCGTGAAGGTGGCAGAACTGTTGGTTCTGGAGCAGTTGTTGATATCTTAGGTTAATTAACTAGTTTACAATTACTATTTAAAGAGCTTTCTCAATAGAGGAAGCTCTTTTGTTGTGCCTTTCGTATTACCGTCCCATGCATCGCCTTGCTGTCTCGCCCATATATGGAAAAAGTAACAATTGAAAAGAACAGGGGTCACCCGTATAATATAACGAGAATATAGATTTCCAAAATCTCGAGTTTCAATAAACTCGGTACCCGAGGGCAGATTGCTGTAAACTGTCTATATTCAGGTTACATGCCCTAGAGTATGAAAGGATGATTAGAAAATGCCTAAGACAACAAAGAAGACTACAACCTACAGCATTCCTATGCTTCCACTTCGTGGCCTTGTGGTTTATCCCCATATGATACTCCACTTTGATGTAGGTCGTGTTAAATCTATAAAAGCAATAGAAGAAGCTATGCTGAAGGATCAAAATATATTTTTGACAGCCCAAAAGGATCCTAATATCGAGGACCCTGAATTTGATGAGATTTATACATTCGGCACTGTAGCTCAAATTAAGCAGCTATTAAGATTGCCAGGCGATAATATAAGAGTACTGGTAGAGGGAATTGACAGGGCTAGAATAGTAAAGCTTATTGACAGTGACCCTTTTTATAATGTAGAGATTATGCCAGTAAAAGCAAAGTCTTTACAAAGTGGAAGAAAAGAGATTCAGGCCCTTGCTCGTCAGGTTATTGACCATTTTGAGCAATATGGCAAGCTGTCAGGCAAGATTTCACCTGATGCTTCCCTGTCCATAACAAATATAAGTGATTTATCAAGGCTCCCAGATGTTATAGCATCAAATCTGGATATTTCTATTCAGATAAAGCAGGAGATATTGGAGGAAGAGTCACCAAAAAAGCGGTTTAATATGCTATTGGATATCATGGCTAAAGAAAATGAGATTCTTAAAATCGAGAAAAATATTACAAACCAGGTACGACAGCAAATAGACCAGAACCAAAAGGAGTACTATCTTCGTGAGCAAATGAAGATTATCCAAAAAGAGTTAGGATATTACGGCGATACTGAAACAGATGAGTATAAAGAGAGAATTGAGAGTGCTGATTTTGGCCCTGAGGTTAGGGAAAAGGCTTTAAAGGAGCTGGATCGATTATCCCGCATGCATTCATCATCGGCTGAGAGTGGAGTTATCCGCACCTATTTGGATACAATTCTGGATTTGCCCTGGAATAAAAAAACAGAGGAAAAGCTGGACATTAAAAAAGCAAGTTATATTCTGGAAAGAGATCATTATGGCCTTGAAAAGGTTAAGGAACGAGTGCTTGAATATTTGGCCGTAAGGAAAATGAAGAATACACTGCATGGTCCTATCTTATGCTTTGTTGGGCCTCCGGGTGTGGGGAAAACCTCTATAGCAAAATCTATAGCCGAAGCACTTAACAGAAAATATGCCCGCATGTCCCTTGGAGGAGTTCGTGATGAGGCTGAAATCAGGGGTCATAGAAGAACCTATGTAGGAGCTTTACCCGGGAGAATAATAAGCGCCATAAAGCAGGCAGGCTCATCTAATCCGTTGATCCTATTAGATGAAATTGATAAGATGTCCCATGATTTCAAGGGAGATCCTTCGTCTGCTATGCTGGAAGTATTGGATGCAGAACAGAATAAGGAGTTCAGAGATCATTATCTGGAGCTTCCCTATGATTTATCTGATGTAATGTTTATAACTACAGCAAACTACAAGGATGCAATACCCGGTCCTCTGTTAGACAGGATGGAGGTCATTGATATCTCAGGCTATACAGAGGAAGAGAAGATTAATATTGCTTCTAAGTATATTGTCCCCAAGCAGCTCTCCTTGCATGGTGTAAGTACTAAGATTATACGCTTTGACAAATCTGCCATAAGGGAAATTGTAGTTTACTATACAAGAGAGGCAGGAGTAAGAAATTTAGAGAGAGAAATTGCCACAGTAATAAGGAAGGCAATAAAAAGAGTTGTCACTGAAAATAAGACCTCTGTTCGAATTACAAAAAACACAACAAAGGACTATTTGGGAGCAAGAAAATATCTCTATGATAAAGCCAATGAAGCTGATGAAATCGGTATTGTCAGAGGTCTTGCCTGGACTCCTGTGGGAGGGGAAACCATGCCCATTGAGGTAAACATCATGTCCGGAGACGGCCAACTTGAGCTTACCGGTCAGCTTGGAGATGTTATGAAGGAGTCTGTCCGTATTGCCAGAAGTTATATTCGTTCAATGGCAAAGGAATATGGGATAGAAGAGGACTTTTACAAGACCTATGATATTCATATCCATGTGCCTGAGGGAGCAATACCTAAGGACGGCCCCTCAGCAGGAATCACTCTTGCAACAGCTATGATTTCTGCTCTTACCAAAATTCCTGCAAGGAAAAATGTGGCCATGACAGGTGAGATTACACTACGAGGCAAGGTGCTTCCTATTGGAGGCCTGAAGGAAAAGGTCCTGGCTGCTCATAGGGCGGGAGTAGATACAGTTATCATACCCTATGATAACAATAAGGATATTGAAGAAATTCCGAAAAACGCCAGAGAGGAAATTCGGATAATTCCTGTGGCGCATATAGATGATGTTATCAAACATGCACTTGTCAGCAAGCCTCTGCCTTCAAGAACAAGAACCGAAGAAAAACAGGGGGACAAACAGGAAGAAAGTATCCTGATAAATCACACAACCACAGCTGTCGACGAGGCAGCAGCAACAATGGAAATGTAGATTAAGCATACGGGGACGGTTCTGCTGTGTTCTGGGGGAACACAGCAGAACCGTCCTCGTGTGTTTCCAGCTCTAAATGATTGACAATTATGCTATAATTAGAACAGGAATATCCTGTTTATTTTTATGCTTAGAATTTATGGAGGCAACATGGTATTAATAAAGAACGCAAAGATTCTGACAATGGCTGAAAAGAGCTATGACAACGGTTTTATTATAGTTGACGGGAGTAAGATTGTTGAGCTAGGTGACATGAAAAATGTCCCCGAAGCAAGCGAAACAGACACAGTTATAGATGCTGAGGGTATGTATCTATTGCCTGGGCTTATTGACAGCCACTGTCATATTGGTATGGCCGAGGATTCGGTCGGATTTGAGGGTGATGATGTCAACGAGATGACAGACCCTGTAACACCCCAATTAAGAGCTATTGATGGCATCTATCACGGGGATAAAGCATTTGAAGAGGCCTACCAGAACGGAATAACAACCGTTGTGACAGGACCCGGGAGTGCAAAT
The DNA here is from genome assembly GCA_012523705.1 of Clostridiaceae bacterium. Classification (GTDB taxonomy): domain Bacteria; phylum Bacillota; class Clostridia; order DSM-8532; family DSM-8532; genus DTU059. The sequence goes on from JAAYTU010000100.1 coordinate 8,618, forward strand.
GTTATTGGCGGGCAATTTGCCGCCTTAAAAACCTATGGCAGAACTGTTGACGATATGATTATTAAAGCCCCATGCGCTATGAAGATTGCTTTCGGGGAAAACCCAAAGACCGTTTATAACGAGAAGCATCAGCTGCCAACAACGCGGATGGCTACGGCGGCATTGCTCAGGGAACAATTGTATAAGGCTAAGGAATACCTTGAGGCCATAGAAAAATTCGAGAATGATAAGGAAGAAAATGATAAGCCTGAATTTGATATTAAGCTTGAGGCACTTGTTCCTGTTATTAAGGGAGAACTGGTTGTAAAAGCCCATGCCCACAGAGCAGATGATATTTTTACTGCTATTCGTATTGCCAAAGAGTTTAATCTGGACATGACTCTTGATCATTGTACCGAGGGCTGGCTTATTCCTGATAAAATAAAGCAAAGTGGATATGATGTAATTTTAGGACCAATCCTGACAGATAGATCTAAAATTGAACTTAAAAATCAGACAACAAAAGCCCCTGGAATTTTATCCAAGGCCGGGATCGATGTGGCCATTATGAGCGACCACCCTTGTGTGTCAGCGCAACATTTGGTGCTTTGTGCCTCATTGGCCGTTAGAGATGGGATGGCAGAGGAAGATGCTCTTAAAGCAATCACTATTAATGCAGCTAAAAGCGTCAGACTGGAAAGCCGCATAGGAAGTCTTGAAGCGGGTAAGGATGCCGATATGGTATTATACACAGGCAATCCTCTTAATTACTTGAGTAAAGTAAAAATGACAATTATTGACGGACAGATTGTATATGAGAATAAAGAAGGATAATTCAATGTCTATAGAGCAAAGCAAGGATAATAATCTGGAAAGAGATGTTTCCCAGGAACAGAAAATGGGCTCAGATCAGGAATATGAAACTTACTCGGAGCAGGAAACCTTTGAGTTGGGGTATGAATTTGCCAAAGGCCTTAAGCCGGGAGATTCAATAAGTCTTGAGGGGGATCTGGGCACAGGTAAAACGGCCTTCACTAAAGGAATAGCTGCCGGCTTGGGTGTAACGCAGCATATAACAAGTCCTACTTTTACATTGGTGAATACTTATAACGGTGAGAAAATTCTACATCATTTTGATGTATACCGGGTAAATGACCCCGACGAGCTATTTGCTATCGGATGGGAGGAATACTTCTCATATGAGGCTGTTACAGTTGTTGAATGGGGCGATCTGGTTCCGGATATTCTTCCCGAAAATACAATTCATATAAGGTTTTCAAGGTTGGATGGCTCGTCTTATGAAGGCCGCAGAATAATCATAGAAAGGTAGGGATACAGAATGCTTACACTAGCTGTTGAAACATCATGTCTAACTGCGTCTTGTGCTATTGTGCAAGATAACAGGGTGATAGCAGAGATATCAACTAACCATGGGAAGACCCATTCACAAAAAATAATGCCCATGATAAATACTACTCTTTCAGCTGTGGGCAAAGAGCTTAATGATGTAGATTTGTTTGCAGCATCAATTGGTCCCGGATCCTTTACTGGAATAAGAATTGGAGTTGTTACAATAAAAGCTCTGGCTTATTCTCTGAAGCGGCCGGTATGCGGGGTCAGCACATTGGATGCCCTTGCCTTTACTATGCCTGATTTTAACGGAGTAATCTCCCCAATGCTGGATGCCAGGAATAATCAGGTTTATTCCGCCTTTTACCGTAAAACAGATAATGCACTTGAGAGACTATACGAGGAATCAGGAATTAAAATAGAGGACTGGATTGAACAGGCCCAGACTTTTGGTGAGGGTATTCTGGTTTTAGGTGATGCCTTTGAGCTTCACTATGACAGGCTGAAATCTGAATTAGGCTCCCTTCTGAACAATTCTCCCCAGAGCAATATCTTTCCTAGGGCCTCTGCTACTGCACTTTTGGCAGAGAAATCTTATCGCGACAACAGATCAATAAGTCCCTTCGAATTAAAGCCTCTTTATGTCAGGAAATCACAGGCTGAGAGAATGAAGGATAAGCCGAAAAGTGATGATAAGAAGTGACCATAAATAATCTGGAATACGAAGTGTTAAGATAACAGCAATATATTAATGGAAATTATGCGAGGACGCTATGCAATCAGTCAAACCCGTGGTTCGTTCAATGAAAAAACAAGATGTTGACGGGGTTTATGAGGTGGAGCGAGCCAGCTTTACCTCTCCTTGGACAAAATATATGCTTGTAGAAGAACTAAGCAATTCAAAGGCTCATTACATGGTTATAGATGCTGATGGAGAAATCCTAGGTTACTGTGGTTTCTGGAAAATAATCGATGAGGCACATATAACGAATGTAGCCGTCCACCCTGAATATCGGGGGCAAGGTTACGGAAGGGTACTTATTTCTGCAATGATTCAGCGGGCAAAGGAATTAGATGTTATTGCTATGACTTTGGAGGTCAGAGTGAGCAATGATATCGCAATTTCTTTATATAAGGATTTCGGTTTTGTTGCCTCTGGGGTTCGAAAGAACTATTATCAGGATAATAGTGAGGATGCACTCATCATGTGGCTCAAAATGTGATTTGTTAACATAAAGCAGGTATAGCCCCTATTATCCATTATTAATACAGCCTGTAGTGTCATAAGTGTTTCATATTTTCCCAAAGTGGTAGATAAAATGATAAAAGGAGACATGAGAGGAGAATAGCTTATGTCAGTTAAGCCACTTACTCCAAAAATGCTTAGAAGAAGGTGTAACCCTTCTGATTTCAAGTTTAAGGACACGTCAGAATTGACACCCTCACGGGACCTGATAGGTCAAACAAGAGCTTCAGAAGCCATTGAATTCGGATTAAACATTCAACTTGACGGATATAATATTTATATGGCTGGAGAGCCTGGTGAGGGAAAAACAAGGTATGCTTTGGAATGTGCCCAAAAACAGGCGAAATATATGCAGGTACCAGATGACTGGTGTTATGTTTATAATTTCGAGGATGCTGGAAAGCCAAAGGCATTAAATCTGCCCGCAGGAATGGGTAAAGAGTTCCGAAAGGACATGGAGGAATTTGTTAAGACTGTAGAGCAGGAAATAACAAAGGCCTTTGATACGGCCGAGTATGAGGAAGAACGTTCCAGAATCCTGAAAACGTTTCGTGATAAAAAAGAAGAATATATTATGACCCTTAGTAATGAGGCGGCTGAAAGAGGCTTTAGAGTGAAGCTTACTAATTCAGGTGTCTATTTTGTTCCTGTTATTGATGGAGAACCGTTAAGTGAAGAGGATTTCAGGGATTTGGATGAGGATGTAAAGATTGAACTTTCAAAATCCTCTGAGGAACTTCAAAATGAGACTACTGATACAATCAGGAAAATTCGAGAGGTGGAGGCTGAAGCCGCCGATACAATTACTGAATGGGAGAATCAAATTGCTCTTTATGCCGTTGGAATACATATAGATAATCTTAAAGAAAAATATAGTCTCTATCCCGACATTTTGGAATACCTTGATCAGGTTAAGAACGATATTCTTGATAATATCGAGAACCTGGTACCTCCTAATTACTCGGAGGATCAACAAAGTGCCATGTTACAGCTATTACTCATGAAAAAGAGTTCATCAGATGTGAATATTTACGATCGTTACAAGGTGAATCTGGTAGTTGATAATAGTAGGCTTCATGGTGCGCCGGTAATAGTCGATTATAATCCTACATTTTATAATCTTATGGGCCGCTGCGAATACGAGAACGAAATGGGAGCCATGACCACTGATTATACTCTTATTAAGCCCGGTCTGTTTCATCAGGCAAATGGAGGCTTCCTGATACTTCAGGCAAATGATGTTTTATCTAATCCTCAATCCTTTGAAGCAATCAAGCGTACATTAAAAACCCGTCAGGTGCTTATTGAGAACATAAAGGAACAGATGGGTCTTGTAGCTGTGTCGGCCCTGAAACCTGAGCCTATACCCATAAATGTGAAAATAATTCTTGTGGGAAGTGCAGAGATTTATCACCTTTTATATAGTTACGACCGCGATTTTAAGAAGTATTTTAAGATTAAAGCTGATTTTGATGACCATATGGATTGGACCGATGATAACATCCAGCGCCTGGCTCAGTATATAGGAGCCTATTGCAATAAAGAGGGAATTATGCACTTTGACAGATCGGGTGTAGCCGAGGTGGTAAATTATAGCTCTTGGATTGTCCAGGATCAGAATAAGCTTACCACGAGATTTGCCGAAATAGTTAATATTTTGGGAGAGGCAGGCACCTGGGCTGAAATCGAAGGCAGTACCATTGTTTCAGAAAGGCATGTAAAAAAAGCCATCCAGGAGAAGAAGAAGCGTTCTAATAAATATGACGAGGAGCTGTTAGAGTTAATCAGAGAGGGTACTATTCTTATTGATACTGACGGTTATACTGTAGGCCAGATTAATGGTCTTGCAGTAATGGATATAGGGGATTATTGCTTTGGTAAGCCCAGCCGGATTACCGCAGCAACCTATATGGGCAGGACGGGAATCATAGATATAGAGCGGGAAGTAGAAACGGGGGGGAACACCCACTCGAAGGGCGTACTTATAATTAGCGGATATATAGGTAAAAAATATGCGCAGTACATACCCTTGTCTCTGGCAGCAAGCATATGTTTCGAACAGCTTTATAGTGGTATTGAGGGGGATAGTGCTTCCTCTACGGAATTGTTTGCTATTCTGTCAAGCCTATCTGATTTGCCTGTATATCAAGGAATAGCGGTGACCGGTTCAGTAAATCAGCTCGGTTACATTCAGCCCATAGGGGGAGCTACCTTTAAAATTGAGGGATTCTTTCAAATTTGTAAGATCAACGGTTTAAACGGGAAACAGGGTGTTATAATTCCTCATCAGAATGTAAAGAACCTTGTATTATCCGATGAGGTGGTAGAGGCAGTGGAAAAGGGTTTATTCCATATATACCCCATTAAGACAGTAGACGAAGGAATTGAAATTCTGACAGGGGTAGCAGCAGGTCAAAGATTACCCGATGGCACGTATCCTGTAGGCACGGTAAACGACAGAGTATATAAAAAGCTTAAATACTACGCTGAAACCACAGCCAAGTACCTGTAGTTATGGTTATAAGCCAAATGAAAAATATAATGGTGTTGGGAGAAATGTTTGGTGAAAAAGACTAATAGAGCAATATTAATATTCCTGATATTATCTCTGTGTTTTAACTTAACTGCTTGTAGCAATGAAACAGGCTCTCTGAAGGATGATGAAGAAAGGCTGTTGTCGGTTAAGAACCTGACCGATGAAGAGCTGCTAAATAGCTTATCATTACGACAGAAGGCGGCTCAAATGGTTCAGGCAGAAAGAGCGGCCATTACCCCACAGCAAGCTGTGGATTATGGAGTGGGCTCTATTTTAAGTGGTGGAGGTTCAAGCCCGACACCAAACACTCCCTCGGCATGGGTAGCCATGTATAATGAGTATCAGTCAAAAATTCTTTCAGAAGATCAAATCCCGGTAATATATGGTATAGACGCGGTTCATGGACATAATGCTGTCTATGGAGCTACAGTCTTCCCACATAATATTGGATTAGGTGCTACACGCAATCCAGGACTTATGTATGAAATAGGAAAGGCTGTATCCGAAGAGGTCAGGCTTACAGGATTGAACTGGACATTTGCTCCTGCTGTATCAGTTGTACAGGATATTCGATGGGGACGTACATATGAAAGCTTCGGTGAGAGTGCCGAAATTCAAAAACTCTTGGTAAATCCGTATGTAAGGGGCATTCAGGAAATGGGTGTGGCAGCTACAGCCAAGCACTTTATTGCTGATGGTGGTACATCATGGGATGATAATAGCAAAACACATAAAATAGATCAGGGAAATGCCATATTAACCGAGGAGGAACTCAGGGAAATACACCTTCCCGGTTATCTGGAGGCCATAGAGGCCGATGTTGATTCAATAATGGTTTCATTCAGTAGTATAAATGGTGAGAAGCTACATGGCAGCCAGGATATGATTACAGATTTTCTTAAAGGCCAGTTAGGATTTGAGGGAATAGTTGTTTCTGATTATCAGGCATTGCACCAGTTGCCGGGGACCTTTGAACAGCAAGTAATTACATGTGTCAATGCAGGTGTTGACATGCTGATGGAACCGCATAACTGGAAGGAAACCATAAATGTAATAGTTAATGCAGTTGAAAACGGTGATATTTCGATGGACAGGGTTAATGATGCAGTGGCAAGAATCTTAAAGGTTAAAAGAAAATACAATTTACTGGACAATCCAATTTCAGATCAAAACACTCAGGATCTTTCTTCCGAAGCTCATAAGGAGCTTGCTCGAAGAGCCGTCAGAGAATCTCTGGTATTACTAAAGAATGAAAACCAGATACTGCCTCTTAAGAAGGATTCAAACATTTTACTTATAGGGCCGGCTATCGACAATGTAGGATATCAATGCGGAGGCTGGACTATTACCTGGGAGGGGTCCCCTGAAAAGAGCCTGGTTCCTGGTGTTTCAATAAAAGAAGCCTTTGAAAAAATTGCAGAAAATAATGGGGGAAGGATTATTACCGATTATGCTGATGCGGCTCAGGCCGATTGCGTTGTGCTGGTAATAGGTGAAGAACCTTATGCTGAGTTTAATGGAGATAATGGGCAATTAGATCTCTACAGTCACACTTCTATGTATGGTAACCGCGAGGCCATAGAACAGGCGAAAGAGACCGGCCTTCCAATAATTACAATAATGATTGCCGGCCGCCCCATGGTAATAACCCAAGAAATAAGTGGCTGGGATGGGTTCGTTATGGCATGGTTACCGGGAAGTGAGGGTGGATTAGGAATTGCCGATTGTGTCTATGGAGACTATAGCTTTACAGGAAAGCTGCCTGTTACCTGGCCAAAGGATCAGAGCCAGTTCGGTTATAATATAAACAGTCCAGATTATGACCCGGCAAAGGTTCTGTTTCCATATGGATTCGGAATGTAAAGCAGGATGCGGAACGTCCCTTGTCCTGCTTCGGGGAAAAAATAAAAAAGTTGTTGCATTTGATTGATGTATGATATATAATGATTTTTGCTGTGACATTGCATACGATGAAACCGCAGATGGCAGGTGAAACAAACTGGGAACTGTGGTGGAGAATGTCCGATTCAAAGAAACCGGGCGACAAGTCACTGTACATCATACATCAGATGTTTTATGTTTATGTGTGTTTGTATTGTGGCCCCAGGTGTATAACCTTAGGGCTTTTTATATGGGAAAACATGAAACACCCGGCAGAGTGTACAGGAAAAAGTCTTGTTGCGCCAGCAAAAATCTAACTCAAGGAGGCTTATGTATGGCGAACAATCAAAAAATCAGAATTAGGTTAAAGGCTTTTGATCATCAGGTCATCGACCAATCAGCAGAGAAGATTGTCGAGACAGCTAAGAGAACAGGTGCAAAGGTTTCCGGGCCAGTTCCTCTACCTACTAGAAAGGAAATCATGACAATATTGAGAGCTCCTCACAAGTACAAGGATTCTCGTGAGCAGTTCGAAATGAAGACACATAAGAGATTAATTGACATTTTAATGCCTACACCAAAGACAGTGGATGCACTCATGAGACTTGATCTTCCAGCCGGTGTGGATATTGAAATTAAGATTTAAAGGAATCAAAATTGTTAAGTTCGGTTAATCCGAACCAATGACAGGAGGTAATATAAGAAATGAAAAAAGGCATACTTGGAAGAAAAATTGGTATGACTCAGGTATTTAACGAGAACGGCAGCGTTATCCCTGTAACCGTTGTTAAGGCTGGTCCAATCACAGTAGTACAGAAAAAGACCACAGAGACTGACGGTTATAATTCTGTGAAAGTCGGCTTTGAGGATATTCCTGAAAGAAAGGCCATCAAGCCTGATAAAGGCCAATTCGAAAAAGCCGGTATCTCTTGTAAGAGGATTATGAGAGAATTTAAACTCGATGATATATCTACTTATGAAGTAGGAAATGTCATCAATGTTGAAGATATGTTTGAAGAAGGCGACATGGTTGATGTTACTGGTATTTCAAAAGGTAAAGGCTACCAGGGTACTACCAAGAGATATAGAACAGCTCGTGGTCGTATGAGTCACGGTTCCGGATATCACAGAGGTATTGGTGCCTTAGTTGGAAGCTCCAGCCCAGGCCGTATTTTTAAGGGTAGGAAAATGCCAGGTCACATGGGATCTGAAAAGGTAACAGTTCAGAATCTTGCAGTAGTCAAAGTTGACAAAGAGAGAGGTCTGCTTCTTATAAAAGGTGCGGTTCCTGGTCCTAAGGGCGGTCTCCTTGTGATCAAAGATTCGGTTAAGGCCTAGTAAGCACTGGTTCGGAAGGAGGAAAAGGAAATGCCAAAAGTAGATGTATATAATATCCAAGGCCAAAAAGTTGGCGATATTGATTTAAATGATAATGTTTTCGCTGTGGAAATAAACCAGGTTGCAATGCATAGTGCAGTTGTTAACATTCTTGCAAATGCAAGACAGGGTACTCAATCCACAAAAACAAGATCCGATGTTAGCGGCGGAGGCAAAAAGCCTTGGAGACAGAAGGGTACAGGACGTGCCCGTCAGGGAAGTATACGATCAGCTCAGTGGGTTGGCGGTGGAGTTGTGTTAGGTCCTAAGCCAAGAAGCTATAGATATACTTTGCCAAAGAAGGTAAAGAGACTGGCTCTCAAGAGCGCTTTATCAACTAAGGTTTTAGAGAACAACATTATCGTTCTTGATGAGCTTAATCTGGAAGCAGTAAAGACAAAGGAAATGGTAAATGTTCTTAACAAACTGAATGTGGATTCATCAGCTTTAATAGTATTACCTGAAGTTAATAAGAATGTAGTACTGTCAGCAAGAAACATCCAGAAGGTTAAGACTGCTACCACAAATGAAATCAATACTTACGATGTTTTAAGGTTTAAGAAATTTATCGTAACAAAGGATGCTGTAGCAAAGATTGAGGAGGTGTACGCATAATGAAATTCGCAGAAGATATTATAGTTCGCCCATACATCACTGAAAAAAGTAATCTTGATATGGCCGAAGGGAAGTACACCTTCATTGTTGATAAAAAGGCAACTAAAACTGAAGTAAAGATGGCCGTTGAAAAACTCTTCGGAGTTAAGGTCATAGCTGTAAATACAGTTAATTACGAAGGTAAAGAAAAACGCCAGGGGGTTCATGTTGGTAGGACTCCAGCTTTCAAGAAAGCAATAGTCAAAATCGACACAGATCCAAAACCGGTTTCCTACAAAGAAAAGGGAGGAAAAACGGTTTCTACTAACAAGAAGTATAAAACTTCTATTGATGAATTTGGGGTAGCCCAATAATTTATAATGATTAATAATTAACGGCTATATCGGAAATATAGGACTCACAGTCAGCCTGATAACGATATACCGGATATTATAAAGGAGTGGAAGAAATGTCAGTTAGAAAGTATAAGCCGACATCTCCTGCAAGAAGATTCATGACTGTATCTACATTTGAGGAGATAACAAAGAAGGAACCAGAAA
>JAAYTU010000101.1 GCA_012523705.1 Clostridiaceae bacterium
ACCATTTAATAATATTCATATCCTTTAATCAATTAAATTTTCGATGTCAGGATATTCATTGTAATTTTACTTACTTCGTTAATTAACACATTTATCACCTCTCTTAAAGCATAAGCTGACACCCAAGGTGATAGTCAATAGTTTTTTGATAAATACAGTTTAATCTATTAAGCATCATTCTACAATTGCATCCTATATCATAACTATTCACTTTTCGAACTGTATTTTGTACTTTTCCTCCGTGCTCCATCTTTACTTTTTATCACATTGCTGCGGCGTTGCTTTTCAATCTGCACTGCTTGAAAGGTTTCTTTGGGGATGATTGCTGGATTATTATCTTGCACAAAATAATGCGCTTCGTACTTTCCGTTATCCAACAACCGCACATTGCCCATATACTTTTCATTACTGAGCATTACGTCAATTGTTCTCTTAGGCCATGTATCTTTTCCGGTAGGAGACTTGATCCCCAATCTTTCCAGTTCTTTCACAATACCTAAAACACTCTTACCATGAAGATAGAGGTTAAATATCATGCGGACAGTTTTCGCCTCTCTCTCATCAATTACAAGATTACCATTTTTATCGTTGAAATATCCATAACATTTTCTATTATATAGCTTTGAAGTACCTTGTGCAGCTCGTTGTTTAATACCCCACTTAATATTATCGCTGCGTGATTCATTTTCTGCCTGAGCAATTGACTCGATAATTGAAATCATTAGGTTGTTATCTGTATTGCTGTATCAAGTACTTCTTTTTCAAGCAGTAATTTATAGCTGCCATAAGGTAGGCTTATAGTTGACGAAAGTCCGGTACTGCAGGGCTTTGTGGCTCTCAAAATGTATCCCGCGCCCTTTCGCAATTGGCCGTTTTGAAGGTCTAAACACCAAATAAACACCTAGTTATAGGACATTCTGTGTCTGCCGTACAGCTTGAAATTTTTCTGTGTGGGAAGAAGTCAGGAGGTATTCCATGTGTTTATATGAAGATCGAATGAAAGCAGTGAAATTATACATCATGTATGATTTTAGTGCAGTTGCTACATGAAATGCATTTACTCTTATTAATCATGCTTCATATTTATTGATGCTGTGATAATATTATCAGTTTTTCTATGTGCAAACCATTGAATATCTCCTGTTGTTAAATTGTACAGAACTGACCACTGCAGCTTATCTACATCTTCGTCCCATACGCCTACTTTCGCCAACAAGGTGATTATTTGCTTATTGCTTAACATATTATTATTAGAAACAATCTCTTTTTCAATGGCATTATAGCGTTCAAATTCTGTAAATCCTTCTCCGATATTTAGCCCATTATATGCTATAAAATTAGATGCTATCTGATATTCTTCATTTGATTCTACAACGACAAGTTCACCATTATAATACTCAATGATAACTGATTTTCCTGTAGCATCAGCAATAAAGTAATGGCAATTAATCCCGCCAGAAAAATATATATTATAATTCTTTAGTAATTGAATTGCTTCGTCCACTGAAGCCGCTTTGTCCAGGACTAGCCTTATTGTCGTAGTAGTATTCAATGTGATCTTGTTTGGGTCTTTAAGCGCATCTGCTTTTGGTACGGCAAGCAACGCAATTGCCACGCCTTTTTCATTCATACCATCAAACGGTAAGTACGGCGCAGCTAATGTAAGGAAACTTTTAAAACTCATTCCATTTGGTAAATAGTTCTCATCATATCCAGCAAAACTAAGGTTTACAGTTGAAACAGATGAATATCCATTATCAGGGTCTGTAAACACCTGTAATGATGGTGAATATGTAAAATCAAAATTCCTTCCATAAATAATATCTCCAAGCTCGTTATTGGTTATAAATGCTGTACAGCCGGCTCCTGTCACGTTTAAATCAATCGACAATCCTTTTAGAAGTCGTTTTGTTACAAAACTTTCAATATCAGCGTCATTGGTTGCACCCGTTTTCAAAAAATCGTCAAATCCATAATCACCATAATATGTCATTTGAAACATCCCATAGTCATCCACTTTTTTTAGACTTCTCAATGTCCTCAATTCATTCCAGAACAAAGCAATTACGAGAACAACAATTACCAGAGGTATGTAAAGTAATACGAATCCTATTTTTTTATGTTTTTTTATCATTTTATCCTCCATCATGTTTTCATCTGATTCATATTACTATTTCGTGAAACTTAGCAGAGAGCCCAAATATGAAATATTTATCGCCTTTGTCTCGCTGATCATTTTATCATGAAGTTCATCATAAACAATGCTCAATAGATTAAGGCTCTCTTTTCAGAGCTATCGAAATAGCATTTACATAGTCGTTTACCATAGAATTTTCAAAAGAAATCGCTTCTTCATAATTTATATTTGAAGGATTTCCAATATATCCATTCGGAATTCTTCTTCTAACTGCCTCTCCTCCATTATACCAAATATACATATCTTTATCTGTTATATCAGTAGCAGTGAGTTTTCTAGTCATCTCCTGTCTCACCAAATCAGGGTAATGTAACAGCATCCAGCTTGTCTCAACCCCTCCAGCATGTACCTCTAAATAATCCCGATCCACAGAATCATTAACTTCACTTTTTACTGCAATAATATATTTTTCAATTGTGTCCTGACCATCATACTCATAATTTGGTAGCATAACCTCCTGGCGAATGTCAAGGGCATTGTACCATTCTTGAGGAGACAGCGAGTCATTAATAACATTATTTCGTGCTCCCAAAAGCTCCTTGCACAATTGCATCATAATTTGCCCACGCAACCCTTCTGCGTTGCCTGTTTCGAACTGGTTCAACATATATTGTAGGGCATCTTCACCACCATACTTAAAAAAGCTTGCATATTCATTTTTATGGGCATTGAGATAGTCCTGCGGATTTGGAGAATCCTTTGGCGAGGACATAATGATTTCCAATTTTTTTCAACATCAAAACTAGTCTGGTCTTGCATCTTGTTTCCAGCATCAGTAAAAATGGTAATGATTTCTTCTACAGTATTAAAGTCAATTTTATTAATGTGGTCATAAGGTTCATCAATATAGTAATTTTTTTCATCATCTGAATAAAGGAAATAAGAATGGTAAGTTTTATCTCCACTCATTTCAATCCGAATATAATCAGATACAGGAGGAATATCGTTCTGAGTTGAATCGAAAAATAGGGATGGGCGATGTTTTTCACCCTTTTGCATAAGGACCGCCATACGCATGATTGTTTTATCATCGGTAATAATGACAGAAGCATTATCATTGCCATTCTCATGCTCCGTAAACGTAATGCTCCGAACATGGGGGTAGCCTGATCCAGCCATAGCCGCCATTGCTGAATAATCCTCTTCAGGAATTGTGTAATACCGGTATTCGTTTTGATATATGGTCATTGCCAAGGTAGGCTCAGATTCAAAAAAACGAATTTCATTCCCTACTTGCACATGAATAGTGATAGATGGAGAAAACTTATAAGGTGAAGAAACATTTTTTCTTTTCCAGTCATTTTCAGCTCTATCAAGCCATTTTGCAAGTTCTACACCGGAAACAAAAGTATTTTCATAATCAGTTGATTTAATCTCTATCTGTTCCTGATCTCCAATTGTAGACAACATACTATTAGGATTAAGAAAGGATAACTCCGGTTCACTGTCTTCTGGATTTGATAGCAGTGCGATACTGACACCTATTAAAACAATGACCGAAACAAGCACCACCCAAAACCTTGACTTTTTATAGTTTAGCACGTTCTTAATCCTTCCTCTTACATTTCCCTCGCCAAAAGCAAGGGGGCTTCCATTTAAAATATGCCTTTCAGTAGCAAGGGACAATAATGAATTGGCATAAGTTTTTTTAATATCCTCGTTCATTTCTTTAAGCACTCTTTCATCACAGGAAAGCTCCATATCCGTATTCATTAACATGAAAGCGATCCACACAAGAGGATTAAACCAATGGATGGACAACACCAAGAAAGCTGCTATCTTAATGATATGATCTTTTCGCTGGATATGGGTATGCTCATGCAGCAAAATATAGTTTCTTTCAGTAGCGTTAAGCCCAACTGGTAAATATATCTTTGGTTTTACTAAGCCAAGTACAAATGGTGTTCTCAAATTCTTAGATTCGTAGATATTCTGCTCTATTAATTGCGCATATTTAAGCTGTCTTTTTAATTTCAAAATAGATACAAGGCTATAAACAAGCAAAGCTATTATACCTATTACCCAGATGTAAGCAGCTATTTCTGTATAAATCTGCAATGGATTTACACTTGCCCCAACAGTCGGAGCGGGAAGTGATTGGCTTACAAATGAGTCAACTATTTCTATCCCACTATTAATCTGCGGACTTTGCTGATAGATGATATCATGGGGGATTGGAACAGTATTCGTATTCCGTGGCATAAGACTAAACATACTTTCAAAGGAGAATGGAATTATCAGGCGAAAGGCAACCACACCCCATAAGGCATAGCTGATGATTTTTGGAGCTTTTTTGAGTAATAGTCTGACAAGTATCACAAAGAGGATTACATAGCTTGCCGTAAGGCTACTATTTAAAACAGTAAGAAATAGTTCACTCATTGCTACACCTCCTTGTACTCATCAATCAATTTTTTCAACTCTTCAGCCTGATGCTTACTTAATTTTCTACCACTGATAAAAGCCGTAAGGAATTTTGGCAAGGACCCTCCAAAGGTATCCTCAACAAAACGTATACTTTGCTTGGCGTAATACTCATCCTTTGTAATTTGGGATGAAACCACAGCATTTTCATTTTTAAATATACCTTTTTCACATAGTTTTTTAAGTACTGTATATGTTGTGGACTTTTTCCAATTCATTTCTTTTTCACTTAGCTTGACAAGGTCGCCGGAACCAATCGGCTCATTCTGCCAGATTAATTCTGCAAATTTTTCTTCAGTTTCTGCGAGTGTATAATACTCCATGATAAACCTCCTTGGTCTATTGAGTATCGACCCTATATTGTAAGTCTATACTGAATAAACCAAATTGTCAATGATGATAAAAAATAATAAAAAGCAGCCCATCACAAGCTAAGTGTTGTGTCATACCAAGCCAAACCTTATACCCAAAAGTCAAAAATTGCAGGTTAAAAATTTGACCTGCAATTCAAACTATCATAATATCAAAATACAAATTCGATTATTCTTCCAGTTTAACAAGCTTTTTTATGCTTACATTCAACCTGCTCTCACAACCCTGTATTTTTAAAAAAACATCTATTCTGCTCTGTCGCACCCAGAATCACTCTCATGGACTTGTTTCCCAGAACCGAAAAATATGCATATTTTTAAGTCTATATTTTTACCCTTAAAATCTATAAACCCCACCTCTACAGCCTTTTCAGCGGCACTACTTTTCATTCTTTATTATCAATACGCAACTCTCAACATG
>JAAYTU010000102.1 GCA_012523705.1 Clostridiaceae bacterium
AACAACTTATAATTGGAGGCATTATGAAACCTATTCAGATTGCTATAGATGGACCATCGGGTTCGGGGAAGAGCACCATGGCCAAATTATTATCCGAGAAATTAAGAATCATGTACCTTGATACGGGTGCAATGTATAGGGCGTTAGCTTTAAAGGCTGTTCGTCTCGGCCTGGACACTGCCAATAGTGAACAAATATTGCCCTTGTTATCTGATTTGGATATAAAGATAAGCTATGAGGCAGGAGTGCAGAAGGTTATTCTTCACGGAGAGGATGTGTCTGATAAAATAAGGACCGATGAGATATCAATGGGTGCATCAAATGTATCAGCTATTCCTGAAGTGAGAAAAAGCCTTGTTCGCCTTCAACAGCGTATCGCGGGCAATAATTCTGTTGTTATGGATGGGCGGGATATCGGTATAGATGTGCTACCTGATGCACAGATAAAAATCTTTTTGACTGCAAGTGTCACTCAGCGTGCTATTAGAAGATATAATGAGCAAAAAGAAAAAGGGATTCTCGAAAAAAGCCTTGCTGAAATTGAGAAGGAGATTGAGATAAGAGACTATAATGACAGTAACAGAGCGGCATCTCCATTGAGAAAGGCCGAGGATGCTATAGAAGTTGACACAAGCAATCTTTCCATTGAGGAGTCGGTTGAAAAAATACTCAATATTGTACGAGCTAAGGGGTTTGCCCAATGATTTATAGTTTTTTGAGAGTATTGGTTTACCTATACTATGTTATTTTCAAAAGAGTAAAAGCAGTAGGCAGAAATAACATCCCGTCTAAAGGTCCGGTTTTGATTTTTGCTAATCACCCCACCACAACAGATATGGTATTGATCTCAGCCTTTGTAAAGCGAAAAGTGCATTACATGGGTAAGGCTGAGTTATTCAAAAATCCTGTCCTGGCCTTGTTTTTCAGAAGTCTGGGTGTTTTCCCGGTACAGAGAGGAAAGGGAGATGTTGGTGCTGTAAAGACAGTTTATAGGCTTCTTGATGAAAATAAAGTTGTTGGAGTTTTTCCCGAGGGAACCAGAACTCCCAAGAAAAACCCTAATTTGAATAAGGGAGGAGCGGCTATGATGGCTTTACGGTCAGGTGCTGCTGTTCTTCCTGTTGCAGTAGAGTGGAATAAAACCTTTTTCTCCAGACCAAGAATTGTGTTTGGAGAGCCATATATTATGCTTCCAGAAGAAGAAAGCGAGCGTATAACAAAGAAAGAACTTGTTACTTTAACCAGAGGTATTATGGATAATATATATGCACTAATTGATATGTGAGGCTTAAAATGGAGATAATAAGAGCTAAGAATTCAGGCTTTTGTTTTGGTGTTGATAATGCTGTGAATATGGCCTTTGATACTGATTATCAGGGCAAGGTATATACTTTGGGGCAACTAATTCATAATAAGAAGGTTGTAGAGGATCTTAAAAAAAGGGGAATAGTAGTTCTTGAAGATTTGGCCCAGCTTAAGGAAGGCGACTGCGTTATCATTAGGGCTCATGGAATTGGAAAGGATGTATATGATAACCTGAAAAGCCATAATGTAAAAATTATTGATGCTACCTGTCCCTATGTAAAGCGAATTCATGAAATAGTAAAAAGGGAACACGCCGAGGGACACAGAATTGTAATCGTAGGTGACAAGCATCATCCTGAGGTTATAGGCATTAATGGCTGGTGTGATGGAAAGGCTCTGATAACATCGAATGAAGAGGAGGTAATAGAGCTTCCTTATTCCGATGAAACAGCTGCCGTAGTATCCCAGACAACCTTCAGGAGATCTAAATTTGAAGATATTTGTGAACTTATAAGAAAAAAGTTTGCATTCGTTATAAAATTTGATACAATATGTAATGCGACCGTTAAACGACAAACCGAGGCAGAATTTCTGTCTGGGAAAGTTGATGTAATGATCGTAGTTGGAGGAAGGAGCAGTTCTAATACGCAGAAGCTTTATGAGATATGCAAAAAGAACTGTCCTGAGACTTATCTGATAGAAAACGCTGATGAGTTACCTCTTCTAGATAAAAATGTAAGAACAGTGGGGATTACCGCAGGCGCATCGACACCTGAAAAGGTAATCAAGGAGGTTATTTTTCACATGGAAGGCATGATGAATGGGCAAGGACACGAAAACGAAATAGATTTTGGTGAAGCAGTTGAGATGACTTTAATTAAGCCCAAGACAAATGAAATTATTAAAGGAAAGATCATCGGATACAATAACAGCGATGTGTTCGTTGATTTGGGATATAAGGCTGATGGACTTATTCCCATGGAGGAGTTCCTTGAAGATCCTGATTTTGATCCGGAAAAAGATTTAGAACCCGGTAAAGAAATAGAGGCACTCATTGTAAAAATTAATGATGGGGAAGGCAATGTTTCATTGTCTAAGAAAAAAGTCGACGCTATCCGTGGTTATGAATTGGTTGAAGAGGCATTCAACAACAAAACACCTATTGAAGTGATCATTAAAGAGATTGTCAAGGGTGGTGCTGTTGCTGAATATAGAGGGGTTAGAGTATTTATTCCGGCTTCTCAGATCAGCGACAGATATGTTAAAGACTTAGCTCCATATAAAGGTAAGAAGGTTAAGCTTGTTATTACCGAAATGGCTAACAGAAGGCGCGTTGTTGGTTCTTGCAGAGCTTTAATAGAGGCTGAAAAGAAACAAAAATCCGAGGAATTCTGGAGCGGCGTTGAGGTTGGCAAGGAATATACCGGTACAGTTAAGAGTCTCACTAAGTTTGGAGCCTTTGTAGATCTTGGCGGTGTTGACGGACTTGTTCATATATCTGAACTATCATGGAAGAGAATAGATCATCCGTCAGAGCTTCTTTCGGTTGGGGATGAAGTTACAGTAAAGGTTCTAAGCTTTGATACAGAGAAAAACAAGGTTTCATTAGGCTATAGGAAGATGGAGGATAATCCTTGGTACAATATCGAAAGCAAATATGCTGTTGGCGAGGTTGTAACAGGTACAATTCTTCGTATGGTTCCCTTTGGAGTATTTGTTGAGCTTGAAGAAGGTGTGGAAGGTCTTGTCCATATCTCACAAATTTCCAATGTTCGTCTCGGCAGACCAGAAGAGGTTCTCGAAGTTGGTCAAAAGGTTGAAATGAAAATTATGGATATAAATGTTGATCTTAAAAAGATCAGCCTGTCCATAAAGGAAGTTAGTCCTATAGATCCAGAAGTAATAGATGAACCAGCTGACCATAGTAATGCTGAAGAGGTTTCAGAAAAAGTACCTACAACTCATAATGAGGTAATGACAAACACAATCGGTGAGATTTTAAGCGAAAAGCAAGAAGCTGCTGTTGAGGCTGAAAAAGAAGATAAAGCAGCTGAAGCCGAAGAAAAAGCAGAAGTAGCCGATGAAGTGGAAGAAACCGAACAAGAAAACTAAAAAATAAGCTCATATTTCCATATAATTAAAATGCAAGACCGGTTTAGCCGGTCTTGCTGTTATATATACACCAATAATGGTATTATTAAATCAGTTACATTCTTAACGACGAATTATTATTGCGATATACGGAGGAACTCAAGATGAATACGTTTCAGGACTATGACCTTTTTAAGAAAAAGTTTTATGAGCACTCCAATATTGACCTGAATCTGTATAAGGAAAAACAGATGAAAAGGAGGATTACTTCTTTAATTGAGAGGTATGGTCACAAATCATACATTTCTTTCTTGTCCAGAATAAAAACGGACCCGGAGTTGTATGATATTTTTATTAATTATCTTACCATCAATGTTTCTGAATTCTATAGAAACCCTAACCAATGGATTTTATTCGAAAAGGATGTGCTTAATGGTGTATTCAAGCACAATAATAAAGCTGATATAAGAATTTGGAGCTCAGCCTGTTCGACTGGTGATGAGCCTTATACTGCAGTAATGATTCTTAATAAATATATTCCTTTGCACAAAATTAAAGTATTGGCTACTGATATAGATATTGGAGCTATTAATAAGGCTAAAGCTGGTTTATACACCTCCAGAAGCTTAAAGGATCTTCCTGAAGAGTATTTTAAAAAGCACTTTACGCTTATTGGTGATGATACATACGAGATTTCAGCGGAGGTCAAAAACTGTGTGGAATTTAAGCAATTAAATCTTTTAGAAGATCCCTACCCTCAGAAATTAGACATTATTATCTGTAGAAATGTACTGATTTATTTTACAGAGGACGCGAAGGATAGAATAATAAAAAAATTCAGTCAATCATTAAATCCAAATGGTATAATATTTATTGGCAGCACTGAACAGATAATGAACTATAATCAGTTTAATATTAGGCCGATAGATACATTTTTCTATCAAAAGACAGATTCTGTTTAGTAGCCAGTGGAGGAATATGACATGGTGAAAATTGAAGAAATGTCAAAAGAAGAACTTATTGAAGTAATTAGAATGAAAGACCTGCTTTTAAAGGAGCTAAGGGATGAGCTTGAAGCATATCAGGTTCTTGTAGATGAGCTTCAGGCGAAGCTTGAGAAATAAAAGATAAATAATAACCATGATAAACAATTTTCATGAGAAGTGGAGAAAATAGATTTTGTTTGCTTATTTGAAGGGAATTCTAACAAAAAAAACATTAAGTGGCCTGGTCATAGAGGTCAATGGAATCGGGTATATGGTTTACACTTCTGATTTGACTATTTCATCTGCTCCGGAAATCGGCTCGCAGTTAAAGCTCTACACTTACTTCTATGTCAGGGAGGACAATCAGTCTCTTTATGGATTTATGACTGAAGAGGAGCTGAAGATGTTTGAAAGACTATTAACTGTTTCAGGCGTCGGACCAAAGGCAGCATTATCTCTGCTTTCTAACTTATCACCATCTCAGTTTGCCCTGGCGGTTTTAACAGACCATGTTGATGCATTTACCAAAGCCCCGGGAATCGGCAAAAAAACAGCCCAGAGGATTATTCTTGAACTAAAGGATAAGTTGAAAAAGGAAAACAAAGATATGCCGGATTATCAGGATCTGTCAATTAATACACCTGATACAGGGAATAAAATGAATGAAGCTGTTACTGCATTAATTATGTTAGGCTACACCACATCAGAGGCAAATAAAGCTATTGCTTCAGTATATGATGATAATAAGCCTGTTGAACAGATAATAAAGGACGCACTAAAGCATCAGGCGCCAATGTAAGAGAGAGGTGGTACCTTGGAGGAAGAAAGAATAGTAAATAGTGAGTTTAGACGGGATGATTTTGATGAGTTTAGCCTTAGGCCACGCAGCATCTCCGAATATATTGGTCAGACTAAAGTAAAGGAAAATCTTCTGGTGTTTATTCAGGCAGCAAAGGAAAGGGGGGAGCCCCTTGATCATGTTCTTTTATATGGCCCTCCCGGGCTTGGGAAAACCACACTTGCAGGAGTTATTGCAAGCGAGCTTGGAGTAAACATTAAAATAACCTCCGGGCCGGCAATCGAAAAGGCGGGAGATTTAGCCGCTATCCTGACTAACCTTGGACAATCCGATGTCCTTTTCATAGATGAAATACACCGACTGAACCGTAGCGTGGAGGAAATACTGTATCCTGCTATGGAGGATTATGCTCTGGATATTATTATCGGCAAGGGCCCCAGTGCAAGATCCATTCGTCTTGATTTACCAAGATTTACATTGATAGGGGCTACCACTAGAGCAGGGCTCCTGACTGCCCCCTTAAGAGATAGATTTGGCATAATTAATCGTTTGGATATGTATACTCACAGCGAGCTGGACACTATTGTAAAGCGTTCGGCCAGTATTTTAGGAATAGAAATAGATGATCAGGGTTCAGTGGAAATTGCAAAGCGCTCCAGAGGAACGCCGAGAATAGCCAACCGTCTGCTTAAGAGAATTCGTGACTTTGCTCAGATTAAGTCAGACGGCAGAATATCTCTTGAGGTTGCCAGATATGGCCTTGAGGCTCTCGAGATTGATGAACTTGGCCTTGATAATACTGACAGAGTGGTGCTGGAAACCATAATAAGCAAGTTTGAAGGCGGTCCTGTAGGCCTTGATACTCTTGCGGCTTCCACAGGTGAGGAATCTAATACTATTGAGGATGTATACGAGCCATATTTGCTTCAATTAGGCTTTATTCAAAAAACACCCAGAGGAAGAAAAGCAACGCGATTGGCATACGAGCATATGGGTTTTAATTATATCGAAAAAGAATCAGACAACCAAAGTGATCAGCTTAATTTTTTAAATAATAACGAGTAAGGGAGGAAGAAAGCACTTACTGACTATTATGATAATTCAGTTTAAGTGGTTTCGTATGATGCTATGTCTTATAAGGTCGGTTTTATCGGAGTTGGGAATATGGGGAGTGCCCTTTTAAGGCGCATTGTAAAGAACGATATAAATCATGAGTTTGACCTTTCTGCTTTTGATACGAATACTTCTTTGCTTAATACTATAACTAATGAGCTTAATATTAAAGAGGAAATCAACTCAAAGAATCTGGTTAAGAACTGCGATATTATTTTTCTAGCAATAAAACCACAGTATTGTGAAGCAGTCCTTAAAAATATCAGGTCAGAGCTTACCCCTGATAAGATACTCGTTTCAATTGTTGTAGGGCTTTCTACATATTACATGAAGAGTATTCTAGGAAATAAAGCACGTATTGTCAGGACTATGCCTAATACTCCTGCACTGGTAGGAGAGGGAATGACATTGGTCAGCTGGGATGAGTCTATAGATAATGTAGAGAAAAATGCAATAATTCAGCTTCTTTCCTGGTCAGGGAAGGTTGAGGCAATGGATGAAAGCTTAATGAGTGAGGTAACCGCTTTAACAGGCAGCAGCCCGGCATATGTGTTTATGCTGATTGAAGCAATGGCCGATGGAGCTGTTAAATGGGGCATAAACAGAAATCAGGCATATCGCCTAGCTGCCCAGGCTGTTTTAGGTTCTGCAAAAATGGTACTGGAAACAGGACAACATCCGGGAGAACTAAAGGACATGGTCTGCTCGCCAGGTGGAACCACTATTGAGGCAGTGGCGGCACTTGAAAGAGAAGGCCTGAGAAACGCTATAATTGCGGCTATGGACGAGTGTACAAAGAAGGCTCGGGAGATTGGAAGTACGAATAAGTAATGGAATACGGCTTATCAGAATTAAGGTGATTGCATATGGAATTTTATGAAAAGACTCTAAGTGTTGAAACGGTGTATGAAGGTACAGTAATTAAGGTGGAACGCCTTACAGTTGAACTTCCAAACGGAAATAGGGCAACGCGGGATATTGTAAGAAACCACGGAGCTTCTGTGGTTGTCCCGATAATTAATGATGAAATAATATTAGTTCAGCAATTCAGGAAGGCTGCAGACAGAGAGTTTTTGGAACTTCCTGCAGGAAAGCTTGAGCCTGATGAAGATCCTGCTGTTTGCGCAAACAGGGAGCTGAAGGAGGAAACGGGTTATTCTGCTAATAAGCTGGAAAAAATATTGACACTTTACCCAGCTCCTGCATTTGCTGATGAAGCATTACATATCTATTTAGCTACAGACCTTATAAAAGGTGAAGCAACTCCTGATGTTGATGAATTTATAACAGCAAAGGCCTATAAGATTTCCGATGTGCTTGACATGATAGATACAGGCCGTATTAACGACAGTAAAACTGTTGCGGGAGTGCTCTATGCAGCAAGGTGTATGGGAATAAAAGGTTGATAAATTTGAGAATAGTGGTATGATATAAAAAAAGAATCAGGGAGAAGCAGATGGAGCCGTCTTCTAAAATAATTGGTATAGCAGGATTAGGTTTAATCGGAGGATCTATCGCTCGGGCATTAAACCGGGTAAATGGGGGATATTCTATAAAAGCATGGGACAAGGATGAAAGCAACATCAATAGTGCCCTAGCACAGAATATCATCCATGAACAAGCAATAAATCTTAAAAAAGATTTTTCAGACTGCGATATAGTATTCCTCTGCGTTCCTGTTTTTGCAATGAAGGATATTTTAGTTGAGCTAAAGGATAGTCTTAAAGAAAATTGTGTGCTGACTGATGTCGGCAGCACCAAATCTGATGTGGCCTCTTTAATAAAGCAGATGAACATTAATAATCCCTTTGTAGGAGGGCATCCCCTAGCCGGTTCTGAAAAATCAGGCTTTGCAGCATCAAGGGCCAACCTTTTTGAGAATGCTTACTATTGTTTGACTCCTGATAATGATACGAATAGATCAGCTCTGAATACTGTCCGGGAGATAATCATTCAGATGGGAGCTATTCCTTTAGAAATGTCTCCTGAAGATCATGACAGGATAACAGCGGCAATTAGCCATGTTCCTCATATTATGGCGGCTTTACTTGTGAATATGGTGGATAGACTTGATGGGCCAGACAATAAAATGAAAACAATTGCAGCAGGCGGCTTTAAAGATCTGACCCGTATAGCATCCTCATCACCTGAATTATGGTCAGGCATTTGTCTGTCAAACAAGGATATGATTATTGACACGTTAGAATGCTTCAGGGATATACTTGATGAGGTTGAAGCGGATTTATCATCGGGGCACATAGGTAATATAGAGCAATTCTTCAGATTGGCCAGAAATGTAAGGGATAACTTGTCCGAAGGTAAGAGTATATATCAAAAAACCTTTGATATTGTGGTCGATGTTGAAGACAAGCCGGGAATTATTGCTGTAATTGCTACAGCTCTTGCGGACAGGAATATAAATATTAAGAATATTGGAATTATTCATAGCCGTGACTTAGATGAGGGAGCACTTGAAATTCGTTTTGAGGATGAAGAATCACGACAAAAAGGCCTTGATACCTTAGAAACAATGGGATATTCAGCCAAGGCACGCGGTTAGCATAACAAGACTTGAAATCTGTCAGGGAATTTATTGATAAAAGTAACAATTTAATAGTGGTACAAAGTATAATTAGTCCTTACTTCACATAAATTCTAGTGAGGTGAGGACTATGATTTTGATTAGCTTAAAAAGAAAAACCTTAGCATTAATTGTCTCATTTATCATTTTACTTTTGGTTGCTATAACCGTATTCGCTGCAGTACAGGTGTTTCATAACCAGAATAAATACGAATCTGTATTGGCAATGACTGAGATGTTTGAAGATACAAATTTCATCGCATATATATCAAGCTTTGATACCCCACAAAAAAAGCCGGGCGAAAAACAATATGTAGAAGTATTTGATATTAAGGAAGGGAAGGTTATTCTTTCAGAAGTATCAAATCTTGAGATACAAAATGAAGTTCGCAATTATTTGAAAACTATAAAGAGCCTGTATACCAAGGTTATGCCCTTTCCTGAAAAGGGCTATGTGATTCGTATTCCCTTTGATAAAGCAATTAAAGTAGATCAAAAACTACTAAATGAATCTGGAATAAAGGCCATAGAGTCTGTCTTTATTATAATAAGTGATAAAGAAGCCCCTATTATGCTGCTTTTGGATGCTCAGAAAAAACCATACTTTTACACCTTCAATGCTAGCATACAACCTCTGCTTGAATATGTTAAGCTTAAGCCTGATGAAGCGTAAAGGGATTCTTCCAACACCAATGAAAAATACTCAATAAATACATTAAAATGGATTGACAGGTATTTTAAAAAGTGCTATTCTTGAATTGTTAGCCGAAGCTAACAATTCAAGAATAGCATAATTTTATGCTTAGAAGTTCTGATTTAATAGCTGAAAGGAAAATATAGTGAATTTTAATAAGTCAATGGAAATGTACCTGGAAACTATATATATTCTTGAAGATAAGCATGGTCATGCCCATGTAGTTGATATTGCCGATGAACTGGGTATTACTAAACCAAGCGTTACAAAGGCCATGGACAAATTGAAAAGGGAAGGCCTCATTCATAAGGAAAGCTATGGCCATATAACCTTAACTGAAAAAGGCGAGGAATTTGCAAAAAAGGTTTACTATAAGCACTGTATTATTGCTGAATTTCTGGAAAAAACTTTGGGGCTCAGTTCAGGTGAAGCATCAAAAAATGCATGTAGAATGGAACATGTTATTACCGATGAAATGTTGGAAGCAATAGAGAATTACATAGAAAAGTTGCACGAATAAGTGTTTCGTTTAGGTTAATTGATTGAGAAATATATTTTTTTGCAGTGCAGTTAGCCGAAGCTAACAATAAGTGGATAAATTATTAACTTACTATTTACAGATTTGTTTAATAGCAAGGACAAGAAAGGGCAGACATAATTATGACCTTAAAAGACGCACGAAAAGGAGAAAAGTACATAATTGAAAAATCACTTCTTAAACAACCGGCAAAACAACGGCTTGAAGCCATGGGATTGATTGAGGGAACTAAGGTTCGTAAAATTAACCAGGCCTTAGATGGCTCTGTCATTTTTATGGTAAGAGGCACAAGACTTGCTGTAGGTAAAGAATTGGCTGAGTTTATTATTGTTCATGAGGATAACTCAATCAATACAAATCACAGTAAGAAGAGAGGGAAAGAAGATGGCATCAAACAATAAGAATAATGCAATTCATAGTGTAATGTACAATAAAAAGTATGAAGCTGAAGAGTTAAACATTGGCTTTGTCGGAAATCCCAATAGTGGAAAGACCACTCTTTTTAATGCTTACACCGGTGCCCGGTTAAAGGTAGCAAACTGGCCGGGTGTAACAGTAGAGAAAAAAGAAGGTGCGTTTAAATATCACAATCATATTTACAAATTAGTGGACTTGCCTGGTATCTACAGCCTGACCTCATACTCCATAGAAGAAAAGGTGAGCAGACAGTATATATTAAGTGATGATGTGGATGTAATAGTTGATGTTGCCGATGCCTCAAACCTTGAAAGAAATCTATATCTGACACTACAGCTCATTGAAATGGGGAAACCAGTTGTTTTAGCACTTAACATGATGGATATCGTTGAAGAAAGAGGAATGGAGATTGATCTACATCGTCTTCCAGAGATGCTTGGGATCCCGGTTATTCCTGTTTGTGCGAGAAAGAAAACAGGGCTGAATATTCTCATGCACGCGGTATCCCATCATAGAGAAGTTGAACCAAAGAGCGATTATGTGGTGGTTTATAGTAATTTAATCGAAGATAAAATTAAAAAGATAACAGCAAGACTTCTGAAGAAGTATCCGAACTTGCACAATCCAAGGTTTTATGCCATCAAATTATTGGAAAAGGATTCCGAAATAACGAGTACCTGTACAGTTGATGTTTCTGATATTGTTGATAAAAGCTACGAGACAGAAATAATCAATCGGAAGTATGATTTTATCGAGGAAATAATTGAAGAGGTTCTTGTAAATAAGCAAGAAAAGACAGAGATGACTGATAGAGTTGACCGTATACTTACCCACAAAATCTTGGGAATCCCTATTTTCTTGGGCGTTATGGGTCTGGTTTTTTTCTTGACATTTACCCTCGGTGATGGAATAAAAGGAATACTTGAAGGGTGGCTCGAAAGCTTTAGTGCCTGGGCAGAAGAGGGCCTAGTGGCAATGAATACAGGACCAATTATAATATCTTTAATTATTGATGGAATTATTGGCGGAGTTGGAACCATCTTAACCTTCTTGCCCAATATCGCTTTTTTATTCTTGTGTCTGGCATTTTTGGAAGACAGCGGCTATATGGCCAGAGTAACCTATGTAATGAATGGTATTATGAACAAAATCGGACTGTCGGGAAGAGCATTTATCCCAATGCTTCTTGGCTTTGGATGTACAGTCCCAGCAATTATGGCAACACGAACCCTGGAAAATGATAGGGATAGACGAAAGGTCATACTAATTACACCATTCATGTCCTGTAGTGCGAAAATTCCGATTTATGTTTTATTGTCTAGCTTGTTCTTTGGAAAGTTTGCATCTTTAGCTGCTTTATCTATGTACGTTATTGGCATGGCGGCAGGACTATTAACTGCTTTTGTATCAACCAAAATTGAAAACAAGGCAGATAAAAGTCCGGCAGTAAATCAGTTGTTGATCGAACTTCCTGAATATAAGACACCCAATGCATATAGTATCTTGGTATATGTTTGGGAAAATGTAAAAGAATATTTGTCTAAAGCGGGAACCACGATATTTCTTGCTTCAGTAGTATTATGGTTTATTCTAAGATTTGGGACGATAGGGTATGTGGAGGATATGTCTTTAAGCTTTGGTGCTGCAATTGGACGCGTTCTAGCTCCAGTACTAAAACCGGCCGGACTCGGCTTCTGGCAGATAGGATTATCCTTAATAGCAGGATTGGCAGCAAAGGAAGTAGTAGTATCAAGTATGGGAATCCTGTTTGGAATCGTAAACATTGAATCTGCATCAGGTCTTGGCGCCATGCTTCAAACCCTTGGAAATATGGGATTT
Source organism: Clostridiaceae bacterium (assembly GCA_012523705.1). GTDB lineage: Bacteria > Bacillota > Clostridia > DSM-8532 > DSM-8532 > DTU059. The sequence continues at coordinate 12,364 of JAAYTU010000102.1, forward strand.
GGTGCACTTAATGCATACTCAATGATGATTTTTGTGCTATTCTATACACCATGTGTTGCAGCACTTGCAGTAATAGCTAAAGAATTGAAATCTGCAAAATGGACGGCCCTCGTATTCCTGTTCCAACTGGTATTCGCCTGGGTAGCATCAGTATTAGTTTATCAGATAGGCGGTTTACTCATTTAGTGACAGTGTGTGGATTGTGTTAAAACACAATCTAAAAAAGAAAGGATGATAAATATGGCAGGAATTATTATTGGTTTGATAATTGCAGCATATACAGGATACTTGGTATATAGACAAGTAAAGAATGTTAAAGCGGGAAACTATTGCGGACATTGTTCGGGTTGCCCTACAGCCAGGAGCTGTGCGCAATACAAAGACCGTAATTAAGTCGAGACAGTTGAGACAGCGAGACAGGGGACGGTTCAGTGTCCCCTGTTTTGCACTTGATATAAAGAATTGATGGTGCTAACATTAATAAAAAGAATGATATAGGCGGCTGGCTTCGGTTAAGCATCATGAATAAACGGGGGTAGTAATTGTGGATTTAAAGGTAGATAACCATAGGAGTATTATTCAAAAATGCATGGTTTTAATGCTTTTAATAGTTACTATCCTGGGATGTTCAATGATGCCAGTCTTTTCTGAAGACACTGTCCCTATGGAATCATCAGCCCTGAACGTAAGGGGTAAAGTCGTAAAGATTTTGGAACTTCGTGAGGATGATATCGGCTATTCGGGAGGAACCATCGCGAATGCAATTCAGATATTAGAGGTAAATATTACCACAGATGGCCCCTATAAAGACAAGACAGTTGTTACAGAATATGCCCTTAATCTTTCCTTTGATCAAAATGAAGAAAATGCAATGTTAAAGGTTGGAGACGAAGTATTACTAATACTTGAATTAGATGAAAATGGTGAGGTTGCACTTTCTTATATCTACAATGTTGTCAGAGACAAGTATTTACTATATCTGCTAATAGTCTTTGCAATTATTATCCTGTTGGTAGGCAGGCTAAAAGGCCTTAAGGCACTTATTTCTCTCACTCTAACAATCCTGGCCATTATATACATATTGATTCCTCTCATTCTACGAGGCTTTGATCCCATTTTCATTTCTATATGGGTATGTATTGGAATAACAGGTATTACTCTATTATTAGTAGGTGGCTTTAACAAAAAGACTCTCGCTGCCGTTATTGGTACAACTGGCGGAGTGGTTTCGGCAGCATTTATATCTCAAATAGTTGGTGAGGCGGCTAAGCTAACAGGTCTTGGCAGTGAGGAGTCTCAAATGCTGATGTATATTCCTCAGGATATATCCTTTGATTATAAAGGTCTACTGTTTGCAGGAATACTGATTGGAGCTTTGGGTGCTGCAATGGATGTTGCAATGTCACTTTCCTCAGCCATGTTCGAGATCAGGGATGTTGACCCTAAAATAAAAAAGGGAGCACTACTGAAGGCTGGTATGAATATTGGCAGGGATATGATAGCAACTATGTCAAGCACCCTGATACTTGCATATGTAGGCGGCGCTCTGCAACTATTACTTCTTCTTATGGCTCATGAAGTACCACTTTATGAGATCATCAACCAGGATGGTTATGCAAGTGAAGTGGTCCGTTCATTCGCAGGTAGCATAGGCCTTATACTCACAATTCCAATTACAGCCTTAGCCGTTGGTTTCTTAAGCGAAAAAAAGAAAGGGGGAGACAATAGAAATTACCATGGCAGGTATTATGGATAGGTAGCGGGATTTAAACTACTTACCCCAAAAAACAACTCTAAATATATTTAGATGTTCTTCTTTTCATTTTTCATGTAAAATTCAATAAAACTGTCCTCTTCTTAATGTGAAATCTTTTTCGCCTAGTCTTTCGCCGGTGAAGTCCGTGTAAGCATGTAATATAAATCATAGAAACATATACAAAAGTTACAAATAACAGGCTTAATAATGAAAAAATTTATTACAATTATTTAAATTACCCAAACTATCTTACATTTTGTTCATTAATATGGTAGTATATCTGTTTAGTAATTGAAATTTGAAAAATAAAGATTTAATTACAATAATAAGCCACAAAGGTGATATAATGAAATTATTGCTAGTTTCCGGAATCTTTCATCAGATTATAGCATCTTACATAAATAAAATAGAAGTAATAAATGAAGAAACTCTGATACTCGATGATTTGTTTGATGTTGTTTCAAAAAAAA
>JAAYTU010000103.1 GCA_012523705.1 Clostridiaceae bacterium
TCGCTAACAGTATTAATTTTGTATAAAGCAGAATCATAAAAAGCAATACTCCTTAGGACCATATAATCCCATTCACCATCTGTACAATAATAACCACCATTCATTATACTGGTCATACTATTTCCAGGAAAACCTCCAGTTGAGGGTTTTGATACTTCTTCGGTTGGTTCATCTGTTGCTTTCGGATTATCACTTTCCTGTGATGATGAAGACTGTGTTGGATCATTAACATAATCATTCTCGGAAGGCACCATAGTGTTAGCCGGTGCTTGGCTTGTATTATTGTTTGACATCATCGTTCCTCCATCCTTTTGAGTACAAGCTATAACGAAACATATAATAATGGCTGTGCACAAAACTATGCAAATATATCGCCATACTTTTTTACTCATATAATACCTCCGCCAATAGATAAATTGTCTGTATGAAAAATCTTGACATCAAGGTTGATAATTCCAGTGCCATGTCTCTGCATAGTTGTTAACCATTATTCCATCTTTTTTTATTTTATCCGGCTTGGCAAGATATGGCTTAAATCCGAATCTGCCAGCATTTTTTTCAAGCCATCTAACTTCAGCTGTTGTTGCATAACCCTTTCCACCTTTATCACTACCAGGATCTTGCAAATCTAAATCAAGGGCTACACCGTTACCATGATTACTACTGCCATATCCACTCAAATAAAAGAAATTAGCTTCTTCGATTCTATAGTAATTGTTCAAACCTCTATCACCCATTCTTCTAACTCGGCCGTCTATCGAATTTATACCGAACATATGTAGACATAGGCACAAAATCCCCTGTTTGCTCTTACTAAAATTCTTACATTAAAAATGTAATCATACTTGCAAATACATGCCTGTGTATATGTCTACATAGATGCAATATTTACGGAGTATTCTAGCGATTTATATCATTATACATTGAACCTACTACCGTAACCTCAATATTTTCTAAGTTATCCAAACCCTTATATACTCCCAGCCTGTTATAAGCACTGGACATTCCTGATAAGTCGATATCACCTAGCCAAGCCTTAACTGTATATTTACCGTTAGGCATGTGGGGATGAGTGTATACCCTTAGGTTCTGATGATTAATACGGATTGTCACAGTTGTCCTTTCAGTTATTTTGTAGATATGCTGACCATCTTTTATGTATTCTTTATACTTAAATTGCTGATTGCTAGCTGCTGTTCCAGACTCAGCATAGCCTTCCAGTATTTCCTTCAATGCTTTATGGGTATCCCCATTTTCATGCTGGCTATGATATAACTCTTCCACCGTCTTGTAATATCTCCAGGCTTCGTCATCTCGATCCAGTACAGTCAACATTGTTACACCATCTACACCAGTTGGGTCTTGTGCAGTCAATGAGGCTGATTTTCTGGCATAGCTATTTCCGCTTCTCGGAAGTAATTCATTTTGTAAGTTTACAGCATTCTTATTCTTATCAATAAACATCATGTCTGTTTCATAACGGAATGAGTTAATCAATGCATCCACAAGATCCTTGTGATCTTTCGTATCTGCCCTAGTAGTTTTATATGTGACAGTTTCTACTGTAAACTCATATTCGCCACAGGGATTAAAATAGAAACCTGATCTTATTGGATAGGCAATATGGCTAAAAGCCTTGTCGGTAGCAAACACTGCATTTTCCGAGTTCCTTTTACTAGTCTTATATTTCTGTTCCATGCTGTCCTTAATGCCCCATTCAATATTTGCACTGCACTGTTGGGTAAATGGTCTCTTATACTGCCCGTCTACAGCCGTGGGATTATACAAATTATTATCCTTATCCATATGGTACATCCAACGGATTACATTTAAATAGTAAGGTTCACTTGTCCAATACATTTCCTTGTTCGTGGTCTGAAGGTAATTATCTGTAATGCTGTTATTAAACCTCTTTGCAGTTATAGTAGTTGTATAACCATGCCTTTTGTAATGAAGTTTTATATGTGCTGAA
>JAAYTU010000104.1 GCA_012523705.1 Clostridiaceae bacterium
ACTGGACAGATTCCTGTTGAAACTTTATATGGATTATCCGGATACAGATGAAGGAATCGAAATACTGAAGCGCTTTCAATATGAAAGTCCACTTTCAGGCTTAAAAACAGTGGCAGATAGAGCTGATCTCGAAGCTGTCTCAGATATCTTTAAGAATACCTTTGTAAGTGAAGATTTATATTGTTACATAGTTAAGATTGCAGAGGGAACGCGTAAACACCCCGAGCTAATATTGGGAGCCAGTCCCCGGGCAAGTCAAGCACTGTTAAGAACAAGCCAGGCCTATGCTGCTATAAATGGAAGAGACTATGTGTTGCCGGATGATGTAAAGGCAATGGTTAAGCCTGTTTTGGCCCATCGCTTAATAACCCGCCATTCTGGGAGCGAGAATGGGAGTCCCATTGCATTCAGAATTATTGATGATATTGTTAATAATATACCTGTACCTAGTGAGAATGAGCTAAGTGAACTGGAGGCAGAGGACTGATGTGGGTTTACAGGCTAATTCTGGCTGCCCTTGTTATATTGACGGCAGAAGCTTTTTTGACTGTAAGATTCGGTCTTTCAAAGGTTCGTCTTGAGCGCAGTTTTGACACCACTCATGCCGTGTGTGGCCAGCGGATAAATTTAATAGAAAAGATAAGCAATCACAAGATTCTGCCTGTATCATGCCTCAAAGTAGAGTCCAGAATAGACAGTAGTCTTCAGTTTGGCACCCTTGAGGATTTGAATATACTACAGAATATGTTCCATGTAAGTCTTTTTTCCTTGCTTCCCTATACAAGAATCATCAGGACTCATAATGTAAAGTGCAATAAACGGGGATATTTTCATTTAAAGACTGCTTCTCTGACTGCCAGATCAATCACAGGAAGTGCTTCTACCAATGGCGAAGCAAAGACCGATGCTGAATTATATGTTCTTCCAAGAACGTTGTCCTTACAGGAATTGAAGCTTCCGTCCCATAACTGGCAGGGTGATTTGGTAGTTCGGCGCTGGATTTTATTTGACCCCTTTATTAAGGCGGGAGTTCGTGAGTATACATCCTATGATCCTATTAAGAATATTAATTGGAAAGCAACTGCCCGGACCAATAGTCTCCAGGTTAACCAGTATGAGCCCACAGCCGACCACAGGCTGATGATTTTGTTGAATGTTGATACCAGTCTGGATCAATGGAGTTCCACCCTTGAACCTCAAAGAGTGGAGTATGGTATAAGTGTCATAGCTACTATATTGGAGTTTGCCTATAAAAATTCTATAGAAGTCGGATTTAGCTGTAATGGCTACCTGAAAGAAATGCCCAAAAACTATATTCATATCGAGCCGGGATTCAGCGACAGCAAAAGGATTGAAATTCTGGAGAATCTTTCAAGACTTGAAATTGAAAGAAGCATTAGCTTCAACGGACTTATTGATCGGGAGTTGGAAAGAAACCCAAGCTGCATAGATTATCTTTTTGTGACGGCTATACTGAATAAGGATTCCCATGACAGAATACGGCGATTAAGAAAAAAGGGGAACGCAGTAGAAATTCTGGAAATATAAAGAGGGAATAATGAAAAAAATCTTATTAAGATGGTTTTGGAGCTTAATAGAATATTTGATGTTCGTTCCTGTAATTTTAATAATTGCCGGGCTTACTTTGCCAATTGAAAATGCACTTATATATACCTTTACTCTGCCGTTACATAGTTTGCTGGCTGTTATGATAACCGTATTGCTTAAGAAATTTAAAAATCTTGTTCTCTTAATTTTAGGAATTGTCTATATTTTTGCAGTATCCTGTATCTGGTTGATTACATCGGCTGTTACTCCGGAGCATATGCTCCTGTATATTCTGGGAACGGCATTCTTCTTTTATTGGGGAATACGAAGGGGTATAGCAGGCGGAAGTTCGATGTTTTTCTATACTGGAGGACTGGTTATTCACGGATTGTCTTTACTTATTATAGGTCGTAGCCCTGTATTAAACCCATTATTTAATCTGTCTCTTGTCCTTGCAATTTTCTATGTTCTTTTTGCTTTGCCTGTGGCAAACAGGCATTATCTGATTACCGAATCTCAGCAGAAGAATAGCTTGAATACTATGCCGAAATCAGTTATCCACGGAAACTGGATAATAGTATCGGCAATTACAATTCTTATTGGGATTCTATCT
>JAAYTU010000105.1 GCA_012523705.1 Clostridiaceae bacterium
GAAAGCATAAGTTCTTTCTCTCTCTGCTTGTCCAAAATGCTCTCAATACTTTTATTATTAAAATGTACAGCCAGCTTTGTAGCAACAATAAGGGAGATGCTCATTAAAGCAATAGATCCGAGTATAATGATGTATTCTGTAATCAAGTCTGCACTTGTCAATTTTAACACAGTATAGTCATAAATAATCTTGCCAAGATTAATTAAGAATCCAACTATACAAGTCACTCTAATAAGAGTAACATCCAGGTAAACATAGAAAGAAGCAATTGCACAGAAGAGATAGACAAGGGTTATCATGTGCTGGGACGTAAAGACTACAAAGGCATAATAGAGGAGATAGCCAATAATTATAAAGTATTTAAGAGAGTTGCTTGCATGATTCTTAAAATATACTATAAAAGATGCAATTAAAGGTATGCAAGCGAAGAGTATCAAGATAAAAAAATACTCCCAGGTCCCTTTAAAAATCTCCAGGATATAACCTATAGAAACCATGAGGTTCGTAATTAAATAAATAAGTAATACAACACGATTTGATCTTTGAATAGCAGACTTGTCCAACATAATAACACCTCGATTGATTCTAAGATAGCAAAACCAGGAACAAATGCCTGTATAAGTATTCTATCGGAAAAAAATGTGCAATTCAACATTGGATGTCATTTATCAGAGTGTCAGAGGTTCTATGTTTAATACATTAATAATCATTAATTTTTTTCAGTATACGAATATCTTCTCCAATAAACTGGAAAGCCTTAAATTCACCAATTATACGGGAGGCGATTCTTTCGTTATACTCCTGGAAAAGCCTTTTATAGTCAAGGTTAGAAGAAATAATAGTCTTGGCAATCTTATTTACATCCTGGGCCTTGCGAAGCTCAAGCAGGGTTAATAGCTCAGCATACTTTGAATCACTAAAGGGCTCAGTTCCTAAATCATCCAGAATAAGAAGATTAGTGGTGATAAGATTATTGTAAGCCTGTTCGCTTGATACTCCGTCTCTGTTAATGTTCAATCTGTATTGCTGGATAATAGGGAAAAGAGTGGTGGCAGAAAGATATAGAACAGAAAAGCCTGCCTTGATCAGTTCTATCCCTATGCTTTTGGCCATAAATGTCTTGCCCGTTCCGGTAGGTCCGAAAAAATATAAATTAGGTGCATCTTCAGGAAAACGCCTAGCATAATTCCGGCAGTAATCTTTAATGGCAAGTATTTGCTCCTTCGGGGATATATCAAGAGAATATCTATTCTCATCCCGCTTATTTGAGAAAAAACTCTCATCGAAAAAGTCAAAGCCTGTATTCCCATCATCAATAAGGTTTGACACCTGGTATAAACGTTCTAAGTAAACCTTTTGATAGCATGAGCAGGTAACCGAGGAGCCCTCGCGGTTTATATAACCTCTGTCCTGGCAAATGCTGCACTCAAATTCCGGCTCAAGATAATTCAGAGGAATGTTATTAGCCCTCAAAAGGTCTTCTCTTTTTTGACTCAGTCTATTCATTTCATCCAGCAAAGCTTGGGACTCTTCAGAGGAGCTTTCGTTAATCAGGGAGCGGGCATAACGGATACCAGCCAGAGAAATCTCGTTGGCCAATTGGGCGAGACCTGGTATTTTTGCATATACGCTATGTTTGCGTCTTTCTGCCTCATATATGGCACGATCGCGTTTATAGGCGAAATCCTTATCTAAATCGCGTCTAATATCAGACATCAGGCATCATTGTCCTTTCTGGCTGTGGATTGCTGTTCAAGCTTACTAAAGATATCATCACCGTATTTTCGTTGCTGGAAGTTATCCCTGCGGGGAGTTTTTGAAGGAGTCTGGACTGACTTGCCCTTCTTTGAGGCTGAGGCTTCCAAATAAGCTTTTAGTTGATCGAAGCTTTTAATTCCTTCCTTATGCCAATTAGTTAAAATTGAATGGGCATACTTAAAGGGGGTGGATTTACCCACGGTCCGTTTCAGAGCCTCTTCAATAATTGGCATATCATAGCCGTATTCTTCAAGCCATGTTTCCAGATGGTTTTCCTCATAGGCAGTAAGAGCTTTACCCAACCTCAGGGATTGTGCTATTTTCTTGCCTATTTTTTTTGTCTGCTCCCTTGCCTCTATATACTTTTCCAGCTCCCAATGATTGGTTATATTCTTGGATGCCCATGTTTCAGCCACTTTACCTATGTATTTAACATTTAATGCGTTATTGTCATAACAATATTTAAACAGGCTGACCATAACATCTTCATCGAACCGGTAGTTCAAAAACCAGTTGTCAATAGAGGTATACCAGCTTGGCGACATGAGGCCCTGAAAAAACATTTTGTTTATGGAATCAATACACTGATTTCTTTTTATATTAGCTTTAGTCTGTCTCTCCTTAGGATTCGAGTCGGAGGTGGTCCTTTTACTGTAAATTTTTGATAAGGTTTTTTCCTTTATATTGGTCAGTGAAATAGTTTTAGGAGTATGTACAATAAGACCTTCCTGCTCTAAAAGAACAAAAGAGGCTTTCACGGTATCAACCGAAAGATCAAGCTTGGCAGCTAAATCCTCAGGTAATGCCTCCTTGTCATACTTACATAAAAAAATGCAGTACAGATATACCTTCACAGCATCTGAAGGCAACCCGGGCATAATGTCACTGAGGAAGATGTCCGGCACTAAGGTATCCGATAACAGAATGTCCTTAATAAACTCAAATTGCATAAAAACTCCTTATCTTTTTCACATTAATGGTTAAGCTATTGGGAAGAGGTTATTAATACGAAGTATTATAGCATAAAACAAAAGATATATTAAGTACCTGCACAAAACATAACCAAGGAGAAATAATAATGCCGCAATTAGCAATAAGAACCCGTTCAGGCAGGGTTGAAAGCCTGCACTCAGGTTATATATGTGTATGCGATGCCAACAATAATATTATCTATTCAACAGGTAACCCCAATGCCGGTATATTTTTGCGGTCATCGGGCAAACCCATTTATGCTACCGTGTTGGCAAGCTCAGGAGCTCTAGAAAAATTCAATATAAGTTTAAAGGAATTTGCAACTACATGCTCATCACATGACGGACTTGCTTCTCACAGAATGATTATAAAATCATTATTGAAAAAAATTGGACTGAGCCAGAAGGATCTGAACTGTGGCAACAAGTATCCGGAAAACCAGAAGGTTCATGACGCACTGGTAAGGCTTTGCAAAAGACCGGATCCAATATTCAGTAACTGCTCGGGCAAGCATGCAGGTCTACTTGCGCTATGCCGATATTATAATTATGATATAAAAAATTATGTAAAGGCTGATCATCCTGTCAATCTGCTGATAAGAAGAACCATGGCAGAACTACTGGAATGCGACGAAAGTGAGACCATTACGGGGACAGATGGTTGTACCCTGCCCACATATCTACTTACCTTGCGGCAGGTTGCCTGGCTCTACGCAAGACTTGCCCGGGGGGGCAAGGGGAATGATAAATACAGTAGAGCCTTTGGACTTATCCAGGAAGCCATGATTCGATATCCGCAAGTAATCAGAGGAAACAACACTTTTTGTACTGAACTTATTAAGGTCACCGGTGGCCGAGCCATAGGCAAAATTGGAGCAGAGGGAATATATTGCATTTCAGTTCCTGAAAAGGAGCTTGGCATTTGCATTAAGATGTTTGACGGACATCCCTGGTCCAGCTATCCGGTGGCAGTCAGAATACTTGAGGAACTAGAAATACTAGATGCCAAGACTGTGAAAAAGCTTGAAAGATGGGCCCTTCCCGAAATTAAGGACGATAAGGGTAACATAGTAGGATACATTCACCCGGTATTCAACCTGACAGATCGGGCCGAGGCCAGATATGAACCGGGGGATATTTACCCTTGAAGTTGGAAATAGGAAGCAAGATTTCAGAGCTTTAATTCCTGATATCCAATACCCTGACGACAAAGGAGTATATTTATGGAAACGTTAGCTGTGGTAACAAGAAATCAATTTGTGGAGAGCATTCATAATGGATGTATTTGTGTTGTAGACCATAAGGGCAAAATCATCTATCACAAGGGTGATGAAAACACTAAATTTTTCTTCAGGTCTTCTGCCAAGCCAATTCAGATTATTCCCTTTATCGAAAGGGGCGGAGCAGAGAAGATGAATTTTTCTTTGAAGGAAATAGCTATAGGATGTGCCTCTCATACCGGAGAGTCTATGCATGTTGAAACAGTCAATGGCATTTTGACGCGCTTAGGTCTTAGCAAGGATGATCTTCATTGCGGAATCAGTGGTCCATATAATGAGGATGAAAAAATCAGGCTAATTACAAGCAAGGAAAAGCCCTCACCTCTTCATGCCGGGTGTTCAGGGAAGCACGCTGCAATGCTTGCCTTCTCAAAATATTTAGGTACCGATATTTCAAATTATGAGGATATTTCACACCCTGTTCAGCAAGAAATATTAAAGGTAATTAGCGCCTTTACAGAGCAGGATATTGACAGCATCCCAACGGGCATTGACGGTTGCGGGGTTCCTATTTTTATGCTGCCTGTAAATAAAATGGCCTTGGCTTATGCCAAACTTACTTACTATATGGAGGATGATAAAAGTAAATATCATCAGTCGAGCCGGACTGTCTTTGAGGCTATGACAAAGTATCCCGAAATGGTGGCAGGCAGCAAGGAATTTTGCACAGAGCTTATGCAAGCTACAAAGGGTAAACTTATTGGGAAAATCGGGGCGGAGGCAGTATACTGTCTGGGAATCAAAAAGGGGAATTTAGGAGTATGCTTAAAAATCGCAGATGGTTCAGAGAGGGCTGTTTATCCTGTGGTCATGCAATTGTTGTCAGAGCTGGGAGTGCTGGAGAAGGATGAGTATGAGGCTCTGAAGCATTGGCACAGACCTGAATTAAAAAACAATTTGCAGGAGCGGATAGGCCATATTATTCCTGTATTTCACAATAACAAGATTATCAGGCTGGGTGACAGGGTAAATTCTAAATAGACTGTTAATTTAAGAATATTATTCATCGGGATGTATGAATATGTTGGTTTATACCAAAAAGGCATGGTTTCGTAAAGGAATTGTAAAGATAGCCTTATTAAAAGCAACGGCTAAAATGCCGATATCTAAATAGTAGATGTGTCTAAATGATTAGGGGGAATCCTTTTATGAATAAATTGAAAACAATCCTGAGCTTTTTATTAGTAGCGGCATTTCTTTTAACGGGTCTGCCTGGTGAAGTAATAACTGTTTCTGCTGCTTCAGAGCTCGCTATATCAATTGAATACAATCCCCTTACATACAAATATGATATCAGTTTTCCCATTGATGCAGAACCTGCCAGAACGGTAGTACGGTTCCATGATAAGGATAAGAACGAAATAGTAATAGATGATGAACAGGTTTTTGACCGAGGCAGAGTTACTGTCAGTACTGTTTTTGAAAGGGACCATATCTATGATATTACTGTTGAGGTCTACAGAGGGGCAACAGACAGCACGCCCTACTACACAGGCGAGGCCTTTTTCCTTGCTGACCTGACCTTTACAGGGGAATCCTTTAATCAAATGGCAAAAATGCAGGATATTGAAGATGCATATCCCGTTTTAGAACCAGATTCACCCGGAGAAGCAATTGTTGTAAAAAGTGGAGATGAACCAATTATTAAGCTTAATTGGAGAATCCCCACCATTTACGATAGTGAAAACGATGAAATCATCAGTTTTACAGATGCAAGGGCTTTAGAGATAATTCAGCTGGAAAATGTCCCCATAGCAAAGGCTTGCTTCCAGATTAATATGACGGTTGGTCAAAGCTCAACCCGTCAAATCGATTTTAACACTGACTTTGACGCTGCTAATAATATGATAATAGAAGGGGAGCTTGATGAAGAGGGAAATGCCCTGCAGGTAGCTGGCTTTGAAAGCGGAAATGTGACAGATTCGGACAACATGGTTTCTGTTCTTCTGAAGCAGATAAACGGTATTGAGGCCGGGACTGAATATGCCTATACCAATATTGGAATTGTATTTGAAAACGACAAATCAGAGCAGATAACTCTTCGAAGAACCAAGCTTATTACAGCTGAAAACAACCGTTTTACGGTGCAGAATATAGATAATGCTTTCAGGGATACAACATACAACCTTTCCTCAATCTATACACCTATTCCAATAGAAATAAGGAAGGTGGACACCGACAAAGTTGAGGTAAGATTCAGAAAGATAATAAATGGTAATTATCCGGAACTTCATTATCAGGTTCAGTATTCTTCGAGAATAGATGAATTTTACAATATCAACAACAGGTGGGTTAAGATTCCTGCATCCTCTTTACCTGCAACCGATATTTATGGAAGCGAGATAGTTACAGTCAATATAGTGGGGAATACGCATCCTGAATTCTATTTCAGAGTTGTATACTATGACAGCTACTCGCAGTACCCCAGAGGCTCTTCCCTTGCTGTTGATTTAAGAAATCTAGGCATAGAATTAGGAAAGCCGCCCCTGCCAAAGGAGATTAAAGCAGATCCGTTGTATGCCGGAAGAAAGGAAGTAACGGTTCCTTCAACAGAACTCTCCTCGGGGAAGGTAGAGATTGCATCTAGTGATCTGAAGCTTTCTTTCGAAAAACCTATTTCATGGCGCAGGTACACAAATACAGATGGAAATGAAGGATGGGATAGATTTAAAAACACAGTACCAACTGGAGCCGACTACATATTCCATGTTCTGCTTTCATCATACCTTCCCGATAGTGAAGCAGATGATGTGGCTACTACTGCTATAGGGCTCAAAGAGCAAAAGGAAATTTATCTTCCCACAAAGCAAAAGCGTGTACTGGTTCTTTCAAAGGCTGATTTTATGGAGGATCCGGAGGATCCAAACAGAATCTACAGTATCATAGATGGAACAGAGCTGTTTTATGATTATGTGAACGACTCATCCATAGCCAATGAGAATAATGAGGACCCGAGCGAGGATCTCATCCCTGGGGATTATCCTTCTTTCTTAATTCCGAACACCACATATTTCATGCAGATCTTTACCTCAAGATTAGAGGATAATGATTTGATTTATGATGATTTATGGGCAGATGGGATTAATGATCTAGAGCTTAATAACAGACTTTCATATCAATCTCCTGTATTAAGCTTCACAACATGGCCCCTTACCGAGGCTCCTGTTCCTATGCCTGATATTGAGCTCTCCATAGAGCCTCAGACCCATATTAATCCTGAAACAGGAGATATAAGCCTGGATGGAATCAGGGTCGATTATGAGCGCATCCTGACTGAAAGGGATTGGCAGAGATACACAACGGTAAGAGATAACAGAGCTGTCAGGTATGAGCTTTTTATAAGCAGAGATCCATTAATCTTTGATACAGATGGAAATATCATAGATGAGGCTTTTTATCCTCAGGATGCCGAGATAATTCAGAGGGGAGAGACCTTCTATGCTGATAACAAGGGGAATCCGATTCTGCCTAATACAGTTTATTATATTAAGGCCAGAGCGACCCTGGTGATTATTAACGGAAGCCCCGATGATCCAAACAATCCTGATCCTGATGATCCGGCCGATATTATTCTCGGCCGCTCGGTTGATACTGCTGTAAAGGCCATTACAACGCCCAAAATTGATGATGGCAATTTAGAGGATGTGGAAAGAGAACCCAGAGCTCCCTCTGAGTTTTCAATTGCAGTTGATGAAGAGGGACGACTACTTCTGACCGACGCAACCGTTATCCTGAATTGGCTTCATGCCGAGGAAGATGTTACATATGAAATGGTAGTTACATCAAGGGAAATAGCTCCTTACGCGGAAGCTGAGGAATATGAAGAGGATCCCTATAACCAGGGCTTTTTACAGGCATATGATGAATATAGGAACCCTGCGGGGGATAACAAATTGCATATTAATGTTTATGACCAGGCCTTTGAAGCAATCGATCTTACATTAAGTGAAAATGGCCAGGTCATTATGCCTGTAAGAAGGGATTATTTAAGACCTAACCGGATTTACTTTTTCAGCCTGCGGGCTATTCGGGATAGAAATCTGACAGATGATGAAGGAAACTCCATACAAACAGTAAGCAGATGGATTACTATACCTGTTACCACCCGTATGGTAAAGCCTCCAGCATTTTTGGAGGCTGTTAAGGATATAGAAATCGGTTTTAATATCGAGAACCCTTCTTTGGAAACAAGGGAGGACAATATTGAGGTATTTATTAAAAAAGCCGAAGGTGCGAACAACAGCTATGTTCGGCTTGTAAGAGGCGAGTACTCATGCGTTAAGGATGGAACAACATTCTATATAAGGATTTATAATCTTGAGTCAAACCAATGGTATGATGTCCAGGTAAAGGACAATAAGAATAATAAGTGGTATGACGCATCCTCAAAAACCTGGAGAGATGCACAGGGCAGCCCTGTTAAAGAGGAGACAAGAGATGCCCTCAGGGAGATTGAGGTCAGATGGGAGGGAGAGGATCCTTATAAATACTTTTTAGAGGTAAGAGCTGAAGAGGATCCAGACTACCAGCAGCTGCATTATAACAGCACCGGACATACTGATTATGGCTACGAAACACCATCTGGCCGAATTGAATTCTACCGTGAAAAGACCAAGCTCTATGTAGATACAGAATCAACCAAGTATATTTATTATGCAAGAATAAAGGGTAAGCCTGTTCTTGATGCAAACCGGAACCCGGTAAATCAGCTTTTGAAACCAAATACCCTTTACTATATCAAGCTCTGGTCATATAACTTAGAGGAATCCCTGCGTGTAGGCCCTGTTACTGCGAGGACAGACTTTTCACAAGCTGATTACGATGAGCAAAAAAACAAGGATAATACGATTGACTTATTTGATGAATCGGCTGAAGGCCTCAGCAGAAAACTGTACTGGCCCATTAATATAACTGATGATACCAATCTACGGGTTCTATTAAAGGACGACAGACTGGAAGGTCTATTGAAATTGGCTGGGCAGTCAACTGTTACGGTTGATATCTCGGCAGAAAAGAGTAATGCTGATTACTATGAAATCCTAATACCATATAATACGCTAAGTGCTATTGAAAAATATGACAGCCGTTTAAACATTAAGGTATCCGGAGGGGAATTTACTTTAAATAAGGGCAGCATTGATCTTTATGAATTAAAAAACCAAACCCTTTCCGGAGATGTTAAAGAGGCTATGCTTCTTTTGAAAATAACCAAGAGACAGAATCCTAAAAACACATTGGATTCGGGATTAAGGGTTGTATCAAGTGCCTATGACTTGCAAACTACAGCCATAGGCTCTACCCGAACATATGCAGAGATTAATCAAATGATTCATGACATACTTAAAAACCCTGATGCAAGAGGACCTTTTAGTTATGGCATTCTAAACAGGGAGCTTACATCAATTCTTTCCAATCTTGAAAGATATAGCTATCGCAGTCATGTGGATTTAAAGGATTTAATAAGCAGAGCCTTAGATAAGGTAGAAAAGGAGTTGTCCCGGGATTTAAAGGACATCATTGACGGCGGCAGCGGCCTTACCTCCTGCATAGCACTTGAAAAGACTATTAATGATTTCCCAGACAGTATGGGAATCAGGCTTGAGTACAGATACTATAATGGATTTATTACCCCCATGGCAAACTACGGATCAGGTTTTGAAGAGCCCTCAGGTGGAAAGGGCTATGTTAATCAGTATGTTCTGTTCAGGGTTAAAAAGCCTGGCGAGTTCCTGATTGTCGGAAAGGGGCAGGCAATAGATACACCTGGTATGCCAGTTGATAATGCAATTGCCAGATTATCAAAAAAATATGATCTTTCTAAGGTCTTTGGACAGGGTACCATATATCCCGCTAATCCTATAAAGGGTGAAGAGGCTGTTATGCTTTATGCCTTAGTGACAGGTCAGGAAAATAGAATAACCGGCCTGACAATTACTCAAAAGGCATCGGCATTAGGTCTGGACATAATGGAAAGAAGCATACTTACAGGCTATATGGATAATCAGAGCTCAGTGTCCATAGCAGTAATGCTCTATTGTGACAGGGCCAATATAAACCCATCTTTTATGTATCCCTCCAAGACAATTATCATACAGAATGGAAGAGATATTAATGCCAGATTGTATCCATATGTAGTCCTGGGGGTAGACCTGGACATAATTAAGTTGAACAACAAAGTATTTGATGCAAGTAAGCGAACAACCATCGGCGACATGCTGGATATGGTATCTAAAGTATTAGAAAAATTTGATTAACGAGGGAGATTGAAACGGTGAGGAGAGCAGGTTATGAAGCATAAACTGACTATCAAAATAATATCATTTTTATTAATAATTACATCATTACTTGGATTGATGCCAAATCTGAGTCTTTTTGCAAATACCATGCTGCTGCCGCCTCCAAGTGAGAATCGTGTAACAGATATAGGCTACAGGAGAGAGGAATGGTTTGCTGAGCTTCAGTGGATCCCAAATTCCTTTCCATCCGAGGCCGACGAAAGATATATATATCTTAATTTAAACGAAATTTCAGCTGGATCAGGACAAATAATCCCTGATGCCGTTTCGGTTCCGTTAGGTGGTGCAGCAACGGGCTTTAACCTTACCCCCTATACTCCCGAAGGAATTAAGGCAGGAACAATATACGAGGCCTATTTAAGATCCTCCTATAGTGTTAATCGGGTTTCTGGCCGACATACCGTTACCTCCCAGAAGTCCAATCCCGTCAAATTTTTAACCGGATTGAATGTAAGCCTGGAGTTGATTCCCGGTACAAATAATATAAAAATAAAATGGGATGATGTTTGGGATACTTCAGGTCGAATTAACTATCAGATATTAGTATCGGATACGAAGGGCTTTACTCAGCCACCTGCCATTCCGGATATAGTGGGAAGTGAGGTGGGGAAACCCGGCTCTCATGTTACTGTAAACACTGCAGAGAAAAAGCTTGAATATGTATATACACATGCCATGCCGGGCAGAGAATATTCTATCAAGGTAGTTCCCAAGCCTAATGTTAATGTGGCATGCGCGAAGACTGAGGATATTGTTGCCGTTACAATAAAAACAGATATTCTCTTAAATGCCCAGAAGGTTGGCTATAACAACGAGGGTGACACCATATGGAATTTATTCTGGAATCCTATTGTAATGGGAAGCACCTTTACCCGGGTAGATTACGAGCTTTATCAATATGTTAATGATGATGCTGAGGGTAAGCTTTACAGGCTGATTCCGGATCAGGACAGTTATCAGATTACAATAAAAAAGGGTGACACCAACTCATACAGCTTCAGAATAGATGCAAAGGCCTATATTCCCGGGTCGGAGGCCCCGATAGATTTCAGGTCAAATAATAAGGTGGAGCTAAAGGAGCAGATTCCGCAGCAGCCTCAGGCTCCTGAAATTGTGGACTCTTTTTCCAAAGCAGTGCCTCCTGTGGATTATGAAGAATCTCTTACTTCCTTTGGCGCCTCCATACTCTGGAAGGCTCCATATACCGGAGATGGAATTATAGATACCAATGTGACCTATGATATATATCTAGTAGAGGATATTCAATATGTTACTGATCCTCCGCCATCAAATTATAGAATTGCCTCAGATATTACTATGGGGCCAGCAAATGAAATAAAGGACGATGAAGGAAGAATTCTTGGATACAGATACGATTTAGAGGGATTAAAGTCAAACTCAACATATTACTTTATCATATATGCCAAGAAAAATTTCCTTGTGCAAAGCCCGGAGCAGGGTTATATGATTACAAAGCCTTATATATCAAAGCAGGCTGTCAAGGTAATAATCACCAAGCCCGATGCAGGCTATGACAGGCCTATAGCACCGTCATCACCGCCCTTTGGAATAAAGCCCGATGAAAATGGTCAAAGTGTTACCTTTAATAAGGCCAGCCTTGTATTAGATAAAAAGTGGTATGCATTTTTTAATGAGGAGAACGACAGATGGGAGCAGGTATCCTTTGAGGATTATGAAAAGAACAGGCTCTTAGAGCCGGGAGATGATGGATATGAGGATAAGAAGGAGGGTGCCATTGTAAATTACCTGCCCGGTTACTCTGTTGTACCGCATGTAGTAAAGTACAATGAGGCATTGAATGCAGTAAAAGTGCTTTATAATCGTGACTATATTACCTATAGCGATTTATCCCAGCCTGAAATAAAGGCCTTTGAGATCTCGCAGAACAGAGCAATAATTCCTGATTTGACGGATGAAGACAACCAGACCTTTGGCTTTGATATTACAGGACTGACACACAACACCACTTATTTAGCCTGGGTTACAATAGAAAACATTAATGGAACATCATCGGACCCCTCAGACCCTATAATAATCACAACCCCTCCCGATATTCCCGAAATTCCCATAACGCCCACAGTACCGGATGATTTAAATGGTATTGCAGGGCCCAGCTTTGTGGACCTTTTCTGGACATACAGAGCTAACATGGAATACGAGATTAGAGGCGGCACAACTGATTATTTGGACCAAGCCTCAATAAGCAGGCGTATCACATCTGAAGAAATCAGCAGCCAGACATATATCAGGATAGAAAACCTCAATCCTGATACGGTGTATTATTTCTGGATTAAGGCCATCAGCAAAAGCAGCAGCGGCGTTGAAGTAGAGTCTGAGTACAGTAATCCTCTGATAATAAAAACAGAGGCCTATAAGCCGCCGGCACCTCCTACAGGCTTTGGTATAAAGCAGGGATCAGACGGAGTAACCGAGAACTCTATCACTTACATGTGGACAGATATAGAGGGATTGGAATATGTGCTGGAATTCTCTGAAGATCTTAACTTTAATCAATCCAGAAAAATTAGTGTCGCGAATGGAAGTCATAGAGTAACTGGACTTATCTCCAACAGAAGATATTATGCAAGACTATATGCATATAATCCTGAAACAGGCTTGTACAGCGAGCCAACCAGAACAGTTCTGGTGATAACCAATAAGAGCAAGAATGAGTACGATTCCAGCTTCGATTTAAACGATGTTATCGGGGGAGATGGGCTTAACATCCCGGGCAAATTGGAGGAGGGAATCTGGGTTGTCTCATCATTAGGAGCCCATGCCCATGTTTTAAGCGAAAGAATTAGGGAGCAGTATGGTCCCATTGTAAAGCTTGATTTATCCACACCTCCTTCAAGAACTAGTACTATAAGACTCGAATTAAGCTCGGTTGTCATTGATACCTTAGCAGGCCTTAAAAAGGAGCTGTATCTGGTATTGCCATGGGGTCAATATACCATTAGTCCGGGGACCTTCCATACGGATGAGTACTTCAAGCAAATAACTATAAATAAGGAGGTAGCCTTCAGGTTAGAAACCGTATCTCCTTCAAGTGAATACAGGACCTCATCTACAATGGAGCTTAAAACACCCGTTACCGACTTTAGGTTTTCATACATAGAGGATCTCGTTAATAATTCTGCTCCGTGGAGCTTGCCTATAAATACACTTTCCACACCAATCAGGGTTGAGCTTCCTGTGGCAAATATCAACAGATATTCCCAGGGCCAGTTAAGAGTATTTAACTATAGTCCCTCGCTGGGATGGGCGAGGATGGCGGCTTTCACAGATTATGATTCTGGAAGTGTAATTGGCCAGATGGAGAGACCCGGAGCAATAGCTGTTGCAACCGAGGGGGTAAAACCATCAACCACAACTCCGAATTATGTTAAGGAAAGCCTGGAAAGAGTGCAATCAATTTATGATTTAAAAAGTATAAAAAACAAAGCCTTTAACCATAATAGTTTAATGACACAAAAGGATGCGTTTATGCTCGTATTTGATGTTTTAGAAGCCGAATATGATGAATATGATGTTGTAAACAAGGCTGTAAGTTCGGGTTTCGCAAACTCCACCATGGATGTTACAAGCACACACATGCGCCGGGATAAGGCTGTAGATATATTAGTAAAGCTTTATAAGTTTAAAACCCGTGAGAGCACGGTTCCTACAAAACCTACCCTTTGGTCCCATTATACAGATCTGTCAAAGGCGGAAGGAAGATATCTGAATTCATACAAATTTGCGTTAGAAATTGGAATAATTCAAGGAAATTCCATTAATTCTGCATATCCTGACAGAATGGTAACATTAGGTGAATTCATAGTCATGCTTGACAGAACATTACGCATATGTGGTGATTTATAACAAATTAATTATCCAATCTTTTATTTAGTTAATGATTATTTACCATGATTGAAAAAGCGTTATAAGTCTATAATAATAACATTGGAACTTCGTTATATGGACGAAAGCTTTCAATACCAATTGTTACATATTTATATGAGGTGAAGTGTATGGGAGCTTTTGTTATTAACGGGGGAAAACCCTTATTTGGTTCTGCAGTAATTTCCAGTTCAAAAAATGCGATTTTGCCGATTATATCAGCGTGTCTTCTTACAGACGAGGAGTGTATCATTAAGCAGATTCCAGGCTTGGATGATGTTACCGGTATGTGTGAACTTGTATCGAACCTTGGAGCAGATGTCAGGGTAGATGGGAAAACGAGAAATATTTATATATGCGCTAAGTCTCTTAGTGGGCATACAGCAGAATATGAGCTAGTAAGCAAGTTGAGGGCTTCATTTTTGGTTATGGGTCCTCTTTTAGCGAAAGCAGGAAAGGCTAAGGTTGCCCTTCCTGGGGGATGTCCTATAGGAAGCAGACCTGTAGATCTTCATTTGAAGGGATTTGAGGCCATGGGGGCTAAGATTGATAATGGGCATGGCTTCATTGAGGCCAGGTGTCCTGGTAATAAATTGAAGGGAACCACTATCTATTTGGATTTTCCCAGTGTAGGAGCTACCGAAAATCTTATTACGGCAGCAGTGCTGGCAGAAGGTCAGACAATCATTGAAAATGCAGCTTCAGAGCCTGAAATAGTTGATTTGGCATCCTTTTTGACTAAAATGGGCGCAAAGATTTCGGGAGCGGGAACTGATACAATAATAATCGACGGAGTTGATAAGGTAAATGGTGCTGAGCATACTATAATGCCCGACAGGATAGAGGCAGGCACCTTTATGACAGCCGCAGCGCTAACAGGCGGAGATATAACATTACTTAATGTTGTGCCAGAGCATTTAAAACCGGTGACTGCGAAGCTTCGCGAATCTGGCATGGAGATTATCGAAAATGGTAATTCAGTAAAGGTAAGGGGTATAGCAAGGCCCTCAGCATTAGATATTAAGACTCACCCTTTCCCGGGGTTTCCTACCGATATGCAGGCCCAATTATCGGCATACTCATGCTTTGCAGAGGGAACAAGTGTTATAGTAGAAACAATATTTGAAAACAGGTTTATGCATGTAAACGAGCTTAGGAGGATGGGCGCACAAATCAGGGTAGATGGAAGAACGGCCATTATTGAAGGAATAGAATCCTTGCAGGGCGCACAGGTCAGGGCCACAGATTTACGGGCAGGAGCGGCATTGGTTATTGCAGGTCTGGCAGCAAGAGGGACTACCGAGGTTTTGGATATTCATCATATTGACAGAGGCTATGAATTTATAGAGAATAAATTACAGAGGCTTGGAGCTGATATAAGAAGAATTTAAGAAAAAGGAGGTTTAGCATGGCCGACAAAGATCAATATAGTTTTTTTGCTTTTTTATCCCGCATGCGTCATATTTACAGGTGGAGCCTGATGCGTAATGTAAACAGGGAGAACATTATGGAGCATAGCCTTCAGGTTGCCATGATAGCACATGGTCTTGCTGTTATTAATAACAAAATTTTCGGAGGCAATGCTGATCCCGAGAAAACTGCTCTTCTTGCAATTTATCACGACAGTAACGAGACTATAACAGGGGATCTTCCCACGCCTATAAAGTATTTTAATCAAGGCATGGAAAGCTCGTATAAGGATTTAGAGACTATATCAAAGCATAAGCTATTGTCCTTATTGCCTGAAGAATTGGCCGAGAGCTATAAAGAAATATTATTTTATGATGAAACAAGCCTGGAGGGGAGGCTTGTGAAGGCGGCGGACAGAATTTGTGCTTACATAAAATGCGTTGAGGAGCTGAAGGCTGGAAACGCAGAATTTCAAAAAGCTCAGCAATCTATTTTAAAGAGAATTCTAGGGCTGAATCTACCCGAGATAGACTATTTCATGAATCATTTTATGTATCCCTTCTGTCTCACCCTTGATGAGCTAAACTAAAATTACTTATTTGAAATGAGGATTATTATGAAAGCAGTTATAACCGTTATAGGCACTGATAAGATTGGAATCATTGCATCAATTACCAATATCCTGGCAAAGGCAAATGTTAATATCTTAGACATATCTCAGACCATTATGCAAAATATCTTTAGCATGATAATGCTGGTTGATACAGATAAAATGAGTATGGAGTTTACTAAGTTAGGAGAGCTCTTGCAGCAGGAGGCTGAGGCTTTGGGGGTGGATATACGGCTTCAAAGGGAAGAAATATTCACAAGTATGCACAGGATATAGGGGTGGAGATAAAATGTTTAATAGAAACGATATACTGGAAACAGTTAATATGATTTCTCAGGAGAATCTGGACATTCGCACAATTACTATGGGTATATCCCTCAGAGATTGTGCCTCAGATAGCCGAAGGGTTGTTGAGCAACGGATCTACGATAAAATAACCCGTTATGCTCAGAATCTTGTTAAAACCGGGGAAGCAATTGAAAAGGATTTTGGAATTCCCATTATTAATAAAAGAATATCAGTCACGCCAATATCAATTGTGGCAGAAAGCAGTGATGAGGACGACTTTGCCCTTTATGCAAAGGTGTTGGATAATGCAGCAAAGGCTGTTGGTGTTAATTTTATAGGAGGATTTTCTGCCCTTATACATAAGGGATATACCAAAGGTGACCGCCTGCTTATCAAGGCTATTCCTGAAGCTCTTTCCACCACCGAAAGGGTATGTGCATCGGTGAATGTGGCAACAACAAAAGCCGGCATTAATATGGACGCAGTCAAGGAAATGGGTCATGTTATCAAGGAATGTGCCGAGAAGACAAAGGACAATGGAGCGGTTGCTTGCTCGAAGCTCGTTGTGTTCGCAAATGTTCCTGAGGATAATCCTTTTATGGCAGGTGCTTTTCATGGGGTAGGAGAGCCAGAATGCGTTATCAATGTGGGAGTAAGCGGTCCGGGTGTTGTAGCCAATGCCGTAAGAGGCTTAGATCCTGCTGCAGATTTTGGCATGATTTCAGAGACCATAAAGAGAACAGCCTTTAAGATAACTAGAGTAGGCCAACTTGTGGCTCAGGAGGCTTCAACAAGGTTGAATGTGCCCTTTGGAATTGTAGACCTGTCTTTGGCCCCGACCCCTGCAATAGGTGATAGCGTAGCCCACATTCTTGAAGCAATGGGTCTGGAGCGTTGTGGTACTCATGGAACCACTGCCGCATTGGCTCTTTTGAATGACGCTGTTAAAAAAGGAGGCGTTATGGCCAGCTCATATGTAGGGGGATTAAGTGGGGCCTTTATTCCGGTAAGCGAGGATGCAGGTATGATTGAGGCCGTTAAGGCTGGCGCCCTGTCCATTGAAAAACTTGAGGCCATGACCTGTGTATGCTCTGTAGGCCTTGATATGATCGCCATACCCGGAAACACTTCTGCGGCCACAATATCTGCTATAATTGCAGACGAAGCTGCTATAGGTATGGTTAACAGCAAAACCACTGCAGTTCGCATCATTCCTGTACCGGGAATGAAGGAGGGCGACATAGTCGAGTACGGCGGACTTTTCGGCAGTGCACCTATAATGAGGGTTAACCCCTTTTCTTCAGAAAACTTCATCAGTAGAGGGGGCAGAATACCTGCACCACTACAAAGCCTTAAGAATTAATGGTGAGGGGGACTGTATGGTGAGACAGGGAACCGTCCCCTGTCCCACAATGAGGAGGTATTGTTTTGGAAAAGAGATACTTTGCAGTTGGTGACATAGTTGAGTTAAAAAAAAGCCACCCCTGTGGGAGTAAGAATTGGAAAATACTCAGAACAGGAGCGGATTTTCGCATAGAATGTCAAGGGTGTAAGCATTCGGTAATGGTTACACGGGTTAAGTTCGAAAAGAGCGTGAAGAGAATAGTCACAGCTGAAGGAAGCTCTCAAGATCAGTAAAATCCTTATTAAAGCAATAACGGTTTACAGATACATTTGTATCATTTAGAGCTTCTGATATGGCGTTAAAGCTCTTTTCAAAATTATATTTAATCAGTATTTCGGTCTGTGAGAATGAAACCGGGTATATGTCCTCTGCAATATTCTCTATTAGGGAAGGGACCTTGCTTTCCGAATAAGGAGTTGCATGGGGATCGTTAATTCTTATAACCTCAAATTCGAGATCATAGGATTTTGAATCATTGATAAGTATTTCTATATCAGAAGTAAAAATCTTCGCCATATCCCTCTTAAGAGTTTTCTTCTGTTTCTCAATATTTTTAAAGCCCTCTAATAAAGGGGCCATATGATTGGCAATAGTATCAAATATGAGGGTGTTCTCCTCATCACTAAAGGCCCCCTGTTTAATCTTAAAAATGAATATTGCACCAACGAGCACAGTATCATATTGCTCCATGGTCATGGGGATAATAATAACTCCTGAATTATCGGATACCTTTGATGCGAACTCATGGCCCAAAACCTCTGGTAATTTTTCAGATTCGGCTTCAAAGACCATGCTGCCCCTTTTTAAGGGTTGCATAGCAGAGGTAATCTGGATGATGCTGCCCTCTTCCAGCAAATCTGTGGACATACTGGCACGGAAAAAGCCATTTTCTTCGTCATAGAGTGCGATAAGGGCTTTTTCAACATCAAAGGACACTGTGAGAGTGTTGAGTGTTAGTTCAATCAGTGTTTTACTGTCAATAGCTGAATTTATATTCTTAGAAAGACGATTTAATGTAATCATTCTGTCCAGCTTTTCTTGCAGGAGCTTTTTCTGATCATTGACCTTTTTTATATGGAGGGCATTGGACAAAGCAATGTAGGTGTAGGATGCAAGGCTATCAACAAGTTCAAAGGCGCTCTTCTTATAGTCAAAGCCTGTCACCGTCTTACCTAAGGTTACAAATCCGAGGATTTGCTTGTTCTCGCCAATTATTAACACTATGTATTTGGCCTTAAGATTATCTATTAATGAATCAGCTCCGGAAAACAAATCCTGAAAATGCATAAGATCTTCTTTTGAGGATAAGTCAAGAATCTCCTTCTTTATTTCCACATGTACATTATATTCTACGCTTAGACTTAAGTTTTTGGAGGCTGTGCTGTCAAAAACATCACGGTAGGCCTTAAGGGCATACTTCTCCGAGGCTTTGTCATATAGTACAAACCCTGTATTTGCGCTCTGGGTAAGCTCAGAAAACACATCGACAGCCAGCTTGAACAGTTGATCCAGTCTATGCTCGGTAAGCATTGCCTTAGCCGACTGGTTTATTGCAAAGAGGTTAAAAATCTTTTCGTCCAATTCCTTGTTGCTTTCCTGCAGCTGTTCAAGTCTGCTGGTACTTTGCAGGGAATTGTTGAAAAGATTCATCAACGTTTCGCAAACCAATATATCGTTTTCATTAAAGGGGGCTGATATTTTTTGCGACAGCAGGAAAAAGCCATAGAGCTTATTTTCAATAGCCAGAGGTATCATGACGCTTGCATCAAGGGCATCTAAAACATCAGAGGAAAAATAATTGTTAAGGGAGTCTCTACCCCATAAGACATTTCCTACAAAAAGAGCAAACTCAGAAAGCTCAGGTGTAATATCAATATAAGAATCAAGGCTTTCTATGGCACGCTTTCTGACAAGCTCAAATCTGTTGCCTTTCAAAATAAACAGTGCATTTTTTTCTACGGTGAGCATCTCGTTTACAAAGTCGAAGGCAGCCTCTGTGATTTGTTGTAGTGTAAGCTTGTTGGAGAAAAAGCGGATAGCCTCTAAGAGCCCCAGATATCTATATAAGTCTGTTCCACTGTCGTTTCTAACATCTTGTTCGATTTTTTTTAAAATATCATTATACTGCTCAGACATTTGGCACCTCACATAGTTCTTAATTCGTTGTCTTTAACATAATAGGTAACTAAAGGCTCTGGATTAAGAAGTTCTTCAAACTGATTTTTTATTTCTAATCTGACCTTTGGATACATTCGGGTTTTTGCAATAATAGCTCCTTCACCCGGGGTTTTTAAAAATTCATTGAGTTGTTTACACTCATACTCAAGGTCTTTGATTAATTCTTTAATAAGGGCATATTCATTCTTTAAGTCTTCATAGGCTTTAATCTGGTCGTTGGGAAGGTTGGCTCTGCCGCTATAAACCTGGAGCCTTTGTCTTACCTTTACCAGGCTTTGCTTAAGTTCCTGGAGCCTTTGAAGGCCTTTATCAAGCTCCATCTTTAATTCGTTACGGTTAAAACCGTTTACCTTTACAACGGTGCGTGATTCAGTTTTATTGCCTATTTCAGCAGCTACGATCTGTATGTCTGCTTCGACCCTTCCCCCAATAATTTTTCCTTTAGGTGATTCAATAATTACCTGTTTGGCCTTCACATTTGAATTCATGCAGTAAAATCCCACATATACGCTGCCTTCGCATTCGACAGTAATATCAGATAAAAACTTTACATACAGATTCTTTTTGCAGCGAATGACTGCTCTGTTTCTGCCGGTAATACCGCCTTTAATATAAATATTGCCTTCGTGGCTGGATATTTTGTCAGCAGCTCCTACGCCATACTCGCCTAGGATTTCCAAATCATTACTTGCCTCGACACTGAAATTATCTTCAACGGTCCCTTTTATAGACAAATACCCATCAAAATCTATATTACCTGTTGAAAAGTCAACATCTCCTTTAATTTCAAGAAAATCATATACTCCGATGGAATCACCTTTATAATAGACTGCTCCATTCTTTTTTGAATATAAGGTGGTAACACCGTTTTCGTAATGGTCCTGGACAGAGACACGGTCAAACAATAAGGGTAAATTTCGTCCCGGAATAGGGGGGATCTGTTTACCTGTCACTGTCTTTCCCGGAAATCCTGGCGTCGGCTCAATTCGTTCACCGAGCCATTCTCCCTTCTTGATGTGATTTATAAGATTTAATTCGTAATGGTTAACCTTACCCTGATCAATCACCTGGGGTTTTAGCTCAGAAGTTTCATATAGCTTTATCACTGCATCCTTTCCATTTTCAGGAGGAGTACCCTCAGCAATTATATATTCAACTCCAGGCTTAAGCTGCCCCGTTAAGATCTGTGTATTTATTCCAAAGACTATTCCTGCAGCCTTAAGTTCATCATAAATTTCTTTAACAAGGTTTACGCGGTTCTCCGCAGACAGGTCAGACTCATGCATATACAGTGTCATATAGGCCTTAAGCTTGTCCTCGGGTATTCTCAGATTGATACGCTGACGTAGCGTGCCAAAAACCTCAGGCCCTCTGGGAGCATGAGTTATTACATTTTTCAATGTCATGAAGCTAGTAATTTTTACTGTTGGCAAAGAATCAAGTACAAGACTGTTAAACTTCTCAAGTGGAAATCCCTGTTTAAATGATTGGATATAAAAAAGTTCAGAATCTTGAATGATTTCAAAGTATTCATTTTGGTAAAGTATAAATGCCATTCTGTCACACCTCACAAAGGGATATAGTATATATCCCACAAATACAACACATTAATCCATAATTTTTACAACAAGTGAATAAATGCATTAAAATGGTGTAGCCTTCAGGTTTGGCACAACTCTTTAAACTTTTTGCACAAACCAAAGAAAATAGCCTGCTAAACATCCAGCCTATTCAAAAATATTCCACCACATTATACGGGCCTTTTCCATGCAATAAGCACTATATTGTTTTATAATAATACATAATGGGAATAAAAAGATGTAAATTCCCCCCACATTATTTATATCGGAAGGGAACGGTAAATGATTAACTGGAAAGTGCATAATGACACAATTATATTGATAGATTTAGAACATTTTGATCCAGTACATACCTTTGAGTGTGGACAATGCTTCAGATGGCAACGGGTCGATTACGGAAACTGGTTCGGGGTAGCTAATAATCGTACTTTAGAGCTGGAATGGACAGGAAAAGACCTAGTGCTTCATAACACTAGTGAAGAGGATTTTTTAAACATCTGGTATATATATTTTGATTTGGGAAGAGACTATGGAGAAATAAAGAGCAAGCTTTCAAAAAATGATCCTGTTATGCAAAAAGCCATTGACTTTGGTGGAGGCATTCGACTTTTAAGACAGGATTTTGAGGAAACGTTGGTTTCCTTTTTAATATCGCAAAATAATGGAATTCCCCGTATAAAAAAGATTGTTGAAGACCTGTCCAGAAAATTTGGTGAACCCATAACTGGATCGGTTCAGGATGCATATTCTTTTCCCTCATGTAAAAGGCTTGCAGAAACAAGTCTGGAGGAGCTTGCCTCTGTTAGGGCAGGTTATAGGGATAAGTATATATATAAGGCAACAAGGCAAGTATGTATGAGGGAGGCAAACATGGATACAGTTTCAAAGGGGAGCCTTGAACAAGCGCGTTCGGAGCTTCAAAAGCTCTATGGCGTTGGACAGAAGGTAGCGGATTGCACTCTTTTATTCAGCGGAACCAGATATGATATTTTCCCCATAGATAGATGGGTCAAAAGAGTGATGGCTGAGCTTTACCTTGGATACGAGGCCTCCAATGAGGAGATCGAAGATTTTGCCAAAGAAAAGTTCGGGGATCTGGCAGGCTTCGCCCAGCAATACCTATTCTACTATGCAAGGGAGCAAAAAATAGGCATGTAAAAAGCGAGCCAATGAATCAGCTCGCTTTTTAATGGTGACCCCAAGGGGATTCGAACCCCTGTTACAGCCGTGAAAGGGCCGTGTCTTAACCTCTTGACCATGGGGCCATCTTTGGTGGCGGCGGTAGGAGTTGAACCAACGACACCGCGGGTATGAACCGCGTGCTCTAGCCATCTGAGCTACGCCGCCATGGCAAGCGCCAAGCTCAATTTGCTGCGTGACGCTATTACATAATAGCAAAGACCAAATTGAGAGTCAAGTCTTTTTTGAAAAAACCAATTTTTATATCTCTGCATGATGGACGTTATCAAACTTTAAGCAATAAACATGATCAATTTATCTTGCTATATATTTGGATTTTTTGAAACAGGTGAGGTTAATAAAGCTCACCTGTTTCAGTATTAAGAAAAGGATTTTTCTGATCTTTTATAATTAAACTGAGGTATATCCGCCATCAACTTTAATATTCTGACCAGTAATGTAAGAAGCCTCATCACTTGCCAGGAAAACTGCTGCAGCGTTTAACTCGCCTTCACGGCCATAGCGGCGAAGGGGAACTGTTGCTTCCATAAACTTAGTAAAGGCTTCAGTATTTAGGGTATCTGCTGTTAGTTCGGTTTCAAAATATCCGGGGCTTATAGTGTTACAAGTAATATTATACTTGGCTAATTCAGCGGCAACCGCTCTGGTGAAATTAATAACGCCGCCCTTTGAAGAATGGTATGCAACTGTATCCATAGCAGTGTTACCAACCTGTCCATAAATAGAAGCTATATTAATAATTCTTCCATATCTATTCTCAACCATATTTTTCGCAAATGCTCTGGTAACCTTAAATACACTTGTCAAGTCAGCTCGAAGAGTGAAACTCCAGTCCTCATCTGTCATTTCAAGAACGCCGGCATTTCTTGAAGATCCAGCGTTGTTAACAAGAATATCTACCTTGCCATAATAATCTACAGCTTCTTTAGCTGCTTTATTTACTGCATCTGTATCGGTAACATCGCATTGAAGAGCCAAACACCTGACCCCAAAAGCCTTTATTTCTTCAGCAACTTTATTTAATTTTTCAAGTCTCCTTGCCATTATGACCAGATCCGCACCTTGCTTAGCAAATCCGAGTGCCATTTGGCGTCCTAATCCTGATGATGCTCCTGTAACTGCTGCAACTCTTCCATGTAAATCAAACATAAAATCGCCCTCCTGCTGAAATACTTTGTTATTTATTTAACAATTTTATTGTAGCAAAGCTCCATTATCTTGTCAAGTATACAATATACAAAATGTGCATATAAAAACTTACACTTTTTATACAATTTTATACAGTAAATTAGATTAATACTGTGATTTATCAATCATTGATTATGATTTACAAAAGGTAGCTATTATATAACACTTGAAATTGAAACTGTGGCAGAAGATTATGGATGAGTACAAAAGTAATTAAGTTGATTAACTTTTTCGGACTGTGTTATTCTATATACATGATGTAGGCATAATTTATACTATACAAAGGTTCAAGGCTTGGAAAAAACAAAATATTGTGAAGGGATTTGAGGCGTATTAAGGAAAGAATTTATACAATACCTATTAATGAGGCATTTGATCAGGATGTGGAGTGCCCGCTTTGTATTTGTGAGGATAAGTTGGAAAATGACGCTCTTGAATACGCTGTCGGTCCTGCCATGATGGAGCCTGATTTTAGAATCGAGACCAATAAGAACGGATTTTGTAAAAATCATTTTGCAAGGCTTTATGCCCTTAAGCAAGAAAAGCTGCCCCTCGCACTGGTTATAGATACCCATCTGAATGAGCAGATTAAGGAAATAGAGACTATATTCAACAAGCATAGATCAGAATTAAAAGCTCTTAGCTCAAAAGGGGTGCTGGAGGCTATTCCCGACAGGATAAAGGGCAAAAGCAATTCTGCTGCAAAGGCGGCAGCTAAATTAATAGATAAGCTTAGGGAATTGAAGAATTCATGCTCTGTGTGCAATAAAATGAATAATAACATGGACAAACTAATTGAAAACACATTGTATTTATATGACAAGGAACCAGAATTTAAAAAGAAGTTCCAAAACACCAAGGGCTTTTGTCTTAAGCATGTTAAGGATATGATAGATAAATCTGGGAAGGCATTGTCTCCAGAGAAACAGGCTCAGTTTCTGATAGATTTATTTGATCTAGAAATAAAAGAGCTAAAAAGAATAAATGAAGACATACATCATTTTACTTTGATGTTTGACTACAGGAATGCTGAATCGGATTGGAAAAACTCCAGGGATGCTGTGCCTAGGAGCATTGAAAAGATCTGCGGCTCAAGCAACCTAAAGTGAGACAGCGACACTGGGGCGAGACAGGGGGGCGGTGTCTTACGCGGCTCACGCGACTTGAGACAGGTAACGGTTCGGTGTCTTATTTACCATGTGTTATTTATTGTTACGGAGGACACGGATGATGCAGAAAAAAACAGAAGGTAAAAGATATAGTTTTCAGGATTTACAGGATATAATGGCTACCTTAAGATCCCCGGAGGGATGTCCCTGGGACAGGGAACAGGATCATAACAGTCTAAAAAGATATTTGATAGAAGAGGCCTATGAGGTTTTGGATGCGATTGATGCAAAAAGTCCGGCAAAATTGTGTGACGAGCTTGGTGATTTACTTCTGCAGGTTATATTCCATGCCCAGATAGCCAAGGAGAACAAAGAGTTTGATTTTGATGATGTAGCTCACGGGGTAAGTGCCAAAATGGTAAACAGGCACAGGCATGTGTTTGGCGAGGAAGACGCGGAAAACTCCGATGATGTAATGTCAATCTGGGAAAAAGTCAAGAAGGAAGAAAAGGGTTTGAAGACTCAGACACAGGTGCTAAAGGACATTCCGGCTAATCTTCCAGCCCTTATGAGGAGCTTTAAAGTGCAGCAGAAGGCGGCTCAGGTGGGCTTTGACTGGGACAACATTCAGGGTGCTATGGATAAGGTTAAAGAGGAAATAGGTGAGCTTGAGGCTGCCTATGAAGGAAATATTAAAGAGAAGATAGAAGAGGAGCTTGGAGACTTATTGTTTGCCGTAGTAAACGTTTCAAGGTTTTTAAAGGTTCAACCGGAACTGGCTCTGTCGGCAACAGTAAACAAGTTTATTCGAAGGTTTGAGTGGGTAGAAAAGAGTGCTACCAACCAGGGAAAGAAGCTTGAGAATATGACTTTAGAGGAAATGGACGAATTGTGGGATGAGGCTAAGATACTCGAAAGGCAAGATAAGGGGGGGAAATAGCGTTGCGGATAGATAAATTCTTGAAGGTCAGTAGAATTATTAAAAGAAGAACCCTTGCAAATGAAGCATGCTCAAAGGAAAAGGTTTCAATTAACGGGCGGATAGCCAAGCCGGGGACCGAGGTTAAGGTGGGGGATATTGTGGAAATTCAGTTTGGACAAAATACTACAAAACTTAAGGTGCTAAAAACGGCCGAGCATGTTAAAAAGGAAGATAGTATAGAAATGTATGAGCTCATGTAGATGGGCTCAATTTTTTTGGTAATATTTCATCTGGTGGTTATATGTGTGGATGCTAGTGCATACAATTCATGAGCAGAACCTTTCCTCTGTTTAATTATTATAGCCACTAGGAGGTGCTGTTATGGCTGATGAAAGAAAAAACTATGAACAAAGGTCTCAGAATCTGGTTTTAAAGGACAGAAGGCGCCTAATGATATCGGGAGTGAGGCATGTAGAAAGCTTTAATGAGGAATGTATAGTTCTTGATACCGAGCTTGGAATATTGGTGATCAGGGGAATCGCCATGCATATTAACAAGTTGAATGTCGAGACCTCTGAGATAGATGTAGAAGGCGAAATAGGATCATGCGAATACCTTGACAATAGTGGGCCACAAAGAAAAGGAGGCTTCTTCTCGGGATTGTTCAGATAGAGAGGAGGCTTAAACATGGGAGATCAAGCTATTTATGAATTGACTGTTTTCGCTGGAGCCGGCATAGCTGGTTTAGTCATAGCCTTTATTTATGATATGTTCAGATTAAAAAGGCGGGTGGTAAGAACCAGGGCTACTTTTGTACATTTTGAGGATATTCTATTTTGGATAATTGCAGCAGTTGTTTTCTTTTTATCATCTTACATTGTTAGCAGTGGTGAAACTAAATTATACTTCTTTGCAGGCACTTTTTTGGGTGGAGCATTATATTTAGCAATTTTAAGCAGGCCTATTCTACTTATACTGACAACCATTATTAAGATTATTGCATGGCCATTTATAAAAATATATGGACTTATAAAGCCTGTTTTAAAGCTTTTGTTTATGCGTTATAAGAAAGCAACTGGAGCCATAAACAACAGAATCGCATTACAAAAATACAGAGTTAAGGTTGACTTTAACAGACTGAAAAATGCAATAACCAAAAAGTAGTGAAACCCATAAAAGCCTTGTTAGATGGCAGCAAACGGTGGTATAATATAACATATAATGTTTTACATAAGAAAAAGGATTGATGTGTAGTGGCCGTACAGAAGAAAAAAAAGAGCTGGTGGATGGTGCCTCTTTTAGCAGGAGTGCTTATATATGCAGCTTTTACCTTTACATCTCAATCCCATGAGATGTATATTCTGAATCTAGAAATTAAACAGCTTGAGCAGAAGATTGCGAAAGAAGAGGAAGAAAGGCTGAGGCTATTAGAGGAATTAGACGATATTTCCAGCTATGACAACATCGAGAAACTTGCCAGAGAGAAGCTTGGCATGGTTAAAGACGGAGAGAGAGTCTTCGTGGATATTAATAAATAGATATAGGATAATAACAGGCGACCTTATGGTCGCCTTTAATTTCATTAACTATACAATTCATAATAAAAATTTCTGATATTGAATTTACAACTTCAATTCCTTTAGAATTTCCTTTAATGTATGGGCAGATTTTGAAAGAAGTTGCCGTTCTTCTTCAGACAGAGGCACATCAAGAATATGATTTATACCATTTCGGTCCACAATGGTGGGGACACTAATAGCCACATCTGATATACCGTATTGCCCCTGAAGAACGCTGGACACAGTTAATATCGAGTGCTCATTGCGCATTATGGCTTCAGCTATCCTCTCTACAGCCAAAGCAACGGCATAGTAAGTGGCACCCTTCGCTTCAATAATTCTATATGCTGAATTTTTGACCTCATTGAAAATCTTGTCCATGTTCTGACTGTCAGAGCATTTATTGCAATACGAGCAGTAGGAGTCAAGGGACATCCCGGCAATATTGGTTAAGCTCCATGCAGGAAGCTCTGTATCACCATGTTCTCCTAATATATAACCGTGAACATTTCTTGAATCAACTCCCGCGTGCTCCCCAATCAGATATTTGAATCTGGCGGTGTCAAGAACAGTTCCCGATCCCAATACTCTGTTTATGGGGAACCCTGACACCTTCCAGGTGACATATGTCAAAATGTCCACAGGGTTTGTTACAACAAGTAATATACATTTGTCAGGATCATTATACTTTACAACCTGCGAAACGATATCCTTAAAAACCGCGGTGTTTTTGTGAACCAGATCCAGGCGGGTTTCCCCCTCCTTCTGGTTGGCGCCGGCTGTTATTATTACCAGATCAGAGTCCTTGCTGTCTGAATAGGTGCCTTGATAAATTTTAACCGGCCTTGCAAAGGGAAGACCATGATTTAAGTCCATTTCCTCGCCTTTTGCTTTGGTGGTATTCAAATCAATAAGCACCATCTCTGAAAACAACCCGTTAAGCATAAGGGTATATGCCGTAGTGGAACCAACAAATCCAGTACCTATAACGGTTACCTTATTAATTTCCTTTTTAATCATGGCATTCACTCCCTTTCCGAACAATACAGGGGATGGTTTCGTGTCCCCTTGTGTTAATGTCTCCCTGTCTCACGGTCACATTAGCTTTTTGCAGCTATTTTTGCCCAGGTATCTTTAAGTCCGACAGTTCTGTTGAAAACCAGTGCATCGGGTTTGGAATCCTTGCTGTCAATACAGAAGTAACCGGTTCTTAAGAACTGGAAGCGGTCTCCCGTCTGGGCATCCTTTAAGGATGGTTCAACCTTGCTGTGTTTTAAAACTATAAGGGACTCTGGATTTAAATTATCCTTATAATCTCCGCCTTCAGGGATCTCGTCAGGATTCTCCACATTAAAGAGCAAGTCATAAAGTCGAATCTCAGCATCAATAGCATGCTTTGCTGATACCCACTGGATAGTTCCTCTGACCTTACGGCCGTCTGGCGACTCACCACCCCTGGAAGCAGGGTCGTAGGTAGCTCTTACCAATGTTACATTTCCATCTTCATCGGTTTCATAATCGACACATTTAATAAAATAAGCATTCTTCAAGCGGACCTCTCCACCGGGCTTTAATCTAAAATACTTCTTTGGAGGGTCTATCATGAAGTCATCCTGATCGATATAGATTTCCTTAGAAAAGGGAACCTTCCTTGTACCTCGTTCAGGACGTTCAGGATTATTCTCCACATCGAATTCCTCTGTTCTATCCTCGGGATAGTTCTCTATAATAACCTTTAGTGGATTTAGTACTCCCATGACTCTGTCTGCGGACTTATTAAGGTCCTCACGGACACAATGCTCCAAAAGGCCCCAGTCAACGGTACTGTTAGTCCTTGATACACCTACAAGGTCAATAAAGTTTCTTATAGCCTGCGCCGTAAAGCCTCTTCTTCTTAATCCGCAAAGAGTAGGCATCCTCGGGTCGTCCCAACCTGAGACATATTCTTTTTCCACAAGTTCCCGAAGCTTTCTCTTACTCATTACAGTATAGTTGATATTCAGCCTTGAAAACTCGTACTGACGAGGCGGACTCTCGATTTCCAGCTTTTCCAAGAACCAGTCATATAAAGGCCTGTGATCAGCATATTCAATTGAACAAAGTGAATGTGAGATACCCTCTATAGCATCCTGAAGGGGATGAGCAAAATCATACATAGGATAAATGCACCATTCATCCCCTGTACGATGATGATGCTCCTTCTTGATACGATAAATTACAGGGTCTCGCATGTTGATGTTAGGTGAGGACATGTCTATTTTTGCCCGTAATACTCTTTCTCCGGTATCGAATTCACCCTTACGCATTCTTTCGAAAAGATCAAGGGATTCCTCTATGGGCCTGTCGCGCCAGGGGCTGTTCTTCCCGGGCTCAGTCAAGGTTCCGCGGTATTCGCGGATTTGATCAACATCAAGCTCATCCACATAGGCCAGGCCTTTTTTTATCAATTCTACTGCATAATTATATATTTTTTCGCTGTAGTCTGATCCGTAATATAGTCTGTCCTCAAAATCGAATCCCATCCATTTGATATCTTCTATTATGGCATCAACATATTCCACATCCTCCTTGGAGGGATTTGTATCATCAAAACGCAAATTGCATTTTCCACCATATTTGTCGGCGATACCAAAATCTATGCACATAGCCTTTGTATGGCCAATGTGTAGGTATCCGTTGGGTTCGGGCGGAAAGCGTGTGTGAATCTCTTTTACGCGTCCGGTCCGAAGATCTTCTTCAACTATTTCTTCGATAAAGTTCTTCTGCTTTTTCTCCATTTCGTCCATGAAAAAACCACCTTTTTCTATTTAATGGCTTATACAACCATAGTATCAAGCTTATTTTAAGTATAGAGTATCCATTGCTGAAAGTAAATATGAGGGAATAATGACTTGATAAAGCTATTCCCCAATGATTTTTATAAGAAGACGCTTATTGCGCTTTCCGTCAAACTCTCCGTAAAAGATTTGCTCCCAGGGCCCGAAGTCCAGTTTCCCGTTTGTAACTGCAACCACAACCTCGCGTCCCATTATTTGACGCTTAAGATGAGCATCAGCATTATCCTCATAGCCATTATGGGCATATTGTGAATGGGGTTTTTCGGGAGCTAATTTTTCAAGCCATTTCTCGAAATCGGCATGAAGACCGGACTCGTCATCATTTATGAAAACGCTGGCAGTAATATGCATGGCATTAACTAAAACCAATCCTTCTTTAATTCCACTTTCATTCAGGCATTTTACAACCTCTGGTGTGATGTTAATGAAAGCTCGTCTGGTATTGGTGTTGATATAAAGCTCCTTGCGGTATGATTTCATATGAGTATCCCATCCTTTCATTTGCGGTTACTATCATTAATTATAGTGGTATATATATTGTACTAATAGTATCAATATAAGTATCCGATATATTTGGGAACGTATACCTTTATAATAAAGATAGATAAGAAAGTATTCAAGTCTTTTGATTTGGCAGGGGTTAGGACCAGATGAGATTAAACCGAAAAACAAGATTAAGGCAAAAAACAAAGAAGATGACCTTATTAGGTTATATTGTTGAGATTATTTACATTCTTGTATGTCTGGGCTTGGTTCTTCTCGCAGTTGTGTCATTTCTTGTAAACAAGAATGCCATTTATATTAATAATCAGGAGATATTTACTAAATTGTTAGGCTTGCTCGCACTAATGTTGTCGTTAAATACATTATTTCATTATTATCTGCTAAGAAAAAGCTTTAAAACTCTTTCAAGAATCAATAAATCCTTTAGACTGGCAGGGGATGAAGCCGCGGCCTTTGATTTTACCGATGAGCGACATATAGGGCTACTAACTGTTACCGAGGTATTAAACCATTCTTTAGAGACCTTAAGAAGAAAAAATAGCAGGCTTAAAGAAAAAATAAAGGTTAACCAACGACTTTCCGAGAACATATCAGCCTTTTATAGTCAAATAAAAACACTTCAGGATGCCGATCTTCTTTTTGATTTTTATGAATATGATATAAACAATTCAGTTTTTGTTTTTATGTCTGGCCTGATTTCAACCCTGTCAAAAAACCTTGACCAAACCGAAATACCTGCTGAGGAGCTGTTCAGTTCATATAATGTGGATCTTTCTTTGGTGGAGTTTAATGAGCTATTAAAGGCATCTATCAATGAAAGTACAGATCTTTCCTTCGAGTGCAGCGTAGAGGCTCAATCGGGGAAAACTCACTGGCTTCGATTTTGGGGCCGTTTAAGCAAAGACAAAAACAGGATAACAGGGGCAGTAACTGATGTTACCCGTGAGATGGAAGGAAGAAAATTTGAGAAGGAAAGAGCAATTCGGGACAATATCACCGGATTTTATAATCGAAACGCATTGCAGGAATTAGCCGGCAAGGCAATCAGAGAAAGTGCGGAGGATGAAAGAGTAATCTTTGTTTACATAGGATTAACAGGATATCAGGACTTCCAGGAGCAATTCGGAAAGATGGCCGGGAACAGTTATATCAGGGAATGCGCTAACATATTTAAGAAATATGTTAAGAGCCACATGATTCCTTTAAGGTGGCTTGGACCTGATTTTCTATTGTTGGTTACTGGCGTAAAGAGCATAGAGCAATTCATAGATAATACTAAAGACCTCATGGAGACAGTAGAAGAGCAAGTTGCTGAGGTGGAGGGGATTTCTGTTTCTTTCCCGGTAGCGGTAGGGTATGCAGTATCGGGCATTCACGGCAATACTCCGGCAGAGCTTTTAGAATATGCTTCCTTTGCGCAACATGAGGCCATGAAATGTAAGAAATCTAGCCCGAATGAATTTAACTATGAAAGATTTGAAGAGGAACACAAGGTTTCACTAAGACGCATGCACATAAAAGAGATTATTGAAAAGAATCAGTTAAGTATTGTGTTTCAGCCAATAGTATCCTTAATAACCGGGGATCTTTTCGGGTTTGAGGCTCTGTCAAGGCCCACAAATCCTGTCTATAGTAACATAGTAGATCTTATTAACGATTCTGAGGCATCAGGAAATTATGTCTATCTTGAAAGAAGGATGGTTTACAATGCTTTAGAGGCATATTTACAAAGGGACAGCAGGTTTAAGGACAAGTATCTGTTCATAAACACTTCTCCATACGGCACTCTGGCTGAGGAGGATTATAACGACATTAAAGACCGCTATTTCAGTAGTATGAAGGTTGTTTTTGAAGTGATTGAAAGGGAGCGGATGGATGCAGAGGAAATCAATGTCCGCAAGGATATAGTTAAGAAGGCAGGAGCAAAGTTTGCCCTTGATGATTTTGGCTCAGGCTATTCTAACCATCTAGCCCTTTTGTCTTTAGAGCCGGATATAATAAAGATTGATAGGCAATTAGTCAGAAACATCAATGAGGATTCAAGAAAGCAATATATGCTTGAGGATATTATCAGGTATGCCCGCTACAGAGGGACCAGGGTGCTTGCCGAGGGTGTGGAAACTAAAGAGGAGCTTGAAACCCTTTGCAAGATGGATGTAGACTATGTTCAAGGATATTATATCTCCAAACCCGGCCATGAACTAAAGGAACCGGATAAAGAGGTAATGGAATTAATAAAAAAGTTAAATTTTGCTGAAAAGGATGTGAAGGTTTAATCTTAAGATAATTCATGGGTTTAAATCTTCATTTTGTGGGGCATAACCTTATATAAGACTGGTTCTCTTTTTTTGCAAAAAAAGCCCGAAGCTCTTGTAAATAAACAACTTAAGCCTGGTTTTTTTGACTTTTACATTGTGATGGTGTATACTGAAAAATAAGCGAGTTTATATAATCTCCTTAAATAAGCATAACAATAATGTTCATTACATCCTTATACATATACATTTGAGAGTCTGCTAATATTCTGGGGTAAATGTAAAAAGTGTGGCTATTTATGCGAAGAAGGAGCGAAATTTTATGTTCAGTATAGGGGATAAAGTTGTTTATCCTATGCATGGAGCAGGTATAATTGAATCAATTGAGGAACGGGAAATATTAGGAGAACTAAAGAAATATTATGTCATGAAAATTCCCATCGGTGAGATGAAAGTAATGATTCCTATCAATAATGTCGAGTGTATCGGAATACGAGATGTTATTGATAATAAATGTGCCGATAGTGTCTTTAAATCGTTAGAGATCAAATCTGATGAGCAGACTTCAAATTGGAACAAAAGATATAGAGAGAATATGGACAAGATAAAAAGCGGAGATGTTTTTGAGGTAGCAGATGTTGTTAAGCATCTTGTCTTGAGAGAAAGAAATAAAGGCCTGTCTACAGGCGAACGCAAAATGTTAAACAGTGCAAAGCAGATACTTATAAGCGAACTGGTTTTAGCAAAAAATATGAACCCTAATGATGTAGAAGATATAATAAATACGCGAATAACGTCCTGAATATTCATTCAAGGAGAATTTGCATGCTGGAGAAGATACTGAAATACGCGTTTGGGCTGACCGGAGCCCTTACTGGCATGACCTTAGTACGACTATTGATGATTCGAAACGGCATGGAGGAACATTTAACCACCATTTACGGAGTGGGAGTAATTGTGTTCACCTCTTTGATTCTTGGTGTCCTTATGTATTTTCTGGGGGGCAAAATCATTACCCTGACAGCCGAGAGTGTTGACAAAGTAGAAACAATAATACAAAAAATCACCCTGTATGAGCTCTTGATGGGAGCCGGGGGCCTTATTTTAGGTTTAATTGTTGCAAATCTTATTTCAATTCCTATAGTTAAAATTGATTTAATAGGTGTTCCTATATCCATAATAATCAATGTTTTGTTTGGTATAAGCGGAATATATTTTGCAGTTATTAAAAGAAACGAAAGCATATTTGATGGCGCAGGCAAGAAAAAGCACTCTTCAGAGATTAAGCTATTGGACACAAGTGTTATTATTGACGGGCGTATTCTGGATTTAAGCAGGACAGGCTTTTTAGAAGGAGAGCTGGTTATTCCGGGCTTTGTGTTAGAGGAACTTCGCCATCTGGCCGATTCTGCTGACGATATTGTAAGGGCAAAGGGGCGCAGGGGCCTTGATGTGTTAAATATGCTCAAAAGCGATGCCAGGTTTCCTATAACAATAGATTCTACTGAGGGTGATTCCAAGGAAGAGGTAGACGAGCAGCTTCTATCAAGGGCAAAGGAAATTGGAGCAAAGGTTATTACTAATGACTACAATCTGGGTAAGGTTGCTGCTATAAAAGGCATCGATGTGCTAAATATTAATGATCTGGCAAATGCCATGAAGCCCGTAGCGGTGTCTGGCGAGGAAATGACCATACGCATTGTAAAAGAGGGTAAGGAAAACGGTCAGGGAATAGGATATTTGGATGACGGCACCATGGTAGTCGTTGAGCAGGGATACAATTTTAAAGGTCAGACCGTTGATGTGGTAGTAACCAGTGTTCTTCAGACTTCGGCCGGGCGCATGATATTCAGTAAATTTAAAAATGTGCATTGCACAATTGCAACTTAAGCCATTATTTAATTACAGAGGGAAATAAATGAGTGATAATAAGGGCGCCATAGGCGCCATAATTGTTGGTGCAGGAACCGGTAACCGGATGGGATTGGGATACAATAAAGTGCTGGCCGACCTTTGTGGAAGGCCTGTAATAGAATGGACCGTCAGAAATTTCATTCAGTCGGGGCTTATCGATAATCTGGTATTAGTCATTAATCCCAATGATCAAAAAGAGATGAAGGATATTTTTTCTTCCTTTAAGGACTTGATTGATCTTAAGATTGTTTATGGCGGAGAAACACGCCAGGACTCTGTATATAATGGAATAAAAGCACTTTCAGATGATGTGGAAATAGTTTTAATACATGACGCAGCTAGGCCCTTTATTACAAAGGATATAATAGAAAGAAGCATATTGCATGCCAGAAAATATGGTGCTGGATGTGCCGGCATTCAAGCTAAGGATACAATTAAAATCGTTGACCGAAACAATACTATTGTTTCAACTCCGGAAAGGAACAGTCTTTGGCACGCACAGACCCCTCAGGCCTTTAAGAAGGATATAATATCAGATGCATATGAAAAGGCCTCAAAAAGAGGATTAACGGCCACTGATGATGCAGGAATAGCTGAAGAGGCTGGATACAAAGTTACGATGTTCGAGGGAAGCTATAAAAATATTAAATTAACATCCAAAGAAGACCTTGAACTAGGGAAATACTTTTTAGATAAAGATATTTAGGGATTTGCAGTACAGATAACAAATAAGTAATTAGGCAATAAAAAAAGGATCTGCCAACCGGGCGATCCTTTGTTTATTAAAGATTGTGATTAAGACAGTTCAGCTTTTAGCTTGGCATAACATTCTCCACAAATGTTTTTGCCCTTATAAACCCTTATATCGCTTGCATTATCGCAAAAAGTACATGCAGGTTCATACTTTTTCAGGATAATAGATTTGTCATCAGAATAGAATTCTAAACCATCTCCAACCTCAATATTAAGAATTCGTCGTAATTCAATTGGCAAAACAATTCTACCCAGTTGGTCCAGATTTCTGATTACACCTGTGGACTTCATTTTATCCCCCCCTATACTCGATATTGCATATATTTTACAATTACTATTTATTAATGTCAAGTATTGAATAAAAAATTAATTAAAACATTTTGTTCCATAAACGAAACAACTCCAGTTCATATTTAACACATAATTTCATTATTTAAACAAAAAAAGATTTTACCGATAAAATATGTAAGAAAAAGTGTCCTGAGCATTATGAACAGACCATTGCAAATATTACCCATTTTTTGACTTTCCGCAATTATTTATGCTAAAATAAGAATCACTTATCATTTATAGCTTGGCGGCTTCTTATAATGCATTCATTACATTATTCTGTACGGCATATCTT
The DNA here is from genome assembly GCA_012523705.1 of Clostridiaceae bacterium. GTDB lineage: Bacteria > Bacillota > Clostridia > DSM-8532 > DSM-8532 > DTU059. The sequence goes on from JAAYTU010000105.1 coordinate 36,546, forward strand.
ACAAATGTCTTTTTATAAAGCGCTGAATTTTTGCATTGCAGAGGGCGGGAGAACCAAAAATGGGGTGAATCCGTGGTAACGGTAGGGTTAGACTCTTTCGATCCGAATCCGTCAGCTAATCCCGTAAGCGTTGAAGGAGAGGGTGGTTATAATGTCTTAGCTTCAAATAATTATGTTTAGTTTCCCTATAATAATTAGATTGGAGGAGTGATTTTATGACCCGTGTTTGTCTTATTGGTTTTGGCAGAACTGGGACTGAGGTAGCGCGCACTTTTTTAGAGCATCGGGATATTAAACTGGTTGCTGCTATAGGCTCTGAGAATTCATGTAAGGCAGGTGAGGACCTAGGGAGCGTTTTGAATTTACCTGAAACCTGTGCGAGAGTATACAGGCCAAGCCAGTTAGGCTATGTAATTGAAAATCTAAAGCCTGATGTATTTGTTGACTTTTCAAATTATAAAGCCACATTAAGCTATGTAAAGCAGATTTCTGAGAGCAGGGCCGGCCTGGTTATAGGAACGACAGGCTTTTCTAATACGGATATTTTGCGATTAAAGTCCCTTGCAATGAAAAACGGCTCAGCAATTTTGTATGCGCCTAATATAACAGTGGGGGTAAATGTTATGATGCTTTTGTCAAACATCGCGGCCCTGATTTTGCCTAATTATGATTTTGAAATTAACGAAGCTCATCACAGGCATAAAAAGGATTCCCCTTCGGGAACGGCCATAAAGCTTGCGGACCGGGTCGAAGAGGCTCTAGCAAGCAGCGGACAAGAGAACGGGCAGTCTATACCTATTCATGCTGTCAGAGCAGGCGGAATAGTTGGAAAGCATGAGCTGATTATTGCAGGAGAAAACGATAAAATCGAGATTTCACATGAGTCCTTTAATAGAAGGGCATTTGCAGAAGGTGCCTTGAGGGGAGTAAAATTCATAAAAGGAAAGAAAGGATTTTTTCAGATGCAGGATGTCTTGGAGCTGGAAAAGGTATTTTCAACATATTTTGAAAAGAGAAGAAAGGCTACGGCAGATACCACAACGGCTTAAATAATAAGAGGTACCATAGTTGTAAGGCGCAGCTAAGAAATTAGAAGCTGCGCTTTTGTATTATTTCAGCTTTGGATTTGGCTTAACCGTTGAGCCTTTTTTCATGCAATAGGGCAGAGGATATTTTTTATGAGCTTCATGATACTTTATACACTCTTGACATTTTCCATGCCGCGAGCAATTTTTAAACCTGCAGGTGCATGGACCGGAGCTTTGTTCAAGCAATAGGACAGCCCCTTTCTGCTTTTCTTCTTGTAAATTCCGCCAGGCTAACTTAGTATTATTCTGAAAGATATAGTATTATTGAATACACACCAGATTATTCATAACTAAAGGTTGGCAAAGCATTAATTAATAGGAGGATATATGTCAGATTTAATTTCAAGAATTTCCAAAGAGCTATCTGTTGGCAAGCATCAGGTAGAGAATACAATTAGGCTGATTGATGAAGGCAACACTATCCCATTTATTGCCCGCTATAGAAAAGAGGTTACTGGTGGGCTTGATGATCAGCTGTTAAGAGAGCTCTATGAGCGATTAATCTATTTAAGAAACCTTGAGAACAGGAAGGAAGAGGTCAGAAGATTAATTCAGGAGCAGGAAAAGCTCACAGATGAGATTTCCGCCGCCCTGGATAAAGCAGAATCGCTACAGGAAATAGAGGATATTTATCGGCCCTTTAAGCCAAAACGGCGTACACGGGCATCAATGGCAAAGGAAAAGGGTTTAGAGCCATTAGCGGTAATAATATACTCCCAGAAGCTGATTAAGGGGGATGTTATTTCAATAGCATCCGAATATATCGATATGGAAAAGGGTGTAGAAACAGCTGAAGATGCCATTCAGGGAGCAATGGACATAATAGCTGAAACTATATCTGACAATGCTGAGTACAGAAGAGTGATAAGGGATCTGACATTTAAAGAGGGAGTAATTATAACCTCAGCAAAGAAGGAAGAGGACTCCCCTTACCGAATGTATTATGATTTTAACGAGCCTGTGTCTAAAATTGCACCCCATAGGGTTTTGGCCATTAACAGAGGTGAGAAGGAGGAGTTTTTGTCAGTTAAGCTTGAGGCTCCTCAGGCACGAATAGTTGACTGGCTTAAGGATAAATCCATTATCAGGGGCGGATCTATTTTTACAGGCATAATCGAAAAGACTGTTGAAGATGCTTATAAAAGATTAATTGCTCCATCTATTGAAAATGAGATAAGAGGGATATTGACAGAGACGGCATCGGCACAGGCCATAAAGGTATTCTCCGAAAATCTGCGGAGTCTATTACTTCAGCCTCCCATTAAGGGCAAAACGGTGCTCGGCCTTGACCCTGCTTATCGCACAGGATGTAAGCTTGCAGTTGTGAATCAGTTCGGGAGTGTTCTTCATACTGGAGTGATTTACCCTACGCCTCCCCAGAACAAGATAGCTGAGGCAACGGCAACAATTAAAGAAATAATTGCAAAATATGATGTAGACATTATTTCTATAGGAAACGGGACTGCCTCAAGGGAAAGCGAAATATTTGTTGCGGGAGTAATAAAGACTCTGGATAAAAAAGTGCTATATACCATTGTAAATGAGGCAGGTGCATCGGTTTATTCGGCGTCAAAGCTGGCGGCAGAGGAGTTCCCTGAATTTGATGTATCTTTAAGAAGTGCAGTTTCCATTGCAAGACGATTACAGGATCCGTTGGCAGAGCTTGTAAAAATTGATCCAAAGGCTATAGGGGTGGGTCAGTATCAGCATGATATGAATCAAAAGCAGCTTGGCCAGGCTCTGGCAGGAGTTGTTGAGAGCTGTGTCAACAGCGTAGGCGTTGATCTGAACACTGCATCTGCATCCCTATTGTCCTATGTGGCCGGCGTAAGTTCTGCAGTTGCAAACAATATTGTAGAATACAGGGAAAGTAATAATGGATTCAAATCAAGAAAAGAGCTATTAAAGGTTAAGAAGCTCGGGGAAAAGTCATTTGAACAATGTGCAGGCTTTTTACGGATTAGTGAGGGTGACAACATTCTGGATAACACCTCTGTTCATCCCGAGTCCTACAAGGCATGTGAAGAGCTATTAAAGCTGACAGGCCATACTCTGCAGAATGTTAAGGATAAGGAAATAGGCACATTAAGACAAGAGGTAGAAAGGCTTGGAGTAGAAAAAGTGGCAGCTACAATAAATGTCGGAGTCCCAACATTAAATGACATAATAAATGAGCTTCTAAAGCCGGGCAGAGACCCGCGAGACGAGCTTCCTCCACCACTTTTGTCAGCAGATGTTCTTGAGATGAGTGATTTAAAGCCAGAAATGATTCTTGAAGGAACAGTCAGAAATGTTGTTGACTTCGGTGCTTTTGTTGATATTGGCGTTCATCAGGATGGACTTGTGCATATATCAGAACTATCAGACAGGTTTGTGAAGCATCCCATGGAGGTTGTATCGGTGGGGGATATAGTCAAAGTGAGAGTACTGGAAGTTGTCCCTGAAAGAAAGAGGATTTCTCTTTCGATGAAGGGCTTCTAAACTGTAAAAACCTCCGAGATAGCCGGGGATATTATAACACGCAAAAACAGTCCGCACTGCACTAATTTGCAGTGCATAATAGGACAGGCAACGGGAATACTTATTAATTAAGTATTGGTGAAAAGAAGGGTTGCGTGTTTGTTTGAAAAAAGGATATTTCAGGCTGGATGATAAACTAGCTGTATTTAAAGTAGCCGGAGCAATCTCAAGGACCATGCAATTAACAGGATTTAAGAATAAAGGCATTATAGTAAATGAACGGCCCGTTATAGTAATGTGTATCGGTACCGATCGTTCTACAGGAGATTCACTGGGCCCCTTGGTGGGAGACATGCTTCAGAAATATAAATTTCCGGGTGTCCATGTTTACGGGACTCTGGAAAACCCCGTACATGCCCGAAATTTAGAGGAATCACTTTCCAAGGCACTTTTGCTTCATAAAGATGCTTATATAGTGGCTGTTGATGCATCGCTGGGGACGGTGGATCATGTGGGCTGTATTTCGGTTGGAGCAGGACCGATAAAACCTGGAGCGGGACTAAAAAAAGAGCTTCCTCCTGTCGGCGACATGCATATTACTGGTGTAGTTAATAATGGCGGCTTTATGGATTTCCTGGTTCTTCAAAGCACCCGGCTATCAGTAGTGATGAAAATGGCCGATATTATCTCACGCAGCCTTCATATGGTATTTAACGAGTACTCTTCCCTAATCATACAGGATAAATGTAATACGCTCTAATTCTTAACTTTTCCCAAGCATGTTATATCAATTAAAGGATTCAATTAATAGTTTTAGTTTTGAAAAATGGTGGTAAATTAAAAAATAATCATAGGAATATTAACGAGTAAAAACTATGTGAAAGGAGTCGGAATATATGGAAAAATGGGTATGCACAATTTGTGGTTATGAATACGATCCTGAGATAGGAGATCCTGATTCTGGTGTGCAGCCAGGTACAGCGTTTGAAGATCTTCCCGAGGATTGGGTTTGCCCTGACTGCGGAGTAGGAAAAGACATGTTTGAGAAGGCATAATACCCGCAAAATAGAATCAGTTATAATTGGGTTTTACCTATGACTATGGCTTTCGAAGTGTAATTACTGGCCCGGCTTATATAGCGTGGTTTCCAGACAAGCTTGCGAAAGCCTTTTTCTTTCATATTACAAGGGGGAAAAGGGGAGACCGGCTTTACAGAAACAGTCTAGAATAGCTAGAATAGCCACATAGATGGTATAAATTTTTAAATAATAGTGTCAAAAAGAACTTGACATGTTCAAAATGATTTTGTATACTATAAAAGCCGCAACAAATGTGGCAAAGGAAATTGGGTTTGGGAGCATAGCTCAGCTGGGAGAGCGCTTGCCTTACAAGCAAGATGTCATAGGTTCAAGTCCTATTGTTCCCACCAATACGGCCCGGTAGTTCAGTTGGTTAGAACGCTAGCCTGTCACGCTAGAGGTCGAGGGTTCGAGTCCCTTCCGGGTCGCCATTATGCCCAGATAGCTCAGTTGGTAGAGCAGAGGACTGAAAATCCTCGTGTCGTTGGTTCAATTCCGACTCTGGGCACCAAAATGAGTGCGGGAATAACTCAGTGGTAGAGTGTCACCTTGCCAAGGTGAAAGTCGCGAGTTCGAATCTCGTTTCCCGCTCCACAGAAAAACCGCAGAATAGTAATTTATAATCTGCGGTTTTTAAATATCGGCGCCATAGCCAAGTGGTAAGGCAGAGGTCTGCAAAACCTTTATTCCCCGGTTCAAATCCGGGTGGCGCCTCCAAAACGAAGCCCCTGAATTGATTCTTTACGACGGTTCGGGGGTTTTTGCATCCAAAGAAGAATTTCTAAGAAGCATTGATAAATATTTATCTTCATAAACATTAACAGTCCTCTCAATCAGAAAGAGACTATCTGCTGGAATGCTAAAGTTTCTGGCGGTACCATTAATAAGTAATTTAGCCCTACACAAATTTTGTGACAAAAATCACACAAATCTTTTATATTTTATTGTATACTGAAATGGATATAATACTGTAAAGACTAAAAAGCATACAGATAAAATAGGAGGATGCGTTAATATGAAAGTAACAAAGGATATGACTATTGGTGAGATTTTGAGAGCAAACCCCAAGGCAGCTCAGGTTCTTATGGGTTTTGGCATGGGTTGTGTAGGATGCCCTTCAGCTCAGATGGAGACATTAGAAGAGGCTTCCCAGGTTCATGGTATGGACATTGACAAGCTGGTTGATGCTTTGAATCAAATGCAATAAGTCAGACAATAATTGTTATGAATAAAGAAAAACTCTACCCTGCC
>JAAYTU010000106.1 GCA_012523705.1 Clostridiaceae bacterium
AGATAATCTAGCGGACATTCCTCAACTACTATGTTGTCAAACCTTGCTTTATGTGATACTATTACAAATGCCGTAAAAATCAATACGGTTAATCCTTGCTCTGCGAAAGACGCAGGGCCGAATGAGTCCAAAAGGAGGTGAATGGTCATGAACAAATACGAATCAATCTATATTATTTCTCCACTGGCTGACGAAGAGCAGGTTAAAGCTACTATCGAGAAATTCAGTTCTTTGATTTCTGAGCACGGGGAAATTGAAAAGGTTGAAGAATGGGGCAGGAAAAAGCTTGCTTATGAAGTTAAGGACCAAAAGGAAGGTTACTATGTAATGGTTACTTTCTCAGCAGAATCCGATTTCCCTGAAGAACTTGAAAGAAACTTCAAGATTACCGAGAACATTCTTAAATATCTGATTATAAGGAAGGAAGACTAATCCTCCTTATTTGCAGAAACTATATTAAAAGGTGGTGTACTAATGAACAAAGTTATTTTATTGGGAAGGCTGGTTGCCGATCCAGAAGTTCGTTACACACAGAACAATATCGCCATGACTCGCTTTAGAATAGCCGTTAATAGGCCGGGAAAGCCGCAGGAGGGCCAACCCACTGCAGATTTCTTACAAATCACGGCATGGAGGCATACTGCTGAATTTGTGGGCAAGTACTTTCAAAAGGGGCAACAGGTTCTGATCGAAGGATATCTTCGAAATAATTCCTGGACAGATCAACAAGGCAACAAGCGCTATAGCGACGATATAGTTGCCGACCAGGTTTACTTTGCAGATAGTAAGCGAGACAGAAACGATAGTACATTCGTTGCTGGTTCACCGAAGGTTTCTGCACCACCGTTCCAGGATCAAAGCCCTGCGAGCGGGGATGGATTCTACACCCTCAATGAGGATGATGAGGATCTTCCATTCTAACAATATATCCGTTTTAAATTACACACGCATTTTTACCTTCTGTCTTACTAGCCAGAGGGTTTTTTTTCAGGACACATGGGGACGGTTCTTCTGTGTTTTGTCCTTTTCAACTCTGGAGGAATCTATGCAGCTGGGAAATCTTAATTTATCGGGCAATTTTTTTCTTGCTCCAATGGCAGGGATTACAGATCTTCCTTTTCGAATTCTTTGTAAAGAACAGGGAGCTTCTTTGGTGTACACAGAAATGGTCAGCGCAAAGGCTATGCACTACAATGATAAGGAAACTCTGGCTCTTACACAAACTCACCCTGATGAAAGGCCGGTTGGTGTTCAAATATTTGGTTCAGAGCCTCAAATCATGGCCGAGGCAGCAGCCGGGCTATCGATAAGAGAGGACATTGCTTTAATAGACATTAATATGGGATGCCCTGCTCCTAAAATAGTGAAAAACGGTGAAGGAGCGGCTTTAATGAAAAAACCCCGGTTAGTTCGGGAAATAGTAAGAGAGACGGTAAAGGCCTCATCAAAGCCTGTTACAGTAAAAATACGGGCCGGGTGGGATAATGACAGCATAAACGCAGTAGAAATAGCAACAATATGTGAGGAAGAAGGGGCTGCAGCAGTAGCTGTCCACGGCAGAACCAGAGAACAATATTATTCAGGGAAAAGTAATATTAATGTAATAAAGGATGTAACAAGGGCACTAAACATCCCTGTAATAGGTAACGGAGATGTTTTTAAGCCTGAAGATTGCAAAAAGATGTTGGAAATAACCGGTTGTAGTGCTATAATGATAGGAAGGGGAGCGCAAGGCAATCCCTGGATATTCAAGAACATCAATGATTACTTAAAAAATGGGGTATATAATAATAAACCCGATAATAATGTAATACTCAAGACCATACTACAGCATTACTCTTTGATGGAAGCAACAAAAGGCGAAAGATCAGCCATTCTACAGATGAGGAAGCATATAGCATGGTATCTTCGCGGCTTATATGACAGTGCTAAAATACGCGCTCAAATTTTCAGGCTTGAAACCAAACATGAAGTAATTGAAACATTGAAAAAAGCTTTGGGACAGTTAAACTAATTCACTAAATTCCCGACATTATTAAAGAATTGTTACATCAAAAGGGTAGACCCCTTACGATAAGTTACAATTTGTTTACACCTACATTGTAATTATTGACCGACCATTTTTAGGGTGATATAATCAATTACGAATTCATGATGGATAGGCTTTCCTATTCATTTGAATCAATAAAGCAAACAAAGCCGGATTACAAAAACGAGGAAGCAGGCGTGATCCGACTTTGAAATTATATGACCTGCTTCCAATAACAAAAGGGAGGATTTTCATTATGAGAAACCTTAAGAAATTATTTGCAGTAATCCTTACCGTTGCAATGATTGCTTCGTTAATGGTTCCTGCACTTGCTGC
>JAAYTU010000015.1 GCA_012523705.1 Clostridiaceae bacterium
AATTAAATGCAAAAGAGAAAGCTCAATAAGAAGAGATTTTTTACTGTTTTATTAGTATTAATTATAACTGTGCTGATTGTGGGTTTAGCTTTAAATCGTGATAGGCTAGGCTTAGTAAAGGAAAGTCCATCACCAGCACCAACAGATTCAAATATATCTGAGCCTCCAGGTCAGACAAATGAGCCTGCACAGACTGCGTCTCCAGAACCAGTTGAAGACCCTGAGGAAACCAAAGCACCAAAAGATCCCAGAGATAACCTCGTAATCAGAACCGATTATGAGGCCTTTGGGCCAAATGAATCAGGTGAAATACCTATAGTTATGTTCCACAGCCTTATAGAAGCCTATGAGGAAAACACTGAAAAGGAATATACTACCACCTTTGCAGAATTTGAGGCTCTGCTCCAGACCTTGTATGATTCGGGCTTCAGGCTTATCAGCATGTCTGATTATATTGAGTGCAATATCTCTGTTCCTGCAGGCACAATGCCTATGGTTTTCACCTTTGATGATGGAACCGCGGGTCAGTTTAACCTTATTGAAGAAAATGGTGAGCTCAAGGTAAATCCTAAATCTGCAGCAGGAATTCTTATGGCCTTTAATGAAAAGCACCCTGATTTCGGCCAGCATGCCATGTTCTATGTTAATATGGATAAAGGGGATAAGACCTTTGAAGGTGCAGGAACCTTGAAGGAGCGTTTCGAGATTCTTTTGGCTCAAGGCTTTGAACTTGGAAATCACACTTGGGGCCATGTTAAATATTCCGAACCCGTAAATAATTTTTCCGATAAAATTCAAGAGAGCCTGGGCAAAAATCAGGAAAAGGCCTATGAAATTTTACCCGATTTAGAGTTTTACTCATTGGCGCTGCCATATGGACATGTGCCTGTAAATGATGATTTAAAGGTGTTCCTTGAAAAGGGCAGCTATAATGGTGTCGAGTATGAGAATAAAAGCATTATGGCTGTAGGAGCAAATCCTGCGCCAGCATCTATAAGCAAGAACTATAATAACGGGTATGTAGCAAGGATCAGAGCACAGGGGAGAGTTGCAGTAGAGTGTGATCTTACATGGTGGCTTCCTAAAATGACACAAACCCGTATGTTTGTGAGTGATGGAGATCCTGATACCATTGTTGTTCCTTCCGATAAGGCCGGTAATATCTTAGAAGAAAGGCTCAACGGGAAAACTCTCGTTACATATTAATACCTTAATCTAATGCCTTAATCTTATGCCTGAAACAAACCTTGATTTAGGCATAAGTTAAGCTATATTTCCATATGATTAGTTATACGGACTTTGGGAAACATTGATTTATGTGGTGAAATGATGTAATATAGAAGTATAGTTTCCAGTTGCAATAAGAAGATAGGCATTATTCTGTTCCAAAACCGGCAGTTTGTTTTTTATATATTTTTTTATTAAATCGGTTTGTGGGTCTAGTGGAATGGTGTCATTTTGTTTTATGGAAATTAAATAACATATTTGCTTGCTTAAATAATTTTATTTAATTTGAAGGGAGGGAGCATTATGTCATTAGCTAAGGATATTAATACGCCAACTGAGGAAGAGTTAGTCAAGAAAAAGGCTGTTAAGCTTGTTGTAGCCCATTTAAGAAAAAAGATCACTGGCGATTACATGGGTAAGCAGTATCTTATTAGTTGGCTGGATGAAATGGAAGAACTCCTGCAAAAAGAAGAGTTTGATGTCAAAGAATATTATGCAATGAGGAAACGATTGAATAGTGTTGTCGAGAGTACGTTTGACCATGATATGCGGGCCAAGATCAGAAACTCCTGGCAAAGCATGGGCAAAGCTTTAGATAAGAAGGTAAAACCTTACTAAAAAGCCTCGATAACAGAATCGAGGCTTTTATAATATAATTATTACAAATGAAGCTTCACGCTTGCTTCACGCTTTAAGACTATTGATAAAAACTCGGCCATTGTCTATTTGAGACATTACGCTTATCTTTGAAGGGCCGCCGGGAGTCTTTCTTTCATTAACACAGGTTTCTAAGCAAATTGCTGTGTAAACATCTTCTTCAATAAGTGAAGAAAAGGATTTAAACTCATCCATGGACAGATTATCAATGCTTATGTTCTTATCTAAGCAATATGAAACCATTCGTCCGATAATTTCATGGGCGTCTCTGAAGGGGATGCCCTTTTTCACCAGATAATCGGCCATATCAGTTGCATTTGTAAAGCCGCCTTTAGCCGAGTTCTTCATATTATCCTTTTTAATTCTCATTGTATCAAGCATTTTAGTAAAAATAGGGAGACAGAGATTCACTGTATCAATTGCATTAAATATGGCCTCCTTGTCCTCCTGCATATCCTTGTTATAGGCAAGGGGAAGACCTTTCATCATTGTTAAGAGTGAAATAAGGCTGCCATAAACACGGCCTGTTTTTCCACGGACCAGTTCAGCTACATCGGGGTTTTTCTTTTGAGGCATTATTGATGATCCGGTGCTGTAAGCATCGTCAAGCTCAATAAATGAGAACTCACTTGTGCACCAGAGAATAATTTCTTCGCTAAAGCGCGATAAATGCATCATAACAATTGAAAGACAGGATGCAAGTTCTATTGCGAAATCTCTGTCGCTGACAGAATCCAGACTGTTCTCTGAAATAGCATCAAATTTGAGCTCTGAGGCCACCATTTGCCTGTCTAAAGGATAGGTAGTACCTGCAAGGGCTCCAGAGCCCAGGGGCATGATATTTATGCGTTTAACGCAGTCGTCCAGGCGCTCGATATCCCTTCTGAACATTTGGAAATATGCCATCAGATGATGGGCTAAGGTGATAGGCTGAGCCCTTTGAAGATGTGTATAGCCCGGCATTATAGTATCAAGATTCTCTTCAGAAAGCTTAATTAATGTCAATAATAAAGTCTTAAGCTTATCCTTAATCTTCACGCATTCATCCTTCAGATACATACGAATATCCAGAGCCACCTGATCATTTCGGCTTCTTCCTGTGTGCAGGCGCTTTCCTACATCACCGATACGGGATATGAGAATGGTCTCTATATTCATATGAATATCCTCGGCAGAAACCTCGAATTCAATCTTACCATTCTCAATATCATCAAGAATCTCAAATAAGGTCTTATATATAAGGTCAGCATCGCTTTGAGGGATTATTCCAGTTGTCCCAAGCATCTTAACATGGGCAGCACTTCCCAAAATATCCTGTCTATACATCCTGCTGTCAAAATGTATTGAAGAGTTAAAATCATCCATTAATTCATCTGTATTCTTAGAAAAACGGCCTCCCCAAAGCTTCATATGTATGCCTCCATAATTTAATATTATTATTTGTCTTTACATCTGACAAACTGCATTTGTAGATTTATAACCAGCTGACTACAACATCAGCTGGTTATTTAATTTGATCATATGCTTGATTGTTTAAGAAAGTTTGATTAGTAATTAATTAGTCCTTAATATCATTAAGCTTTTTCATATTAGCCTGAACTGTTAGTGGCAGGCCAAATAAATTGATAAAGCCCTCAGCATCCTTTTGATTATATACATTATCTTCACCAAAGGTACATAGCTCCTCACTAAATAGTGAATAGGGGGAAGTTGTACCTGCAGGAATGATATTTCCCTTGTAAAGCTTGAGCTTAACATTACCTGTAACATACTTCTGTGTTGAGTCAACGAAAGCTGAAAGAGCCTCACGAAGAGGTGTGAACCATTGACCATAGTATACAAGTTCAGCAAAACGTTGGGACACAAGTGTCTTATAGTGTGCAGTATCTCTGTCAATGGTAAGGTTTTCAAGCTCCTGATGAGCAGCATAGAGAATGGTTCCGCCCGGAGTTTCATAAACGCCTCTGGACTTCATACCAACTAGTCTATTTTCAACTATATCAATAATACCAATACCATTTTCTCCGCCGACCTTATTAAGGTATGTCAACAACTCTACAGGACCCATTTTTTGACCATTAACCTTTACAGGGATACCTTTTTCAAAATCGATATCAATATAGGTAGGGGTATCAGGTGCATTTTCAGGGGTTACTGATAATTGCAGGAGTCTGTCATAAATTGGTTCATTAGCCGGGTTTTCCAGTTCAGATCCCTCATGGCTTAAGTGCCAGATGTTCTTATCACGGCTGTAATTTGAGCTCTTGCTAACAGGAATAGGAATATTTCTCTCGTTAGCATAATCTATAGCATCTTCTCTTGAACGAATATCCCAGATTCTCCAAGGAGCTATTATTTTAAGCTGGGGTGCAAGGGCCTTTACTGTAAGCTCAAAACGCACCTGGTCATTTCCTTTTCCGGTAGAACCATGGGCAATAGCTGTTGCACCTTCTTTTTCAGCAATCTCAACCAAGCGCTTTGCAATAATTGGTCTTGCAAAAGAAGTTCCCAACAAATATTTGCCCTCATAAACAGCACCGGCTTTAATTGTAGGGAAGATATAATCAGTAATAAATTCTTCTGTTAAATCCTCTATATATATTTTGCTGGCACCTGATTTTATAGCCTTTTCATTTAACGGCTCCAGTTCTTCGCCCTGACCAACATCGGCAGCCATAGCTATAACTTCTGCATCATAGTTTTCCTTAAGCCATGGAATAATTATAGATGTATCAAGACCTCCTGAATATGCCAGAACTATTTTTTCTTTACTCATTATCAATCTCTCCTATCATTGTTAAATAGATTATATTATTTTAATAACGGTCTAACCCGTCAGCGAAAACAAAAAATAAGTATGGTAATTAAATTATCGTTATAATTATACATGAGGGTGAATATTTATGCAATAGCTCGTACAAACAATTATTATTATATACCAATAACTAATACAGGTAAAAGGTTATACTGATAAAAAATAAATTTCTAAACTATAGAGCATTGTCTATTATATTTGAAGCATATTGTACGATTAATTTGTAAAATGAGCTTAGGACATATATAATCTAAATATCCTATTATTAAAAATTAAAGGAGATGCTGATTTCAGGCTGATTATTAGGAGTATATCTGTCCTTGATCTTATGCATATATGGTGATGAGGATAATTGGAATAGATCCCGGTTTTGCAATAACCGGTTTTGGGATTCTAGATTATACAGGGAATAAATTTTCAATGGTAGATGTGGGTGTTTTGAGAACAGCGGCTGATATTGAGCTGTCGAAAAGGCTTTTAATACTGTTCGATGCTATAGAAGAGCTACTGGAAAAATACAGGCCTGAGGTTATGGCTGTGGAGGAATTATTTTTCAACACCAATGTAAAGACCGCCATCAAGGTAGGTCATGGTAGGGGAGTAGCACTTCTGACTGCAGCAAAAGCCGGAATAGATGTTTATGAGTATACTCCTCTTCAGGTCAAGCAGGCAGTGGTAGGATATGGTAGAGCAAAAAAAGAGCAGGTACAGCAAATGGTTAAGGTGCTCCTGAACCTCGAAAAAATCCCAAAGCCAGATGATGCTGCCGATGCATTGGCAGTTGCAATCTGCCATGCTCACAGTAGTGGTACATATAAATTTTGCAGGTAATGTTTCTCTTTTTATTAAAAGAAATAGAAAATGAAAAAGCCGGTTCTATGGCAGAAACCGGCTTTTGTGTGTTGGCTGCGGATTAAGGATTTGAACCCTAACAAACTGAGCCAGAGTCAGTCGTGCTACCGTTACACCAATCCGCAACGACGAATTATATTATAGTATGAATATCAGATGATTTCAAGTGCTAAATATTATTTTTTGCAAGGAAGATTGAAAGTTGATTTTTTCTGACAGCCTTTCTGTTAATAAGAAGCGGATGGAACAGTGTCCATCCGCCTCTAAAGATTAGCTTTTGATTTTAATTAAACATTAAACCTTAACAACCCAACCAAAAGGATCTGCAACATCAGTGTATTGGATACCTGTGAGATTATCGTAAAGAGAATGGGATATCTCACCGATTTGTCCATCGCTGAGAGTAATGCACTTATCATTCCAGCAAAGCTCACCAATAGGGGAGATGACTGCTGCTGTACCGGTTCCAAAGGCTTCCTTAAGCTGGCCTTTTTCATGGGCTTCATAGATCTCCTGAATAGAAATTTTTCTTTCAGAAACATTTAGACCCCATGAGCGAAGAAGCTCCAGACATGATTTTCTTGTAATTCCGGGAAGGATGCTACCGTTAAGAGCAGGTGTAACAATTTCATTACCCAGTACAAAGAAAACATTCATTGTTCCTACTTCTTCGATGTATTTTCTTTCAACTCCATCGAGCCATAATACCTGAGTATAGCCTTTTTCAGCAGCTTCTTGCTGAGCCTTTAAGCTTGCAGCGTAGTTTGCACTTGCCTTTGCTTCACCCAATCCACCTTTTACTGCACGCACATATTTTTGCTCGACATATATCTTAACAGGATTAATTCCTTCCTTGTAATATGCTCCAACAGGACCTGTAATAATTATAAACTGATAATTTGATGATGGATGTACGCCGACATGGGGCTCTGTTGCTATAATAAAAGGACGAATGTAAAGTGATGTTCCTGGAGAATCGGGAACCCAATCCCTGTCAATGTCGACAAGTTTCTTTAATGAGTCTATAGCAAATTGCACATCAATTTTAGGAATGCATAAAGCTTCACAGGAATTATTTAGACGCTTGAAATTCTCATCAGGTCTGAATAATACCACTTCTCCCTTGGCCTTATATGCCTTTAGTCCTTCAAAAATAGCCTGACCATAATGAAAAACCATAATTGCAGGCTCATAGCTGATAGTGTCATAAGGGACTATTCTGGCATCATGCCAACCTTTGTCTTCAGAATAATCCATAATAAACATATGGTCCGAAAAATATTTACCAAAGCCTAAGATATCAGTATCAGGCTTCTTTTTCGGATTTTTGGTCAATTCAATTTTTAATTCCATAATAACAGCCTCCTCTTAGTAATCAATTTTACACCAATGACTTATGAAAATCTATATTTATTCGTTAAAAAACCATTAAAAACAAATCTGTAATAATCTGCATATCTTAAATTAACAGATATTATCACTATATTTAGTCAAAGATTTCTTATAATCAGTTTGGAGGGCGAAACCAATGGACATTCATGTTGTAAAACCTGGTGAAAGCGTTTATTCAATCGCAGTTTTATACGGCGTACCATGGCAGAAAATAGTCGAGGACAATGAGTTGCAAAATCCTTCCCAATTAGTTCCGGGACAGACTTTAGTCATTCTTTACAGTAGCAGGGAGCATATTGTAAGGCCTGGAGAATCGCTTTATCTTATAGCACTGGAATATCAGGTGCCAATAAGTGAAATAATTGCGGCAAATCCACAAATTACTGATCCTTCAAGGGTTTATGTCGGGCAACAAATTACTATTCCGCCTGGCAGAATCAATTTCGGACCTATTGAGGTTAATGGATATGCTTTCCCGAACATTAATATGGAAACTCTTAGGAAAACACTGCCTAGTCTCACATACTTAAGCGTATTCAGCTATGAGGTAAACGAAGATGGAAGCCTTGACAGTATTCAGGATATACCGCTGATTCAGGCAGCAAGATCGGAAAGTGTCGCTCCTATCATGGTCATAACCAACATAGGAGATGAGGGTGGCTTTGATAGCGATTTGGCAAGCACTATACTTGGAAGCCAGTCAATTCAGAATACACTGATTAATAATATAGTTAGTATTATGCGGGAAAAGAACTACCACGGGCTTGCAATTGACTTCGAATATATCTATCCAAGCGACAGAGAAAACTATAATAATTTCTTAAGGAGATTAGTTGCAAGATTACGACCTATGGGATACATACTTGTAAGTGCTCTGGCTCCAAAGATATCTGCAGAGCAAGAGGGAACACTATACGAGGCTCATGATTATGCAGTCCATGGCGAACTGATGGATCATGTAGTGATAATGACATATGAATGGGGGTACACCTATAGTCCGCCTATGGCAGTGGCTCCAATTAATGAGGTGCGTAGAGTGTTGGATTATGCTGTGACAGAAATACCCCGGGAAAAGATATTTATGGGTATACCGAATTACGGATATAACTGGACCTTACCCTATGTGGAAGGAACGGCGGCTCAAACAATCTCAAATGTAGGTGCAGTAAACCTAGCATATAATGTAGGTGCATATATTAATTTCGATCCCGTGGCTCAGGCACCGTTCTTCAACTATTATGATGAAAATGGAAGATTGCATGAGGTATGGTTTGAAGATGCGCGCAGTATATTGGCTAAGCTCTCACTGGCAAATGAATTCAGACTTGGCGGATTGAGCTATTGGACAATTAATCAGTACTTCCCACAGAACTGGTTAGTGCAAAATTCGGTATATGATGTGCAAAAGGTGCTATGACGGGAACTGACCGGATTGGTGTTGGTGCAGTCAGTGAGGCTTTATAAAATATGTTTTTCTTTTGATCACACCAGAATATGTGAACACGGTGTGATCAATTCTTTTCTTTTGAAAAGGGAGAGCCAATTACTTGCATGCACCAATCCGATTACTTGCCCCAAATAAGTCTGTTTCGAATTTTAGGACCAAATACAGCCACTACGGCTATTTTAGCTATATCACCGGGGATAAAGGGAAGTACCCCTGCTATAAGAGCGGCTTTAGCCGACATATTGGCTTGGTAAGCCAGCCAGGCCGTTCCAAAGGTATATAAGACAAGAGTACCCAATATCATCCCAATAAAGCACAGATACCATTTATTAATATATTTATCAATGAAAAATCCCGATATCAACGCCATAAAGATAAATCCAATCAAGTATCCACCTGTAGGGCCCAGGAGTTTACCGGGGCCGCTTGAAAATCCAGAAAATACAGGCAATCCGATTAATCCAATCAGCAAATATAATATACAGCTTAATGTTCCTTTTTTCATTCCAAGAACATAAAGAGCAAAAAGAATAGCAAGGTTGGTTAAAGAAACAGGAACAAGACCAATGGGAATGGACAGTGGGCCAAGAATACATATTATTGCTGTCATTACTCCGATTATTGCCATCTGATAGATTCCGGGTTTGTCTTTCATAAAAGTAGATCCCTTCGTAGTATATTTCTATAATAAAAGCATGAAAAAAACTGTTCATGCTTTATGCTATCAATAATATACATGAAGGATGGGGGTATTGTCAACCAATAAAATGTTATGGTTAACAATTAGCGATAAACTGATTATAAATACCGTTTTGTATCGCGGCCGATTACATTGGCATATAGCTCAATAAACTCTTTTATGGTACTTGCCATAATTTTGCCTATCAGGATTTCTTCGACCTGGAAAAATCCAACCGATGCTGTCATTTCAACAGATATTTTAATTGGCTTTTCGGTTCCTTTAGAAATGGTGACTGATTCCACCGAGGAGGAAGAATACTTATGTATATCCCCAACACGAGACTCTTGGTTTATAAGCATTGGAATCCGTGAGCGCCCCTTTTCCATGTCACATCCATCAGCAACCAGAATAATTCCGGCCTCCAAAGAAGTGATGGCATGATAAGTCATGTGTCCGATGATTCCTTCAAGTGCAACACTCTTAATTGCAATCCGGCGATCCAGTTGTTTGGGAAAAACAGCTTTAAGAATCCGATCAATTATTCTTTCCGATAGAATAAAAGAGCTCATCTCATGATTAGCTCGGCCGATGGCCATGCCGATATCATGGAGAAAAGCAGCCAGCAGAACAGCAATGCGACTATCTTCATAAGAGCCGGTATCCTCTTTTACCAAATTTGGTTTAATGCCAGCCTCAATAAGTATATTAAACATACTCATGGCATTAATTGAAACCTTGCGCATATGAACAGGGCCATGATCATTATAGCCAAGCCGCCTGATAGATACGGTATTAGAGAGTTCCTGCCATTCATGGATTTCTTCATCATTACAAATTAAGCGTGCCACTTCCAGAGCTTCACCGCTAAGCATTGAAAATAGAGTCTTTTCAAGATTTTGTTCATAAGCTGATTTCATAGTTTTTATCCCTTTATTCTAGTTATTTTAATCCAAAACCCGCATAATGGGTTCTTAATAATATATATATTTAGTTTACCATTTACAGAGGTTATTTCAAGGTGCAGGAATGATACTCCATAATGTCCTTATATTTGCATAAAGAACTTGTATTATATTAATATATCCCGGATAAAGTACCCATAGTAATAACTATTCATTGTTTGGATAGTTTAAAGCTAAAGAAAACTAAATGAAAGGATTATTGCTATGAATGAAGATACCATTTTTCTTTTAAGAGAATTAAATTCCGGGTGTAAATCTGCAACCAATAGTATGGAGCAGGTGAAGCCTTATATTACTAATGATAAGCTTATGAGAATTATTGATGAATATAATGATAAGCATATCAAGCTTGGTGATGAATGCCATCAGATGCTAAATGAAAATGATGCGCAGGAGAAGGATCCACAGGTTGCGGCTAAAGCATTTTCATGGATCAGCACAGAAATGAAACTGTTGTTGAACAATGATACCCATAAAATTGCTGACATAATGATAGATGGCTGTAATATGGGAATTAAATCAGTAAGCAAGTATATTAATAAATATAAGGCGGCATCTGAAGAGAGCATAAATATGGCTAAAAAGCTTGTTAGAATGGAGCAGGAGTTCATGAATACCCTGTTGGAATTCTTATAGTTATTTAAAATTAAGTATAAAATATAATAATGATACTACGACAAAAGTGGTGGTATCATTATTTACTCTTCAGTCCGGTTTTTTCTTTGATTCAATTTCTTTCATCATATTAATATACACCATAAGCTCATTTCGGGAGGATACATTCATTTTTTCATATATTCTCTTGTTATGAGTTTTTATTGTATTTATGCTTAAATAAAGCTTTTCGGCTATTTCTTTTCCTGTATACCCTTCCATATAAAGGTTGAACACGGTCCGCTCGGCAGGGGACAGGGTATCAATGTTTTTAAGAAACATTCTAAACATACTTGTATCTTGAAAACCGGAAGCGGGGCTTTTGTTTTTCTTAACAGTTGCTTCTTCTTTATCATCCTGCCGGGCGAGGAATTCTAAAAGGTCGTCGATTTCAAGAATATTTGTCTTTTCAATCTCTGAGGGGTTTGACTGCTTCACTTTTGTAATAGTTTCAGTTATTGGTTTAAGATATATTTTACTGAACAAAAATGATGCCAGAATACCCACAATAAACAGTATCGAGAAGATTAATACAAGCCTGTAATTTATACTGCTAATTGTATTTTCATAATCCTTTAACGGGATCATCAGACTTACAATCCACTCTTCATTGTTATAAGGAGAGTCCTTCGGATAAAGAGTCAGATTTTTGTGAATACCCATAAACTGATTGGATGGGCTGTGGTATCTATTAAGAGAATTTTGGTATTCATGGCATCTTAGTTTGGCATTAGTTAGCTCATTTCTTGCCACTGCCGAGTACTGAGCCGCCATAAAAGCCGAGGAACAATCAATGGTGTTATCTTCTGCTCTTGAGAGCAGGCAGAAAGCCGTGTTTGCAACAGAAGTATCAGGGGTGTAGGATAATTTAAAAAGCAGGGTGCTCACTTCAAAGCCACAGACACCGTATACTGTCCCGTCGGAGGAAATCAATGGAACCGAACATAACATGACCTTGTCGCTGGTATCAGGCAAGGCCATATTTGAGCACCAATAATATAGCTTGGATAGGGGCAGGGATTTGTTTGTTTTTGCAACGTCGATGGCTTTGGTAAAATAGTCTGCCCCTTCAATATTAAACTCCATTGCCCATTGTGAATGAATCAGGATATCATGGTTTTTTGCTATTTGAGTTGAGCCACGGAGCATATGTAAATAGGGTGATTCAAGGTTTACAACATTAGGCTCCATATTTCGTATGTAAATGCCGGCCTTTGAATACTCCGAATTTGGAAGCTTAGGGTTAATGGTCCCATCAAGGATAATAAAAACACCACTGCTTTTTGTCCGTAATAATGCGGTAATTAATGTCTCACATTCGGATTCAAGAAGCTCATTATATTTTTCTGGATGATTCTTTAAATCATCGGCTTTAATATTCAAATTTTCCAACTTATTTTCTATACTTTTATTAATTGCTTTGGCCAGATCTACGCTCTTAATCGAAATACTGCCATAATCGTTATAAATGTCATGGGCTATATGATTAAGCTCATTTTCAAATAATACTTTTGTTTCCTTATTTCCTATATTAAAAACGCCTGAGATCAATAATATTGCAAAAACAGCTATTAAGAAGGTTACTATAAAAAGAGCAGACAAAACAATTAGGCGCCGGCGTAGTGATCTGCCTTCTATACCCAGCCTTTTTATCCTGCTAAATAGATTAGGTATATACTTCAAAGCTTTTTTTATGTCCAGATTGATTCACCTCTTATGTTTTTCTGCGAAATATAGTGCAAAGCATATGATAATCAGCAGTGTGTCGGGATTGATTAATGTATGAATTATTGATGGCTTTCATAGAGTCCGACAAAATCCTCAAAGGCTCTATTGTATACTTCTTCATATGCTTGGTCAGAATTTCGTTCAGTCAGGAGGGAGAGATATTCCTTCCTGGCATTAATAGCTGCAGATTTAAGCCTGTCGGTATAAGTCTTTTCTATATTATCAAAGTCATCAAAAATCGGAGGGATATAAAATTCATATTCATTATACATAGTTAATGCAGTTTTAAGCAGCTTTTTAATGTTATCATTTTCAGCTTTATTAATATAATCATCAATTACTGTTTCAAAGGCTCTCTTTGTAACAGGGATATAGCCTGTCTCGGAGATAAATCTCATATTTTGCTCCGGTGTGGTAAACCATTTTAAAAATACAGCAGAGGCATACTCTTTTTCTTTTGTTGATTTAGTTACAATCATACCACCACCACGCTGTATTGCCGCCTTATTACCGCCTTCAAATACAGGATAGGGAAGAATTTCATATTCAACATTTTCTATGGTATTATCCGGATATGTTATAGTACTACCGTAAAATAGAATTCCGGCAGTGGAACCTATTGAACAGACAATATCACCGGTCTTAGCAAGATCTGAAGAATAACCGTCATAAACAACGATACCACCCTTTACGGCAGCTTCAAAATATGAATCCCATATCCTTTTATAATTTCGGGATAAATTAAGGGTTTCATTTACAATGAAATCATCACCTAACTGATTCATTCCCACCTGAGCTGTGTTAAACCAGGAATCTGCAGTATAAAATGCCTTCCCGTCGCCAGGAATATCAGGGGTTTGTGAATCTGTCCATTCATAGTATTTTATTGCCGCTTCCGAAATTCCTTCAAAGGTGGTAAGCTGATCAATGCTTATTCCTGTGGCAGCAGAAAAGCTGTCAAAGAGGGTTTTGTTGAGAAAAAGAACCTCGGTAGATTTGGCTGTGGGGAGAACAGCCAGTTTATCCGATATAGTTCCTTCGGCTATAAACTGAGGCAGGTATTCATCCAGCTCACTTTCCGAAAAATATTCCTTTAAGTCTACAAGCTTATCATTCTTAATAAGAGCATAGGCCGATTTAGGATATCCGGTTGTAATGTTCGGAAGGGGAGAGGCACCAGGATTACCTTCTGCAGCTGCCACAATTTTCTCATAGAGGGCAGAGGAGCTGGACACAGAGGTGATATTAATAATAATACCCTGCTCGTTACCTACAGTTCGATTAAATTCCTCTACTAGATCATTCATGGATTTTTCCATCTGACCGCCGTAATTATGCCATAATGTAATGATGACAGGACTTCTTGGATCGAAAGAGTTTTTTCCGCTGCATCCTGGTATGGCCAATATAGTACATAAGAGAATTAATATTACTATTCTGGTTCTCTTCATATTGTGACTCTGCCTTCCATTTAGTACAGGTATTATGAATAGGTCTTGTAAAAAAACCATAAGTAAATTATACAATAAATTGAATTTTATTAATACCTCTTACCTGGTGCATAATCACTTTATAGAAGTAGAGGGCATTTGCCACCTCGTTATAAATATAAGAAAATCTCCTTTTTGATCTGCGATAATTCAATACTAAGCTATATAATTTTCCTGCCATTATATAGTGATGTGGTACTTGGTAAGTAATAAATATATATAAAATAGAATTATTAGGAGGTTGCGTCCAATGACAAATCATAAAGCAGCCAATAGATTAATAAACGAAAAATCTCCTTATTTATTGCAGCATGCTCACAATCCTGTAGATTGGTATCCTTGGGGGGATGAAGCCTTTGAAAAAGCCAAGGCAGAAGATAAACCAGTTTTCCTTTCTATCGGTTATTCTACCTGCCATTGGTGCCATACCCTCTGAATACATATTGCTACATCTTGCCATTTAAGCCTTTTCTACAGTTTACAACATGGAAAAAGGATAGGCAACTTTTACCCATCCTACAAAATCTATCAAGTATATTATTTATCATTAACATGTTTGCCAGTACCAATTAGCCCCCAATAAGTTCCATCAGCTATGGCTTTCTGTTTTCTTTCCTCTAATCTTATATTCATTTCCTGCCTGTATTGTTTATAAAGCTCAATAGCTTGATTAACTATTTCTGTATAATGGATTTCCAGATTAGGTTCATCAGGATTTATATTATTCTTGGTATACACTATTTTATCAATATACTTTTTAAGGAAAGTATTTCTTACTGATGGGTCTTTGCTTTTCCATTTGAATGGTATTGCAATAAAGTCTCTATGCAAATCAAAAAACACATCTACCCAGTTCTTCCCATCAGCTTCAGTTTAAAATAATAAAAACTCTCATTTTACTATTGACTAATTAGAATATTATGGTAGTATATATTAAAATATATTGGCATTTCTACTAGATTTTATTATTGATGAAGGGGTGGATTATTATGTGGTCAAAAGAGGTCTTTTATAATAAAGTTGTGAAAGATATTAGAGATATTCTGAAAAACCCTGAAAACTTAAAGTGTTCATGTCCAAAAGTTAATTGTGAGTGGCATGGAAAATGTCAAGAATGTGTAGCAGTACATAGATACTATAAAAATCATCTTCCTAACTGTTTTCAACAATTTGTAAATGATAAAATAAAAGCTATTGCTCAAATTGGAGAGTTAGATGTTGTTGAAAAAGAAAAAACACCTCCTGAATACTGGGATTATGTTAAAGAGCAAGATGAGAAATCAAAAGAACAAAAATAAAAGTTTTCTCTGGCTTGTAAAAAATTGGCATTACAATAGTAATACAGTAGAGTAAATGTTGGTTTAGAGAATATTATAATTATCAAACTGGTTCTGATAAATCACAAGCTGAGGTTAATTTCTCAACTTTTATTCTATATACATGATTATTTAGTCTAATGAACATGACTCACTTTTTTACAAACAGGTGTATTATATATATGTGACCACAGGGAGCATATATATAACTAATACATAAATAACAGGTACTATCCCCCAAACCTCATAAAGAGTATGAGTTATGAATATGCAGTATACAAAGCAGGGAAAGTAATTTTATTAAAAATTGAAAAATTTCTAAACTGGTATTACTATAATATTTGTTGGCTTAAATAGAAATGTACCCCCTTTTGGTGCAAACCAGATTAACAGGTCAATATAGAGCCTGTTATTGTTGTATTATTTTTGTTAAGGTCAATAAGCCTAAAATCCAATTAACATAGGTAATGAAGTTATAATCTGTTCAAGCAACAATAGGAAGCCTACCCCAATTGAATATATAATCACTTTCTTTCAAATAATAGTTTGGTGGTAAATGAAAATAAAACTTTACTATAAAAAACCAAATCATGAAAGGTGGTGATGCCCACATGTCAACTAATAAACAAGCCAATAGACTAATCCATGAGAAATCCCCATACCTTCTGCAACATGCATATAACCCTGTAAACTGGTTTCCTTGGAGTGATGAAGCTTTTCAGAAAGCCAAATCAGAAGATAAACCTATCTTCCTGTCTATTGGCTATAGCTGACCTGTATTCAAAGAACTTGTCATTGGTGTCATGTCATGGAACGAGAATCCTTTGAGGATAATGAGGTTGCTGAAGTGCTAAATGAGAGTTTTATATCAATAAAGGTAGACAGGGAAGAGAGACCCGATATTGATACAATCTATATGAATGTATGCCAGACTCTGACCGGAAGTGGGGGATGGCCCCTTACTATTATTATGACTCCTGATCAGAAGCCCTTCTTTGCAGGAACCTACTATCCTAAGAATGATAAAATGGGACTGCAGGGCCTTTTAAGTATTCTTGAGGCTGTTAAGAAGGGATGGAGTAATAACCGTGAAGTACTTTTAAATTCGGGGGAAACAATAATGGAGTATGTTTCCCAGGAGCAGAAACAGGGATATGTAGGCTTATCCGACAAAACTCTTCACGAAGCCTTTAATCTGTATTCCAGATATTTTGATCCTGTTTTCGGAGGCTTCGGTCATGCTCCCAAATTTCCTACCCCTCATAATTTGATGTTTCTGCTAAGATACTGGAAGAAAACAGGTGAGCCTAAGGCCCTTGAAATAGTGGAAAAAACCCTTGATTCAATGTATCGGGGTGGAATTTACGATCACATAGGCTTTGGATTTTGCAGATATTCAACCGACAGAAGGTGGCTGGTTCCTCATTTTGAAAAAATGCTTTATGACAATGCCCTTCTGGCCATAACATATTCAGAAGCGTATCTGGCAACTAAAAAAGAAGAGTACGCCCATATTGCCCGGGATATACTGGATTATATCCTTCGGGATATGACCTCTTCAGAAGGCGGTTTCTATAGTGCAGAGGACGCAGATTCCGAAGGGGTGGAAGGAAAGTTTTATCTTTGGGATTATGATGAGGTGGAGGCTGTTTTAGGTCAGGAAGAGGGGGGAGCCTTTTCAAGCTTCTACAATATCACCCATAAGGGTAATTTCGAAGGCAGGAATATTCCTAATCTAATTAATAATCATCTTCCATATGAACATATAGATAGGTTTAACTCATCCAGAATGAAGCTATTTAATCATAGAGAAGGGCGTATACATCCCTTTAAAGACGATAAAATTCTCACATCATGGAATGGTCTTATGATAAGTGCCATGGCATTAGCAGGGAGAACCCTCCAAGATAATAGGTACACTAATACAGCCATTAATTCTGTAAGATTCATATTTGAAAATTTGCTTAGAGACGATGGAAGACTATTAGCCAGATATCGTGAGGGTGAAGCTGGAATTATAGCTTATTTAGAGGATTATGCTTTTTTAATCCAGGGACTTATTGACCTTTATGAAACAACCTATGATTCCCAATACCTAAAGAAGGCTTTGGATTTATCCGAGGATGTAATCCAACTTTTTTGGGATGATGAAAATGGGGGTTTTTATCTATATGGATCAGATGGTGAACAGCTTATAACAAGGCCTAAAGAGATTTACGATGGGGCAATTCCCTCAGGAAACTCAGTAATGGCCCTTAATTTTATCCGTCTGGGCCGTATTACTGGTAAATTCGAGTTTGAGGAAAGAGCTGACAAGATACTTCAATGCTTTTCCTCAAGCATTGCTTCACATCCTATTGCTTATGCTTATAGCCTGATGGCATTATTGTACGGCTCATCAGAAAGCCAGGAAATTGTTATTCTAAGCAAAAAGGAAGAGGAAGCAAAACCCTTTATTGACATAATAAATAGTGACTTCAGACCCTTTACTGTATCATTACTATATATGACGGGGGATGAAGAGTTGTTAGAGAATGCTCCCTTTATTGAATCATATATAAAATCTTACCAAGCTTCAGATGAGAATACTTTGGCATATATTTGCGAGAAGGGGGCCTGTAAGGCACCTGTTAGCAATTACAATGATTATAAGGCGTTAATCAAATAAAAGGGTAATTTTTTGTATACTTCCATCAAAATAATGTCGATATTAGTATTATATTGATAAAAGATTGAAATGCTTGTGTATTTTATTCAATTCTATGGTAGAATTATTAATAGAACATAACAGGGGGGCTGTTGTATGCATCAACTGAAAAACTACATGGAAGTAATCGTTTTCCATGCGATGGAAGAAATCTTAAAAGATATAAATGTATGCAGTTGTGAACGATGCAGATATGATATTGCTGCTAAAGCTCTGAATGATTTACCGCCTCTTTACATAGTTACTGAAAAAGGTGAATTGTATTCTAAGATAAACAGTTTAAAATCACAGTTTGAGGTTGATGTTATAACAGCTGTTGCTAAATCGGCTATATTAGTAAAAAGAAATCCTAGCCATTCAAAGAACTATAGCCAGGATGATCAGGAAAACTAGATGAGTATTTTTACATATTAAGTATTACATAAACGGTAAAGGATTAGTTCTGAATTAAGTGCCAAAAGTTTGTTCAGGCTCTTGTAATTCAGACTTTTCTTATGCTATAATATTCGAGGTGTTTTAAATTACACACGCTATTTGATTTGCATAGATGTGCGCATATTCTTGCGTCCTTTGCAAAAAAGACAATAGCGGAGGAATAACAAGGAGGAAGAATTATGTCAGTAATTTCTATGAAACAACTGCTTGAAGCAGGTGTACACTTTGGTCACCAGACCAGAAGATGGAACCCTAAAATGGCGGAGTACATCTTCACCGAGAGAAATGGTATTTATATCATTGATCTTCAAAAAACCGTAAAGAAAATTGATGAGGCTTATTTCTTTATTAGAGACCTGGTAATGGAAGGCGGAAGCATTCTATTTGTAGGAACCAAGAAACAAGCACAGGATGCCATCAAAGAGGAAGCAGAGCGCTGCGGACAATATTATGTTAATAACAGATGGCTTGGCGGTATGCTTACAAACTTCAAAACAATTCGTAAGAGTATTAATCGTCTCCAAGAACTCAAGCAAATGCAAGAAGATGGCGTATTTGAAGTATTACCTAAGAAAGAAGTCAGCAAATTAATGCTTGAGATGGAAAAACTCGAAAAGAATCTTGGTGGTATAGTAGGAATGAAGCAACATCCTGTTGCCTTATTCATTGTTGATCCCAAGAAGGAACGAAATGCTATTTTAGAAGCTAGAAAATTAGGTATTCCTATTGTTGCTATTGTTGATACTAACTGTGATCCGGATGAGGTTGATTATGTTATCCCCGGTAACGACGATGCAATCAGAGCTGTTAAGCTAATTAGTGGCAAGATTGCTGATGCAGTTATTGAAGCACGCCAAGGCGAGATGGGATCAGCTGAAATCGATGATTCTGAGGATGAAGTATATGATTCCGAGGCTTCTGCAGCTATAGAGAATGCTGATACTGATGAAAAGCTTGCTGATTCAGAAGA
>JAAYTU010000107.1 GCA_012523705.1 Clostridiaceae bacterium
GAGACAGCTTCGAGATCAGCTCTATCTGCCACTGTTTTTAAGCCTGAAAGTGGACTTTCATATTGAAAGCGCTTCAGTATTTCGATTCCTTCATCTGTATCCGGATAATCCATATAAAGTTTCAACAGGAATCTGTCCAGTTGAGCTTCCGGCAACGGAAATGTACCGAGAGTTTCAACAGGATTCTGGGTGGCGATAACCATAAAGGGTTTTTCAAGAGAATATGTCTGTCCGTCAATAGAAACCTGTCTTTCCTCCATACACTCAAGAAGGCTGGATTGTGTTCTGGGAGTGGCTCTGTTAATCTCATCAGCAAGAAGAATATTAGTAAATACAGGCCCTTCTCTGAAAACAAATTCACCTTGCTTCTGATCGTAATAGTGAATACCTGTAACATCTGAGGGCAAAAGATCAGGAGTAAACTGGACACGACTGAAGTTCAAATCCAGTGACTTACTCAGGGTTTTAGCCAGGAGTGTCTTAGCTGTCCCGGGAACATCTTCCAGAAGAACATGTCCACCACATATTAGAGCAATTATGAGCCGCTGAATGGTCTCATTCTTTCCAACTATTACCTTATTAATGTTTTGAGTAAGCCTTTGAGTCAGGTCCTTAAGTTTCGTATTATTCATAACCGGAAACCTCCATGGGTAAGTCAAGGGGATGGTTTTCTGCGGTTTCTCTTTTTACAAACACAGGCAACATAGGGTGACGATCCTCCGCCAGCGCGATAGTTATTATGTGTTTTGTAAAAACACAGGAGGACCATCCCCCTGTGTTAAAACTCCTGTGTTAAATCCCTGTGTTAAGGCTGAATTAGTAGTTCTCAGCACGTACTTCAAAGAAACACTGAGAGTATTTGCAAACCGGACACACCTTTGGAGCCTTGTTACCCATTACAAGATGTCCGCAAATACGGCATTCCCACATGGCCATTTCTCCCTTTTCAAACACCTGCTGCATCTCAACATTATTTAATAGTTTGCGATAGCGCTCTTCATGTGACTTTTCAATTGCAGCAACTCTGCGGAATTTCTCGGCCAATTCTTTGAATCCTTCTTCTTCTGCATCCTTGGCAAAACGGTCATACATATCTGTCCACTCATAATTCTCACCCTCAGCGGCAGATAATAGGTTTGCAGCAGTATCACCAATTCCGCCTAACTCCTCAAACCAAATTCGTGCATGCTCCTGTTCATTTCTTGCAGTCTTTAAGAATATTTCGGCAAGCTGCTCATAGCCTTCTCTTTGGGCAATATGCGCAAAATAGGTATACTTGTTTCTTGCCATACTCTCGCCGGCAAAGCCCTCCTGAAGATTCTTCTCTGTCTTTGTACCTGCATACTTATTAACTTTTTTAACACTTTCCTCAACAGGAATGAACACTGATGCAGGTTGATTGCATCGAGGGCATTTAAAGTCTTCTGGCAAATCTCCTTCGTGGATATATCCACATACTGTACAACGATATTTTTTCATTTTTCTCTCCTCCATAGAATTATCATTTTTTAAAAGGGCTAATAATTTATCGATTGCTTCGGTTGGTAAGCCCTCTAATTGCTTGTTTCTCAATGATTCTAAAAAGAGTCTTGCATTATGACTCTGTGGAAGCATATAACCAGCTTCACGCAGTATGTCTTCGGCCATGATGCGGTTTGATTTTTCTATTGCCTTGGCAAGTCTGCCGGGGAGTCCATTTGCAACACTCTCCTGCTCTGCCTTGCTACGGGAAAGCGCATTTAGTGCATTAATAACCTCCTGGGTTTTCTGTTGCTGTGGCGGGTACACCTTTGGAACCATAGAAATAGCACCAGAAGGACAGGCATCGGCACAATCTCCGCAGCCTATGCACTTCTCAACATCTATAACACTATTTTCGGTATCAGATGCACCGGTAGGACAAACATACAGACACAAGCAGTCCTTAGTACATAAACGAATATTTCTCACTGCATACTTCTTAGCCATTCTTGTTACCCCCTTCCACCTTCTCAAACTTCCAGTTCTGAACCTTACATACGGGGCAAAGGTCCGGTGGAGTGTCTCCTATGTAAATAAAACCACATATTGTACATACATAAACACCGGTATTCTCAATCATAGCATCGCCCTCTTTTTTGTAGCGATTCAAAAGAGAGTTCAGAATGCGTGTGACCTTTTCAGCCCATGTTAACGCTCTTAGTGCACCTCGATCTCCTGATTCTGTTGAAACGGCTCTGGCGTTTGGAAATCCCTGTTCAAGATCTTTTTCAATAAGAGCCAAAAGCTTTTCATAATCTGGATCTTTGCTAGGAGCCGAGATGGCTTTGAAATAATCAGCTAACTCGGTAAAAAGCACAGCTTCTTCATGTTTATACTGCTTTTCACAGCCGCGTGCCAAATTTGTGCACAGGGCGCTTACCTCAAGAGTAGACAGTTCCTTCATGTCCTCGAAGCTTTCCACCACAGGCAGCGGCTTATTTTCTTTAGCCTCTGACTCACCCTCTTTTGCAAACTCGGACTTTGTCGCGCCGCACAGAGGGCATGCCCAATCATCCGGAACACTTTCCCATGATGTACCTGGCGCAATACTTGCTTCAGGAATCCCTTTAGCTTCATCGTAGACATATCCGCAAACAGAACACACATATTTTCCCATAATTAACCCCCTTATATTTATTAATTACACTGGCCTTTAACGAACCAGGTTAATTATAAATGATTGGCGGTATCAGACTCTAAACCCTGCATTCTGATACAGCCAGGACAAATCCCCTCAAAGTACATATTCTTATTATTAATCTTAAAATGTTCTAAACCTTTTAGTGAAAGTGCATTCATATCAACACTAAAGTCAAAAATAGCTTTGCAGCTTTCGCATTTGAAATGACCATGTTCTTCAGTTATTATATCATACCTGGTTTCATTTTCCTCAATAGTAATTACCCTGACTAGGTCCTCTTCTATCAGTTTTTTTAATGTATTATATATTGTTGTTTTTGAGAGAGTGGGTATTTCCTCATGTAATGCTGAATAAATCTGATCTACTGTAGGATGAGAACGGTTATTCTCAAGATACTCCAATATTTTAACCCTTTGAAAGGAAAGATTTATATTCTTATCTTTCAATTTTCTTTCTATGTCTGTTGTTGAATGCTTCACCATATCAGCCCCTTAACAATTTACTAGAACATCATTTTGCAATCATATCAAACTTGTAACTACTACATATTGTATTATAATTAATTAACTTTATCAATACCCAAATTATTTTTTCCTACCATTACGCATTAAATTAATAAATTCAGGGTCTATAAAGAAGGGTAATTAATTGACTTTTGAGTCATAAGATAATAAAATAAAACCTGCAATATATTGGAAAGCAAAAAACTAATCGGGAAAAATATAGTTGAGGTATATATGCTAAAAAATTCTGATCAAAATAAACTAAATGCTGAAAAAAAACTGAGCAATGATATAAAAGAAAATTCGGAACAAAACAAGACTGATTTGAGTAATAATATGAGCGAAACGCCAATGTCCTGGATTATGCGTCTTATAAAAGGAGCAATAATTGGTATTGGTGCCATCCTGCCCGGTTTGTCGGGTGGTGTGATGATGGTGGTTTTCGGAATATATGATTACTTGATTGCATTTTTGGGTAATTTCCCAAAGAAGTTTAAGCAGTATTTCCTATATTTATTTCCTGTTGGAATAGGTGGAGTTTTAGGCATCTTCCTCTTTGCCGGCGTGGTGTCGGCCGCTTTTGGAAAGTATGCCGCACAATTCGTCAGCCTTTTTATTGGATTTGTTGTCGGAACCATACCCTCCCTGTGGAATCAGGCAGGAGAAAAGGGGCGTGGTAAGCAAGGATATATTTCTTTAGTTGTTGCAGCCATCATTGTTGCTGTGTTGATGCTTTTGGGCGAACAACAGCTTACCGCCATAGACCCAAACTTCCTTGTCTGGATAGGAAGCGGAGTATTAGTCGGTTTGGGCTTCATTGTTCCGGGCCTTTCACCTTCAAACTTCCTGATTTATTTTGGTTTATACGATAAGATGTCAGAAGGTATTTCAAAATTAGACTTTGGAGTCATCATACCATTAATGCTTGGCGTGCTCTTTGCAGCTCTGGCATTCTCCAAGCTTGTCAGTATACTCTTTGAGAAAAAATATGAAATTATGTATCACATCATCTTAGGTACTATAATAGGCTCTTCAATAGCCATCTTCCCCACAGTGGTTGCTCCGGGACTTATGGCCGAGGGCTTACTATTATCAGGTCTTTCATTTATTCCGGC
>JAAYTU010000108.1 GCA_012523705.1 Clostridiaceae bacterium
CAATCAAACATTTGTTCGGGTTTCCATAATTTTATATTATTCCTATACCTGTAAACTGTCAATAGAAGATTTAAATTTATGATATGATATATCTATTCAGAACAATAGATTTCGGAGGAAACATGAAGGCCAAAAACACATATAATATTCTAATAATTGATGGGCAGGGCGGAAAGCTCGGCAGGCAGCTTATTGAAGCTATTAAAGCCCGCTTTGACAATATTGAGATTATAGCTATAGGAACTAACAGCATTGCTGCATCTACCATGCTCAAGGGTGGAGCGGATTATGCCGCTACTGGCGAAAACCCCATAATAGTGGCCTGCAGAAAGGCTGATATTATTATCGGCCCTATTGGGATAGTTATAGCAGATTCTCTTATGGGGGAGATAACACCGAAAATGGCAGTGGCAATAGGACAGAGTAATGCAGCCAGAATACTTATCCCTGTCAACAGGTGTGAAAACCTCGTTGCCGGTGTTCCTGATCTTTCTGTTTCAGCACTGATAAATGATACAATGAATAAGCTTGCAGGTCTTATAGAAAACAATAATTCATTGTCCTGTTAATACTATTCATGATTAGCTGGAACCATAAATATAAACATATTTATCTTTGAAGGAGATTCAATCATATTGGAAAAAAGAAAAAGTATATACCGAAAGCTTTTTAGTTCTACATTTTATATAAGTGCGTTTACCTTCGGTGGCGGATATGTAATCATTCCGCTTATGAAAAAGAAGTTTGTTGAAGGTCTTAAATGGATTGAAGAAGATGAAATGTTGAACCTTATCGCAATTGCCCAATCCTCTCCAGGACCTATTGCGGTAAATACTTCTGTACTTATAGGATACAATGTTGCAGGGCTAGTTGGTGCCCTGGTTTCTCTATGGGCTACTATTCTGCCGCCAATGATTACCCTTTCAGTAATTTCGATGTTTTACAGTGCATTTATAAAAAATGCTGTAATTAGTGCAATCATGAAGGGTATGCAAGCAGGGGTGGCTGCTGTGATTACCGATGCTGTCCTGAATCTGGGAAGCAATGTTGCTAAGAAAAAGGAATTAATCTCTGTACTTATCATGCTGATAGCTTTTATTATGACCTTTTTTTTGAAGGTCAATGTAGTACTCATTATTCTCTTTGGAGGATTAATAGGTACCCTTAAAGTAGTTCTACATGAGCGTAGAAATAAGGGGGGTGGCGAATAATGGTGCTGTTAAAGCTTTTTTGGAGTTTTCTTCAAATTGGACTGCTAAGCTTTGGTGGAGGAATGGCAGCTTTACCTCTGATACAAAATCAAGTAGTTGATCTGCATGGTTGGATTACTCTCAAGGAATATACTGACTTGATTACTATTGCAGAAATGACTCCAGGACCAATTGGGATTAATGCTGCTGCCTTTGTAGGTGTCAGAATAGCAGGGGTGCCCGGCTCCATCATAGCTACTGTTGGTTGTGTGTTGCCGCCTTTTTTGATTGTGCTGCTTTTGGTACGACTATATTTAAAGTATAAGAATCTTAGTGCTGTTCAAGGAGCATTAAGCGGAATACGGCCCGCCGTTACGGGGCTCATTGCATCTGCTGCTCTTACAATTTTAATATTGATATTATGGGGTGAAAATGGCTTTTCTACCAATCTTGAATCACTAAACTTTGTTGCCTTCATTCTGTTTGCCGCTTCGCTTATAGTGCTGCGAAAATGGAAACCAAATCCTATTTTTATAATACTAGGGTCGGGCATTGTAGGTGGAGCAATTTATTTATTACTATAGGACTCTAGTGCTATGATTAGCTAGTTGAATTCTTCATTAGGTTATGGTATAAATAATCTAACGCTTGACATGAAGTCAGCAACAGCACTGAATAAGCTATTAATTGAGTAAATATATGTTTCAATAGTATGAATAATTCTAACCATGAAGGTATTAACCATCAGAAGATGGTCGATGCCTTTATTTTTTTTATAAAGCACAATATAAGCCAGCATGGTTTATTAGAAGTAGAATTAAGGAGAAAAGTTCAATGACCTCAACAGTAAAAAAAATAACCTACTCAGGTATGTTTCTTGCAATAGCATTGCTGCTGCCTTTATTGACAGGGCAAATCCCCGAGATTGGCATGGCCTTAAGTCCCATGCATATACCCGTTTTGTTGTGCGGATTCGTCTGCGGAGCTCCATATGGCCTTATAGTCGGCTTGATAGCGCCCTTACTCCGGAATGTAATTTTCCATGCACCTCCATTATTTCCTATGGGCCTGTCAATGGCTTTTGAACTGGCAGTTTATGGCCTGACCGCAGGTCTGCTATATAAAGCGCTGCCTAAGAAAATCCCATATATCTATGTTTCATTAATTCTATCCATGCTTATTGGAAGAATTGTTTGGGGGGCTTCCATGTTCGTAATTTCATTCATCTCTGTGGAGGTGAATTTCGGGGTATCTGCTTTTTTGGCAGGTGCTTTTACAACCGCTGTCCCCGGTATTATACTACATATTATACTAATACCTGTTATAGTCATGGCATTAAAAAAAGCCAAGCTGATACTTAATGAATAATAAAATCCTTCAAAATATAAGCATGGCTATCTGGTATGGTAGGCCAAATATTACACTTTATTAAATTTATATAACCCCTAAATGCTCAAGAAGTATTTTTAATCCTATAATTATTAGTATTATTCCACCTGCAAATTCTGCCTTGGATTTATATTTCATACCAAACGAGCATCCTGCCTTAGTACCAATCACCGACAGTATGAAGGTGGTTATGCCTATTAAAGAAACAGCAGGAATTATTCTTACATTGAGAAATCCCAATGTAATTCCAACCGCAAGTGCATCAATGCTTGTGGCAATAGCCATGGGCAGCATAACCCTGAATGCTAGTGAGCCACTGTTTGTATCGCATTCTTCAGATTTGCTCAAGGCTTCTCTGATCATATTTACACCGATTATTGAGAGCAGGAAAAAGGCTATCCAGTGATCATAGGCTGAGATGGCCTCCTGAAATCTTGATCCTAAAAAGAATCCTATTAAGGGCATCAAAGCCTGAAATCCACCAAACCATAACCCTACAATTATTGCTTTTTTAAACCCCTTATCATTCATTGCTAAGCCCTTGCAGACTGAAACTGCAAAGGCATCCATTGATAATCCAATAGCTAAAATAATTAGCTCAATAATTGTCATCCTGCCATTCCCCTTTGTGTGTAAAAAATCAGGCACAATTACGCACCTGATATGTAAATAAATAATCACTACGCTACTTTTTGAGTGCCGTTGTTGTTGCGTTCCTTGTCACAATTGAGTATATATTTCTCTTACAAAACCCATGAAATATAGTGTATTACATACAATTTATTAATACAAGCATTAAAAACAAATAATGTACTTATTTAAAATAGAAGTTTTCTTAACTAATTAGCTTGTAATCAAAACCATCGACTGTATTATCGGTATTGAAATATTGGGTGAAAACAGCTCACTATAGCATAAAGTAAACAGTGCTGTAACA
>JAAYTU010000109.1 GCA_012523705.1 Clostridiaceae bacterium
ATGGTGATTCTAGATTTTATTTACAAAGTTATCATAATTTGTTATATAATGATATATATAAGTGAAATAAGTGGATAAAACCCTATTGACTAAAAAGTGTGACAGGATAAAAACTTCATCATACATAAAGGAACTGTATATATGAAAAAGATCACATTTATTGATACTGAGGTATCAGTTGAAACAAATCGAATATTAGATATTGGCGCAGTAAAGATTAATGGGGAGTCTTTACACACTGAATCAATAAGCAAGTTTCGTGATTTTATTAATGGTGATGAATACCTATGTGGGCACAATATTATTAATCATGATATGAAATTCCTCAATTTGTCTATGGGACATAAGGATCTAACAAGTGATTGGAAAGTTATAGATACACTATACCTATCCCCATTGTTGTTTCCCAAAAGGCCTTATCATGCCCTTGTTAAAGATGACAAGCTCCAAGTGGATGAACTAAACAATCCACTTAATGATGCAAAAAAGGCAAAAAGATTATTTTTTGATGAGTTAGAAGCATTCAATTCATTAGCTAACCCTTTAAAAAGGATATATTACTTTTTGCTTAAGGATAGCGTGGAATTTAAAGCATTCTTTAAATATATGGATTATCAAGTAAATATAGATGAAATTCATGTAGAAATTATTGAATACTTTCAAAATAACTTATGTAGTAATTTTGATTTTATAAATATTATTAGGCAAGCTCCTTTGGAGTTGGCATATTGTCTTGCTTTGATTCAAGCGGATGATGAGTATTCTATTGCACCTAGATGGACTATAATTAATTATCCTAAAGTGGACCAAATCATGAATCTCTTAAGAGGAATACCCTGTATAAAGGGCTGTAGCTATTGTAATGATAAATTAGATGCTAAAAAGGGACTTAAGACATTCTTTGGATATGATGAATATAGGTCTTTTGATGGTATAAATCTTCAGGAACAGGCTGTTAGAGCTGCTATTAACAATAAATCTCTACTTGCTATATTTCCCACAGGTGGAGGAAAGTCCATTACATTTCAGGTGCCAGCTTTAATGGCTGGTAAATATGCAAAAGGACTAACAGTTGTAATTTCACCCTTACAGTCTCTGATGAAAGATCAGGTAGACAATTTGGAGGAGAAGCATATCACAGATGCAGTCAGCATCAATGGATTGTTAGATCCTATTGAGAGGGCAGAAGCTCTTCGCCGGGTAGAAGAAGGGGAGGCGAGCTTACTATATATATCGCCTGAATCACTTCGGTCAAGAACTATTGAGCGTTTGCTATTAGGACGAAAGATAAGTAGGTTTGTGATAGATGAGGCTCACTGTTTTTCAGCTTGGGGACAGGATTTTCGTGTTGATTATTTATATATAGCAGAATTTATTAAAAATCTTTGTAGTAAAAAAAATCTAGAAGAAATGATTCCAGTATCTTGTTTTACTGCTACAGCAAAGCAGAATGTAATTGATGATATTAAAGAGTATTTCTATAAGAACTTAAACCTTGAATTAGAATTATTTACAGCCAAATCAGGTAGGAAAAATCTGACCTACACTGTAATTCATAAGGCTGAGAATGAAAAATATAGTGCAGTACGTAATCTTTTAGAATACAAAAAGTGCCCTACGATTATATATGTATCAAGGACAGCTAGAGCCGAAGAAATAGCAAAAAAACTTAGTATGGATGGATATCCTGCAAAAGTTTATCACGGTAAAATGGATAAAAAAGAAAAGAGTGAGAATCAAGATTCATTTATCCGAGGAGAAATCAACATAATGGTTGCCACCTCGGCTTTTGGTATGGGAGTCGATAAGAAAGATGTGGGGATGGTAATTCATTATGATATTTCTGATTCTTTAGAGAATTATGTTCAGGAGGCAGGGCGTGCTGGTAGAGATCAAAAAATTTCTGCAGAATGTTATGTACTTTATAATGATGAAGATCTAAACAAGCATTTTATATTACTAAACCAAACAAAGATAACAAAAGAGGAGATTCAACAGATTTGGAAGGCCATTAAGGATGCTACCCGCACACGGTCTAGAATGTCTAGTTCTGCAATGGAACTTGCAAGGGATGCAGGTTGGGATGAGCGAGTCTCAAACATTGAGACTCGTGTTACAACAGCAGTTGCAGCCTTAGAAAATGCAGGTTATATAAAAAGAGGTCAAAACATGCCGTATATATATGCTGATAGTATTCAGGCAAGAACAGTTATTGAAGCGTCAAATAAGATAAGAAATTCAGGAGTATTTGAGGAGGCAGAAGAAGACCTGGCTGTTCGAATTATAACAAAGCTTATATCAAGTAGGATTAGAAAGTCGGTTAATAATGAAGTTGCTGAATCAAGAGTGGACTATATATCTGATGATTTAGGTATTAATAAAGCTAAGGTATTAAATATAATACAGAAGCTAAGGGATATAGGTGTATTGGCTGATGCAAAAGACTTAACAGCTTATCTGGAAGAAGGTACTGCAAAGGGGATGAATATACTTGCAAGCTATCGAGAACTAGAGAAGTTTCTACTTAGTGAGCTTCCTGAAGACTCTGTAATAATAAATCTAAAGGAGCTTAATGAGAGGGCAGAGGAAGCGGGGGTAAATAAAGTTACTTCCGATAAGGTTAGAAGGTTAATAAATTATTGGTCTATAAAAAAGATTATTAAGAGGGAGGTATCTAGGTACTCACAAAACCATTTGAAACTTACTCTTCTTAAAAATAAAGAATGGATAAAGGAAGAGATGGAGAAAAGGTGGGATGTTGCTGAGTTTATTTTATATAGGTTAGATGAAATTAATACAGATAATGAATCTACCATTCAATTTTCTATCTTGGGGCTTAAGGATGATTATGATTTTGCAAGACAATTGCTAATGAAAAAGGCAACAAGCAATGAAATAGAAGAAGCAATATTTTATCTATCAAGAATAGGTGCCCTAAAGTTGGAGGGAGGATTCTTAGTGGTATACAATCCTCTGTGTATTGAACGGCTGGTTAAAGATAATAAGATACGGTATAAAATCTCAGATTATGAAAGTCTAAAACAGTATTATGAACAGAAGACACAGATGATCCATATAGTTGGTGAATATGCTAAGAAGATGATGGAGGACTATAAAAAGGCCTTATTATTTGTTGATGATTATTTTCAACTAGAGTACAGTGCTTTTTTAAGGAAATATTTTAAAAGCGACCGTATTAATGAGATAAGTAGAAGCCTTTCCCCTGAGAAGTTTCGACAACTATTTGGAGACTTGTCTCCTTCTCAGCTAAATATTATTAATGATAAAGAGTCCCAATACATTGTAGTAGCTGCAGGGCCTGGAAGTGGAAAAACTAGAATCTTAGTACATAAACTGGCATCCCTACTTTATATGGAGGATGTGAAACATGAACAGCTACTCATGGTCACATTCTCTAGAGCAGCGGCCACTGAGTTTAAAAAGCGCCTAATAAAACTTATTGGAAATGCAGCTAATTTTGTTGAAATAAAGACATTTCACTCCTATTGCTTTGATATACTGGGCCGTGTTGGTACTATAGAAAAATCCCAGGAAGTAATAAAGGAGGCCGTAAAAGGGATTGTTAATGGTGATGTAGAGATGTCTCGGATTACAAAGACGGTATTGGTAATTGATGAGGCTCAGGATATGGATGAGAATGAGGCCAAACTTATTCAAGCGCTAATAATGAGAAATCCTGAAATGAGGATAATTGCTGTAGGTGATGACGACCAAAATATATTTTCATTTAGAGGGTCGGACTCAAAGTATATGAAGGAGCTATTAGAGAAGGAAAACTCTAAGCTATACCAATTAATTGATAATTATAGAAGTAAGTCTAATCTAGTACAAATGTCTAATATATTTGTAGAAGGAATCTCTAATCGGATGAAATATTTGCCTATTATTCCAGTTCAAAATGATAATGGTAAGATTGAAATTGTTGAATATAAGAGCAATAAGCTACTAAAGCCAGCAATTGAGGATTTGATTAATAAGGGAATCTACGGTTCTACTGGGTTTTTGACTAAAACAAATGAGGAGGCCTTGCAGTTAGCATCAATATTAAAAAGGAATGGCATTAGAACTAGGATTATACAGAGTAATGAAAGTTTTAGGCTAGAAAGCCTTGTTGAAATACGGTATTTTATAAACCAGCTTAAATTGACTAAGGAAAGTCATATAATTTCAAATGATAATTGGGTCATGGCAAAGAAGAAGCTGATTGGCAAGTATAATAATACTAAGAATTTGCCCTTATGTATAAGGTTATTAGAGGATTTTGAATTCACCAATTCTAATCAAAAGTATATATCTGATTTTATGAACTATTTGATGGAATCTAATGAGGAAGACTTTTATGATCAAAATCAAGGAATAGCTACAGTAGCCACTATTCACAAATCTAAAGGATGGGAATTTGATCATGTTGTCTTATTACTTAGGGACTACTATTTGAATACTGATGAGAATAAAAGATTATTATATGTAGGGATGACTAGAGCTAGAAAGAGTTTGGCAATTCACTATAACAGTAACTTCTTATCAGTTCAGAGGAATAGTAAATATGGAATGGTGGAGGGATGTGATTATTCATATAAGAATAATCATATAGAAGAATTAAGCACCATAGTAAAGCAATTACGTCATAGGGATCTTTATCTATCGTACTTTTATAGGATACAACATCTTGTTGGTAAATTATCGAGTGGGGATAAACTTAAAGTAGATGAATCTGGTTGTTTGGATCTGAATGATAACCGTGTCCTGTATTTTTCAGAACGTTTTAAAAAAGAAATACAAGGCTATTTACAAAAGGGATATCGGCCAGTTGGCGCAAATGTGGATTATATTTTGTATTGGCAAGAAGATGGAATGGAAAGTGAGGCGCCAATAATACTTCCGATATTAGAGTTTGAACGATAGTAAAATGTTATATGAGAGGATGGTGGTAGTTGTTGGACAAGCAAAAAAACAATGACGTAACTATTAAATATTATAATGATAATGCGTATCAATTTTTTAACAACACGGTAGATGTTTCATTTACAAAAGTACAGGAAGATTTCTTGAAGTACTTACCAGACA
>JAAYTU010000110.1 GCA_012523705.1 Clostridiaceae bacterium
GAGGAAAAGATTTTGATGATTTCTGGTGAAAATCATAAGGTTGGTCATAAGGATGGCAATCATTATCAAAGGCTTATGGACTATGCAAAAAAAGTGTTTAATGCTGAGGAAGTAAAATATCAATGGTCGGCTCAGGATTATATACCACATGACTATGTGCCGTATGCAGGATACATTAACTCTGATTACAAGAATATCTATATTGCTACAGGCTTTAAAAAATGGGGACTTACCAATGGCATCAGTGCAGCAATGCTTATTAAAGATTTGATTCTGACGGGCGATTCAGAGTATAAGGACTTATTTGCACAATTAAGGGTTATGGACATCCTATCTGTTAACTTCATTAAGCAAAACGCTGATATGGCTGTTCAATGGATTGCCGGAAAGCTTACACTTGGTGAGACCGAGCTTCCTGAAGAAAAGGGAACCGGTGTTATAGTAAATATTAACGGAAAACGCTGCGGATACTACAGGGATGAGGAAGATAATATTTTTCTTGTAGATACAACCTGCCCCCACATGAGCTGTGAGCTTAAATGGAATTCTCAGGAAAAGTCATGGGACTGTCCCTGCCACGGATCAAGATTTGATTACAGGGGCAATGTACTTGAAGGCCCCGCCGAATATAGACTAAACAGCTATCATGAGCCTAAGAACAAAATTAACCCCCAAATCAAGTAAGAC
The DNA here is from genome assembly GCA_012523705.1 of Clostridiaceae bacterium. Classification (GTDB taxonomy): domain Bacteria; phylum Bacillota; class Clostridia; order DSM-8532; family DSM-8532; genus DTU059. The sequence goes on from JAAYTU010000110.1 coordinate 688, forward strand.
AAGTTCCTTTCCGATTATAAAAGATGATTGCATTAACTTAGGAAGTTCATGTTTCAATATTTCTGGCTATGATATATAATAACCGTAATAGCAAAATGTTTTTTAACAGTTTTTTGCAGGACACATTCTTTTATGTCGGAGGGAAGTTTACAATGAAAAATGGTGAATTATATGAAGTTAGACCTATTAAGGATTTAAAGGACATGCTTTACTCCAGTGTGGAGATATATGGAGATAAGGCAGCTTTTCTGTCAAAGCCGAAGGGCAGTTCTGAATATGTTCCCATCTCCTATAATCAGTATAAATCGGATGTTAATGCCATGGGAACAGCGTTTATTGATCTTGGGCTTAAGAATCAAAGAATTGCTTTGATAGGTGAGAATCGTTATGAATGGTCTATTTCATATCTTTCAACGGTTAATGGTACAGGCGTTGTTGTTCCTCTGGATAAAGAGCTTCCTGCAAATGAAATCGAGTTGTTGTTAGAACGCTCTGGAGCAATTGCTATTATCTATTCTGAGAGTATTAAGGATAAAATAGAGCCCCTTGCCCAAAAAGCAACCTCATTACAGTATTTTATCAGTATGGATAAGGAAGAGGATGAAGGCAAGTTTTTATCCTTCCATAGGCTTTTACAAAAGGGTCATGAGCTATTAAAAGAAGGAAACCGGGAGTTTGTTGATGCTCAAATTGATGTTGAGGCTATGAACATGCTTCTATTCACCTCGGGTACCACTGACACCGCTAAGGCTGTAATGCTATCGCATAAAAACATAGCCGAAAATCTTATGGGTATGTGCTCCATGCTGTATATTGATGAAAAGGATATCTTCTTGTCAATACTTCCTATACACCATACCTATGAGTGCACATGCGGTTTTTTATGTCAGCTGTACAGAGGCTGTACCATTGCCTATTGTGAAGGACTGCGCCATATAGTGAAGAATCTTAAAGAATCTAAGACGACTATCATGCTGGGAGTGCCCCTGGTTTTTGAATCCATGTACAGGCAGATAATGCACCAGGCAGTAAAGGCAAAGGGCGAGAAAAAGATAAGGTTCGCAATTAAGCTCAGTAATTCCTTAAGAAAAATAGGTATTGATATTCGTGCTAAATTATTTAAGCAGATTCACGAGGGCCTGGGTGGTCATATGAGATTGTTTATCAGTGGAGCTGCAGCTATTGACCCTCAGATAGCCAAGGGCTTCAGAGAATTAGGCATTTCCCTCGTACAAGGCTATGGACTTACTGAGTGTTCGCCCATAGTGGCTTTAAATCGTGATAAATTCTATAAGGATGAGGCTGCAGGCTTACCAATGCCTAACCTTCAGCTCGAAATTGACAATCCCGATGAGGACGGAATCGGTGAAATAAAATGCACGGGTCCCAGTGTTATGTTAGGATATTACGAAAACCCTGAGGCCACAGCAGAGGTTATTAAGGACGGATGGTTTTATACAGGGGACAGTGGCTTTATAGATGAAGACGGATTTGTTCACATTACAGGCCGTAAAAAGAATGTAATCATAACCGGAAACGGCAAGAATGTTTTCCCGGAGGAAATTGAAACTTTATTAAACAGAAGCCTGTATATTAAAGAGTCCCTGGTTTATGGCAAAGGTCAATCCGATGGTGATACAGTAATTTGTGCAAAAATTGTTCCTGATATAGACAAAATCAAAGAAGATAAAGAACAAAATCAGATTAAGGATGAGCCCGTAGAAAAGATTATTGAAAATGAAGTTAAGAATATTAATCGAGCCATGACAAACTATAAGCATGTTAAAGAAATTACTCTTCAGGAAGAGGAATTTATTAAAACAACAACAAAGAAGATAAAGCGACATGAAGAATTAAAACAATAATATGCCAGCAAGACAGGGGGCCGCAAGACACAGAACCATCCCCTGTCTTGTGCTCTAAAAACACTTTTGATATAATGTAAAATGTTTTGAAAAGATCTATAAAGATGTCGAAAGGGGAAGTCTATGATCTTCTTAGCCATTGTTTTGCTATTAGTATGTGCCTCGGTTTTTGTTAATGGATGGACGGATGCCCCTAATGCGATTGCCACTGTTATTTCAACAAGAGTATTAAGTCCTAAGGCAGCAATTCTGTTAGCCGCCATATTTAATCTGGCCGGGGTTTTTCTTACCGGTACCGCAGTTGCCAATACAACGGCTAATATTGTTAATATTGGTACAGGCCAGGATGCACTTATCACTTTAGCAGCAGCACAACTTTCTATTGTCATATGGGCTGTATCAGCATGGAGATATGGCATTCCCACAAGCGAAAGCCATGCTCTGATTGCAGGCTTGATGGGTGCGGGTATGGCACTCAGAGGCGTTGAAGCGTTTAACTGGGAAGAGTTTAAGCTGGTTCTTATCGGCCTTGTAGTAGCAACAGTATTAGGATTTATAGCAGGCTTTTTAATGACAAAAGCTGTTGCCTCAGTATTCAGAGGAGTTAACAGGCGTAAGGCCAATACCTTCTTTTCTTGGGGACAGATTGCATCGGCTGCCCTTATGGCCTTCAGTCATGGTGCTCAGGATGGACAAAAATTTATGGGAGTTTTTGCCCTTGCCCTTGCCGTAGGAGGCGTATATCCTATGGGAGATTCTTTTGTAATACCGCTTTGGGTTATGCTCCTTGTTTCTGTTTTGATGGCTGTCGGAACTTCAATTGGTGGAAATAGAATAATAAAAACAATGGGAATGGACATGGTAAGCCTTGAAAAGTACCAAGGCTTTTCTGCCGAAATAGGTGCATCAGCATGTATGATTGGTGCTACTGTCCTGGGTATACCCTTGAGTACTACCAACGCCAAAGGTACAGCAATAATGGGTGCAGGTGCAGCCAGAAGATTGTCCAATGTAAACTGGAATATTGTTAAAGAAATGCTTATTGCATGGGCCTTGACCTTTCCGGCATGTCTTGCATTAGGTTTTGTTATGGCTAAATTATTTAATTTTATTTTCTGAGTGGGGAGGATTACTATGGGACTGTTTTCCAATAAAAAAGAAGTTGATATTTTTAAGCTTTTTGAAACATCGGCGTCCTTTGCAAAAAAAGCTGCAGAATCTTTAAAGAAAGCTTATGAAGACGGTATAGTAGATTATAATGAACTTCAGAATCTTAAATCAATCGAGCATGAGGCCGATATTCATGTTCATCAATGCTTAAAGCATGTTGAAGAGGCCTTTATTACTCCAATAGATCGTTCTGATATTCTGGAAATATTAAAAGAAATTGAAAATATTACAGACAGTATAGATTCAGTTGCAAATCACACATATATGATGGGTGTCAGGGAAGTAAACGATGCGGCTAAAACCTTTATCAGCCTTATTGTAGATGCATGTATCAAGCTTGAAGAGCTGACCAGAATCTTCAAGAATTATAAAAAAGACTTTGATAAAATAAATCAGTTGATTATTGAAATAAATAACATTGAAGAGGCGGGGGATAAAACTTATAGAAATGCTATGAGAAATCTCTTCGAATCTGAAAGCGACGCAAAGAAGATTATTATCTGGAACCTCCTTTATCATCAGCTTGAAGGGGCCTTGGATAAGTGCGAGGACGTTGCTGACATAGTCCAGAAGATTATTATTTCTAAAACATAAAAGACGAATCATTTACCTGTTTCTGTTACAGATAAAGTATTGTGTGATAATGGAATACGCTTTTTGGATGCTGTCCTTCATCTCCTTGCTTCTCAGGAACCTTAGCTGGATTTTTACATTTCCCCTGAGATTGAGGAGTATTTCGGCATCTAGATCTAAGCCTCCCACAAGACCTACTTTATATAATGTTATACTGCCATAAGGAATAGTGATATACTGGATTTTCCTTCCGGTAAACCCCTTTCTGTCTGCTATTAAAATTCTTTTTTCGGTCATA
>JAAYTU010000111.1 GCA_012523705.1 Clostridiaceae bacterium
CCCCGTCTACTTCTTAATATACTAAAGAGTATTGGAACAAGAAGACTTATTCCACCTGCAATCAACCATTCATGCAGCTTAAGGGGCACCGTTGCGAAAACAGGCATAAGGAAGGGAACATAGATAACGGCACATAGCATAAGTACAGAGCTGATTACGGCCAGGAGCAAATACATATTCGAGAAGATGTTTATTTCAAATAATCCTTTTCTCTCAGATTTACATTCGAATACATGAATTAATTGCGAAACCACCAATGTTACCAGGGCACAGGTACGAGCTGTTGCAATGCTTTTGCTGTTAGAAAAAACAATCAAAAAGCTGGCCAGCGTCGAAACCGCAATTAGTATGCCCCTTATAGTAATTGCAGCAGAAAGACCGTGAGCGAATATACTTTCCTTTGGTGATCTGGGAGGCTGTTTCATTATGTCAGGTTCACCGGGTTCCATGCTGAGAGCAATGGCTGGCAATCCGTCTGTAGCCAGATTAACTATTAATATTTGTGCGGGCAATAGCGGAATAGGTAAGCCTGCCAGCGATGCCAGGAACATGGTCAAAACCTCTCCAACATTACAGGACAGAAGATATCTAATAAATTTACGGATATTTGAGTAGATATTTCTTCCCTCTTCAACAGCCGCAACTATACTTGAAAAATTATCATCCATCAGTATCATGGCTGCAGCTTCACGGGTTACATCGGTACCTGACTTCCCCATAGCGATTCCAATATCAGCATCCTTGACGGCAGGTGCGTCATTAACGCCATCGCCGGTCATTGCTACAACATGACCATTTTTTCTGTGGGCTCTCACTATCCTCAGCTTATGCTTTGGGTAAACACGCGCATAAACAGTAACTTTAGGGCAGATTTTTTCCAATTCCTTATCGCTCATCTGATCCATCTCGACACCAGTAAGAACAATATCACCAGGGCGGAAAATATCAAGGCTTCTTGCTACAGCCTTGGCTGTTTCTTTATGATCACCTGTAATCATGATGGTTTTTATACCAGCTCGCCGACAGTTATATACAGCCTCGAGGGCTTCTTTTCTTGGAGGATCAGTCATACCTGATAGCCCAACAAAAACAAAATCATCCTCAAGATTATCCTTCCATAATGCATGTTGTTCTATTTTTTTGTATGCAAAACCCATTACCCTCAAAGCCCGAGAGCTCATTTCGCGAGTTTCTGTCAACAATTTTTCTTTATCATCATATGAAATATTTCTTTCCCTGTTGTTTAGCAAGATACGGTTACTCTTTCCCAGAATTATTTCAGGAGCACCCTTTGCGAAAAGAAAATAATCTCCTGCTTTGGTTTTGCAGATAACCGACATGAGCTTTCTTTCTGAATCGAAGGGAATCTCCCTGACCCTCCTGTAACATGAATCAATATAGTCCTTGTCTAAACCCGAATCAATTGCTGCTCTTGCTAATCCTACCTCTGTAGGATCGCCTTCAATATCTAATCCATGACTGTTATCATGGTTAATTACATGAGTATTTCCGCAGATAATTCCAATTTTGAGCATCAGGCCAAGGCCCTGAGCCTTATCCTGATGAATCTCCCTGCCATCTTTAAAAACCGACAGCTTACCCTCTCTGTTTCTTTGAAGATTATAGCTATTCTTTGATACATATGCCGCAACAACAGTCATACGATTTTCTGTAAGAGTCCCGGTTTTATCAGAGCATATTACAGTGGCGCAGCCCAGAGTCTCAACGGCTGGAAGCCTTCTTATCAGCGCATTTCTCTGAACCATACGCCTCACCCCTATAGCAAGTGCAATAGTAACAACTGCCGGAAGACCTTCGGGAACTGCTGCCACAGCTAAGCTTATACCAGCAAGGAACATTTGTATGATTGGCTCTCCTCTAATAATGCCAATTAGAGATACCAGCGCACAGATTACAAGACATAGAATTACTATAAATTCACCAAGCTTCTCCAGGCGTTTTTGCAGTGGAGTCTCCTCTACTCCTGCAGTTTCAATCATTCCGGCAATTTTTCCCATCTCTGTATTCATTCCGGTGGCCACTACAACTGCCTTTCCTGTACCGTTTGTAACCAGACTGCCCATATATAGAAGGTTTTTACTTGTAACACCGCTGGTTCTTGCTTTTCTTTCGTCTATTTCTCTTTTTGCTGCAGGCAAAGACTCGCCTGTCAGCATGGACTCATCGCAAAACAATGAACTTGCTTCTATAAGCACACTATCGGCTGAGACCCTGTCACCAGCCTGAACAAGTATTAAATCTCCTGGTACTACCATATCGGCGGGGATATCCTTTATCAAGCCATCGCGGATTACTTTGGCATGGGGAGCAGCCATATTCATCAAGGCTTCCATAGCCCTTTCGGTCTTCATTTCCTGGAAGAATCCAAGCAAACCATTAAGTATTACAATTGCCAGAATTGCAATACCCTCACTGTTCTCACCGAGGAAAAATGATATGACTGAAGAAGCGATAAGGATTATTATCATTAGGTCTGTGAATTGAGAGACTAACAGTTTTAGCCAGGTGCTTTTCTTTTGTTTTTTTAAAGCATTCCTGCCATAGGTCTCCAGATTTTTTCCTGCTTCTGATTCAGTAAGTCCGTAGATACTTTTCTTTATATCATCAAAGACAAATGTGCGTTGGGCAGTTTCCATATGTATACTCCACTCTCCCTATGAATAAATACTAGGACAATCTATTTTATTCACAGGAAAAGGGAATTAGTACAGGGGACGGTTCCCTGTCTTATGTCAGAATATATCGGCGTCTGTCAGAAGCTCAACAGGACAATGGTCCGAGCCCATGACATCGGAATGAATAATGGCGTCATGTGTATTATCCTTTAATGATTCGGACACGCAAAAGTAGTCTATACGCCACCCGGCGTTGTTCTTTCGGGCATTAAACATATAGGACCACCATGTATAGGCTCCCGTTATATCTGGATAGAAGTAGCGGAATGTATCAATAAACCCGGCTTCCAGTAGCTCTGTAAACTTATTTCGTTCTTCATCGGTAAATCCTGCGTTTCGACGATTAGTCTTCGGGTTTTTAAGATCAATTTCGGTATGGGCAACATTTAAATCTCCACATACTATCACAGGCTTTTCTTTATTCAGGGATAAGAGATATCCCCTGAAATCATCTTCCCATTCCATTCTGTAGGATAATCTTTCTAAACCTCTTTGGGAATTTGGAGTATATACATTTACTAAAAAGCATTTCTTAAACTCCAGAGTAATAACTCGTCCTTCATGGTCATGCTTATCTATTCCTATTCCATATGTAACATTTATGGGTTTTACATTTGTAAAGACAGCTGTGCCTGAGTAACCTTTCTTCTCGGCGTAGTTGTAGTAAGCTTCATATCCCTCTAGTTCAAAATCAAGCTGGCCTTCAGAAAGCTTGATCTCCTGTAAGCATAAAATGTCCGGCTTCTTCTCATCAAAAAAATCTAAAAAGCCTTTCCCCAATACTGCTCTAAATCCGTTTACATTCCAAGATATGAGTTTTTTCAATTTTCTTCTCCTTTTATAATGTTATTTGTGTATTAACTGAAGCATTTATGCTTAAGCGTCTAATATTGCCCACTTGTTTTGTTTTTCGAATTCTTTTACGACCTCATTGACATGTTTCATTATTATTTACCCTTAAAAATATCATAATATATAAATAATACCCTTAATTTTATGATGGTACAACATGTTAATCAGCTGTAATAATATCTTTTGTTTGATTGTATAACAAAATAAAATAATGCCGAAACTCTGCTTTTTATGTTGCATTACTAAAACCTGAATGCTACAATTTAAAAGATAAAGTTTGGCAATGCATTACAAGATTTCATTACTCAGTTTTCATTTGGAACTTAACCAATTTAAAATTTTATACCAAGGGGGATTCTTATCATGTCAAAAAACCAACAACAAATCGGCTATCTTCCCGATGAAAGGCCGCCGATATGGAAGCTTCTTCTCTATGCTATACAGCAGGTAATAGTAATGTTCCCTGCCACGGTTGCAGTTGCTATTATCACAGGCTTTCATATCTCAACAACAATCTTCGCTAGCGGACTTGCAACAATCTGTTTTATTCTTGTAACCGGTAGAAAAATTCCGCTTTACTATGGCTCAAGTTTCTCTTATGTAGCTGCTATAGGCAGTTTAATGGCATCCGAGGCATTGGCAGGAAATACGCTGAATGAAAGAATAGCAATTGCTCAGTTCGGTATTGTAATGTCCGGTTTGATATCAATAGCCGCAGGCCTGATAATTAAACGGTTTGGCAGAGACTCTATTGAGAAAATTCTTCCTGCATCAATTACAGGACCTATTGCAATGGTTATAGGACTTACTCTTGCAGGTACTGCCCTGACTGATGCACAATCATTTGCCAATGCAATTAATGTTCCTGAAGCACAAACTGCTCTTGCAAATAACATGGCCTGGATTGTTTCTCTTGTTACATTATTATCAACTATTTTATTCTCCGTACATTTTAAAGGCTTTTTAGGGCAACTTCCTCTGCTTTTGGGTCCAGCACTTGGTTGTTTGACAGCCTTCATAATAAATCTCACTACAGGAATAAATCTTTTTAAGGTATTGCCTGAGACAGCAAACAGTGGCTTCTTTGCATTACCAATATTTACATTACCAATCCCAAACTGGGCTGCTGTAGCTGCTCTTATGCCAATAGCTATTGCAACAATACCTGAATCAACAGCCCATGTTTATCAGCTTGACATTTATGTAAACGATTTAGCAAAGAAAAAGAAATCCGGTAAGAAATATGATATAGCTGACAGGCTTGGCCATAATCTTATAGGCGACGGTATCGGAGACATTGTTGCAGGCTTTATTGGAGGTCCTGCAGGAACAAACTATGGTGAGAATATCAGTGCAATGGCTATTACAAGAGTATTCTCGATACCAGTGCTAATAGCCGCTGCAATAATCGCCATGATAATCTCATGCTTTACACCTCTTATCAATGCCATTTATGCTATTCCAACAGCTGTAATTGGTGGCTTGGAAATATACCTCTTCGGTGCTATAGCGGCACAAGGTATTGCCATCATGGTTGAGAAGAAAGTTGACCTCTTTAGTTCAAAGAACATAGCATTAATAGCTACTATCATGATAATAGGGTTAGGCGGACAATTCGCATTTGGTGGAAACATACCATTTTTCGGGCTTGAGGTTCCCTGTGTGGCTGGAGCCGCAATCTTTGGAATTATACTCAATATATTGTTAGGCATAGGGGATAAGAAAAAAGCCCCTGTTGAAGAAAAAGGGCCAAAGCTCGGCTGATTTTTTGTAAGACAATAATTTAAGGGACGGTTCTGTGTCTAGCAGAACTGTCCCTTATTTTTTTGTTCCATAAAGCATTATGCTTGTATTGTATTGTGTTACATAATCCCTGTCAGCTTTTTGACATTAACAAATCCACTTGAACCTTCCAATATTACTGCTGTAAATGTTTTTGCAAGTGAAGCACCAGCGAATACAATACCGATTACAATATTGATGATCATACTACGGCGAAGTGAAGAGCTATATGCTATAAGTTCTGCAGTCGTAGTAATAAGATCTCCCAGACTATATCCAGTTGCACTTGTTTCCATAACTAAAGTAATAGCCGTCGAAGCAAATTGGGCAAATATAATACAGAATAACACTACTATTCCAAGAATCCATGCTTTGCCTTTACGTGGCTTGCCCCCTAGCTTTTCATATCCAAATTTAGCAGCATATCCAATTAATGCCCCGAGAATTCCAACTATGAATCCAAGCATATCTACTATTATCCATGGGATAGTTCCGATCAGTCCCCCGATTAAAGCACCAATAAAACCTCTGCCGTAATTCTTTTTACCTGCAATATAATCATTGCGCTCCTTTTCTGCTATTCTCGATAACTCATCAACGCATTTGTCATGCATATTTACAAAGGCGTCTTCAATCTGTGCTTTAACATAATTATCCTGAAGCTTTTTTTCACAAAAATAGCACACATCGTTTCCAGGTACTTTATTGTACTCAAGCATTCCGACGGTTTTATTCAAAAGCTGTAGCAGCTTATCCCTGGCATTAGCTGAATCATTAATGGTCATAGAAATACTTGAATGGTTAATAGTATAATCAACTAAATTGTAAGTTCTCTTATAATTCTCAACAAAACCTCTGATTGAATCAGCTTTCACGTCATCATTTGGAAATGTAATAGCAATACTAAGAATGATATTTGTAAGCTTTTCTGTCAAGGTAACTACATATCCCTGATAGTCTCCATAATAGTATGCACCATAATTTTTTAATCCTAAAGTTAGAGATAATTCCCTTAAAGTATTAGCCATGGTTAACTTCCCCTTTAATTAATAAAA
>JAAYTU010000112.1 GCA_012523705.1 Clostridiaceae bacterium
TATAGGAATCATAATTAATAAAACTATATTCTTTTTTACTATTTTCATGTGACTGAGACCTCCATGCTTGAAATAATACTGATTAGTAATTCCTTAGATAAAAAATCAGAGTTTTACTGATTCTTATATGACCCACTACAGAATAATATTACAAATAATTGACTTAACTAATATAGTGATGGATTGAAATATGGGAAAAGTGCTTAAGAACCATATTTAAAAGCCATATATAATGTTATATGGCTTTTGATATTTTCACAATCACCCTAAGGGTGATTTGTGAATGGCAAAGTGAAACCCCTGAATATCAGGGGTTTTGATGATGGTATCATTAGAATTAATTAGGTGAAAAAACAGGGAGAACCGGCTTTAAAAAGGAAGACTTAAGCGTTTTCGAAGCACCATGAGAGGATGATCCAGCTCCCCCTCAAGCTGCTTTTCAAGTCCCTCCATAACGCAGGTTGCCCTGATTGGTATTAATGTCTCTTGACTTATTTCCTGCGCAAGCTCCAGACCGTACATAATATCTTCAACGGTCGTCTGATCAAGAAAATGTGTATTATTAATCAACCCGGTAATCTTTAGCCTGGAAGCAGCTTCAATTTCTCTGATGTATGATAATGTTTCTTCAAAATTTACTGTCATTGGCCTTGAACGATTAAACACAAAAAACATATCATATTCATTTTTTACGATTTCGTGGTAATAACGGCCTAGAACTCTTGATCCGTCCTCGTCCCCACCTACATCAATAATTACATTATGACTTTTATCCTTAAGGCCTATAGAAATCTCAGGTCCTATTGCAGGAACATCTACATTGGTATTCGCAAATAATGGTGCCACAACCTTAATGCCCTCGTCTTCAAGAGCTTTTCTGGCATCGGCACTTCTATAATAAGGGTTTACCACATCCATATCTGCCATTAATACCTTCGAAGCTTTCTCCTTTAACATAAAGGCAGCATTAACTGATATTTCTGATTTCCCACTCCCATAATGACCGCAGAAAATATTGATTCTCTTATCAAAACTAAATTCTTTCATATAATCATCATCCTACTATTTGATATTTCTGTCTTCCTTCTTTGTATATATCCCTTCCCTGTGCATCAATAACCACAAAACACGGAAAATCCTTTACCTCTATTCGCCGAATAGCTTCAGTTCCTAAATCCTCAAAGGCTATGATTTCCTGATTTATAATGCATGATGAGATTAATGCTGCAGCTCCTCCGATAGCACCAAAGTAAAGGGCTCCAAATTTCTTCATGGCTTCTACAACCTTATCATCCCTCAAGCCTTTGCCTATCATTCCTTTTAGACCACATTCAATTAGCATTGGAGCATATGCGTCCATACGATAGCTTGTGGTAGGACCTGCTGATCCAATTATTTTGCCCTCTGGCGCCGGGCAAGGTCCAACATAATATATAATCTGATTCTCTATATCAAAGGGCAAGGGCTTACCTTGCTCAAGGAGCTCAATCATTCTCTTATGGGCGGCATCCCTAGCAGTATATAATGTTCCTGATATTAAAACCTGATCACCGGCTTTTAAGGTTTTCACCATATCTAATGTCAAAGGAGCAGAAATATTTATTTTACTCATAATACATACCTCTTTATTCCGACTCTAATCCCATTGAATACATCAGTCTGGCCTCTTCGGTGTAGTCTCCCTTTTCATGGTACAATATAAGCTCAGGCAAGATCTTTAGTCCCGGATTAGCATTCTTTATTCCCTTAACCAGAATTAGCATAGGCGCTTTTCCGACCTTGGGGCTGACCATCCTGAGTATTTTGGGCTCAATTTTTACCCTTCTCATAGAATCAATTACATCTGCCAGTCTTTCGGGTCTGTGCACCATAAAGAATTCCCCCTGAGGCTTTAGCAGAGAAAAACTGCTTTGAAGTAAATCCATCAGGGTACAGCACACCTCATGCCTGGAAACGGTTTTGCCGTCATCAGCATTTATAAATCCACTATTGACCTTGGTATAGGGAGGGTTTGAAACTACTATATCATTAGATACCGGGCCAAGAATAGACTTTGCCTTCCTGATATCCCCATTTATTATTGTAATTCTGTTCTCCAGATCATTACCCTCTACACTTCTTTTAGCCATATCTGCAATGGACTTTTGAATTTCCAGGCCTACGATTTGATCTGCCTCTGTTTTTGCTGAAAGAAGGATAGGAATAATGCCTGTTCCTGTACCCATGTCAACTATACTGGTCTTTTTTTTATATCTCATGTGGCTGGCAACAAAGCTTGACAGTAAAACAGCATCTGTACCAAAACGGAAGGTATTCTTTTTCTGGATGATAAACAATCCCTTAAGCTGTAAATCATCCAGTGTTTCATCAGATAACAATGTAAAGCCCATAAGAATTCCCCTTATGAAAAAAGAGTCAAGCTTGCTTGACTCCTTTATTTCTTAACAATATTATTTTGGCTGCGGTGCGTCTACAGGACAAACCTCAGCACATGAACCACAGTCAATACAAGAATCTTCGTCAATTATGTATTTGCTATCACCCTCTGATATGCAGCTAACAGGGCATTCGGGTTCACAAGCACCACAACTGATGCAATCGTCGTTAATAAAATATGCCACCTAATACACCTCCCGATTATGGTTAAACATTTAATAATTCAAAATTATCCTATACCAAGAACTCTCCATTGTCAATATGAAACTGTATATTGTACACACTACTGACAAAACAGAAAAAGCAAAGGAAGTAGCACAAAAAGAACCGTCCCCCTTTGTTACCCCTGCGTTAGTCCTCAAGATCTTTTAATTCCTCAAGGAGATGATCCTCGGGATCATTATCCCTTACGGCATCCTTTACAATCTTAATATCTTTTATAGAGTATGCGACTATATCTGTATCCTGCTCTAAATCCAGCTTAACCTTTACTCTTTCTCGCAAAAGATCCACATAGACCACTGTCCCCTGACCATCAGGAGTCTGAACAATGGCATCTAGCTTTGGTGATTTCTTTAAAAGGCTCTCATAGGCCTCATGCTCATACTTTAGACAGCACATCAGTCTGCCGCAGGTTCCGGAAATCTTTGAGGGATTAAGGGATAAAGATTGTTCTTTGGCCATTTTTATTGATACTGGATGGAATTCTGCAAGATGCGTGCTGCAACACAATTCCCTTCCGCAATTCCCTAAGGCCCCCATCATCTTGGCTTCATCCCTGACTCCAATCTGTCTAAGCTCAATTCTGGTGCGAAAAACAGAGGCTAAATCTTTTACAAGCTCTCTGAAATCTACTCGTCCATCTGCAGTAAAATAGAACAGAACCTTATTATTGTCAAATGTGTATTCAACATCAATCAGTTTCATTTCAAGATTATGTTTTTTTATTTTTTCTAAACAGATATCAAAAGCTTCTATTTCCTTCTTCTTGTTTTCCTCAACCTGTTTTAAATCCTCTTCGGTTGTCTTGCGGATAACATTTTTTAATGGTGACACTACCTCCTCATCAACCACCTGACGATTTGTAACCACTACTGTTCCACACTCAATTCCTCTGGCAGTTTCAACAATTACTTTGTCGCCCTTGTCTAATTCTAAATCGCATGGATTAAAGTAATATATTTTACCCGCTGTTCTGAAGCGGACTCCTACAACATTTACCATCAATTTTCCTCCTTGGAAAATATACTAAATTTCGAGTGTAACTATATCTACAGCAAGCTGATAGTTTAAATTCCTCTTTAAATTCAACCGTATTTCTTGTATCCTTGATATTTTTTGCATTATAGAATAGGTACTATGCTCATTAGCATACTTTATTATATTATCTTTTTTGTCAGGATTAATCAACCCATCCTCTATAGAATACAATACCATAAGTGCATCATGATACACAGAGTCAATGATATCCATACAGGTAGAAAATGCCTCTTTATTATCAGAAAGATATTTATTAAACTCCATTGCAGACATGGTGCTATTATCAAATAAAAAGCTCATGACTTTATTACGGCTTTCCTCAAAGTCCTTATCATCAATAAGATTAATAGCTTTCCCTGGAATACCCTGACTTAACGAAAGAAGATACTCTTTATCAGCAAAGCTGATTCGGTTTACATTTAGAATTTCACGCATTTCGTCTAAAGAATAGGGCTTTAAGCTAACCTGCACTGCTCGGGACTTTATTGTAATTAAAAGTGAATCATAAATAGCTGTTGTTAGAATTATTACTGCATAAGGGGGAGGCTCTTCCAAGGTCTTTAAGATACAGTTCTGGGCTTGAGTTGTCATTCTGTCGGCTTCCTCTATAATATATACCTTTTTACCTTCTGAAGGCCTGATTTCGATGTCCTCCAGCATATTCCTTATTTGTTTAATTACTATACTTCTGGTTTCATGTCTTACCACAGTAAAATTCGGGTTTACATTTACATCAAAGGTTTTACAGGCTCTGCAATTACCGCAGGGAGCCTGATTCTCTTTCCTGTCAGTGCACAGAATAGTTTTGGCCAAATAACGAGCTAATGTTCTTTTCCCTATACCGGGCTCTCCTGTAAGTATATATGCGTGTCCAAGCTTATTGTTTTTTATTTTATTCCCAAAATCTTCAACTATAGAAGATTGACCAATGAATTCCATTGATGTTCTCCTTTACAGACAGGTTGTGATTGGCTGAGACATTTGTTGAGGAGAAAAGGTATAATCTATAGCACAAGGTCTAAAATTAACCCCCTGATATCTTCAATTCTTCCTAGAATAGTCAGGTTATCCTTTTCAGAGCTTAACACATCTTTGGTCAGCTGTTCGAGCTTTTCGTTGATAATCTTGATAGAGGCAAATACTCTGTGTCTGCCCCTTCTGTCCAAAAAGCTGTCCTTAGAAAAGCTTGTCGACCCCCGGACAGCCTCATCTAAGAATTCCATAACCAATCGCTTATAAGCCTTAAGCTCTGCCACATCGATGTGCTTCCCCAAACGTTTCCCCTGTTTTTCTATCTCCAGAGCCTTCTTTTTTAACCTCTCCTCCTGGTTATCGGAATAGTTTTTATCCATATGAGTACTAAATTGCAGACTATTTTTTTCGGTAACCTTCTTAACGTCCCTATCAACAGGTCCAGTGATTTTTTGTGGCTTTCTACCCGAGTTTCCGTTAATTCTGATACTCATACTAACTACCCCCCCAGTACTAAGTAATAGCCTTCAAGACTATTGTGTGGATATCCTCGTGAATAGCTTTAATATCGCGTATTTTGTCGTTCTCAGTGCAGGCAACATAGTTCCAGTTAAATGCTTTTGCAATACTGCAGGCATTGTTGTAGGAATCAATTAAATACTGAGTATCGTTCTCGTGTATGTCCTTCTCTTTTTGTCCGGTTATTTTATTATTTCTTTCCTTCATCAGAAGCTGGGCATGCTTTGGCGGCATGTCCAGAAATACTACGCAATCAGGCACAGGTATCCCTAGCTTAACAAACTCCAAATCCCACAGCCATTCCAGAAATGCTTTTTTTTCTGAGTCCTCCTTTATTTTAGAGGCCTGATGTATCATATTTGACATGGTGTATCTGTCGCTAATTACAATACCACCATCATCGTAGAATCGCTTCCATATTGTTTTGTAGGAGGCATATCTGTCTATTGCAAAAAAGGTTGAAGCAGCATAGGCATTCACATCCTCGGGCCTACTCCCGAAATCACCCTTCAGATACATTTTTACCAGGGCAGATGAATCTGAGCTGTAATTAGGGAACTCAACCCTTTTAACATTGTAGTTTTCTCTTACAAGGCGCTCATAAAGCTGCTTTGTATGAGTAGCCTTTCCGCTTGAGTCCACTCCTTCTATAATAATAAGCTTACCCTTCAATGATTCTTCTCCTCCTAATGAGCAATTCATTAATCATATTTCAACTACCTTTACCCCGCCGTTTTTTACACCATGCACAGGGTGGTTTTCTTTTAATAATGCAGATATATAGCTCACTACGCTGTCATTTATTATTTCGCCGGGACATACAACAGGTATTCCGGGCGGATAAGGAGTTATATATCCGGCACTGATGCTGCCCTGTGATTTATATATCGGTATTTCCTCATGTTTAGAAAACATTGCCCTTCTTAAAGGAAGAGCTTTTTCCGGAATGCCGGGATAATTCACAGGGCCTTCAGAATTCTGGTCTCCGGCTTTTGAAACCTTTCCATATTTTTTGTCGATGTCCTTTAGTGCTAATAATAGTTTATCAAAATCCTTTGTTGTATGAAAGGGAGTTACAATCAACACAACATGATATAAATCCGCCATTTCGGCAACTATGCCATATCTGGTTCTCAAAAACTCCTCTGCATTGGATCCGCTTAATTCAGTGTCTTTGAAACTTAATACTATTCTTGTAAAATCAGAATCATATCCCTGAAAATCCTGAGCAACCCTTTTTATGCAGGATAGTTCTTCAAGCTTTTTATCAAAGTCAAAAACAAGGAGTTTTAGCTCACTGTACAGATCACGGCCCCGTGTCTGCATGATATAACGGGCAATATCTATTGAGCACATCAGTAAATATGACGGGCTGGTTGTTTGAACCATAGAAGCGGTAGTGGTTACTATAGACTTATCTACCCTGCCGTTATTTCTGCCATGCAGAATTGCTGTCTGAGTCAGGGAAGGCAAAGTTTTATGCAAGCTTTGAACACAAAGATCTACACCTGAACCCATACATGGACTTGGAAAGGCCTCATGGAAAATGAAATGGGCACCATGAGCTTCATCTACTAAAAGAGGCATTTTAAATTTATTGGCTATTTCAACGATTTCATCAAGGTTTTTAGCTATACCATAGTAATTAGGTCTTGTGATTAATATACCCTGAGCATCAGGATTAGCTCTACAGGCGTCTTCTAACATACTTGGGGTAATACTCAATGGAATCTGTGTTTTTTTATCTATCTCAGGCATTAAAAAAACAGGCTCGCCATTAAGCTGAGATAGTGTATTCAAAACCGAAACATGACTATCCCTGCCAATAATCAGTTTCCCTCCAGGCTCTAAAACAGCCTGTATCATAGCCTGAATCCCTGAAGTAGATCCATTAACAAGAAAGAATGAAAAATCTGCGCCAAAACATCTAGAAGCCTCTTCTTGAGCGTCTTTAATTACGCCATCAGGAGCATGAAGGCAATCTGAGCCTGGTACTTCGGTAATATCAAAACCACCTATGGCTCTGAACTCCTCAAGAAGGCCTCTTCCAAGAATATGCCCCGGCATATGAAAGGGCAAAGGCATATTCTCCTTGTATTCTCTTAACATTTTAAGTATGGGAATTCTGTTTTCGTGCTTCATTTTCTTCTTCACAAGAATTAATCATTAATCTTTCCAAACTTTGAAAAGGGGGCAATTCTGAATACTGCCTTTCCCTCTACCCAGGAACGATCTATTACACCGTAGTTCCGGCTGTCTATGCTCCATCTCCGGTTATCCCCTAAAACAAATAGTTTACCCGGCGGTATAGTAATTTTATCCATTTGCCCGTTAACAACTATGTTTTCGTCGGGATCTATCCTTGCATAAGGTTCTTCCTGTGCTATGTCATTTACATAAAGAACATTATCGATTATTTCAACTGTATCGCCAGGAATAGCTATAACTCGCTTAATAAGTCTGTTATTCCTATAATCTTTTTTAAACTTTAAAGATATATCAGAAAAATAAATCGAAAACCTTCCAAAAATACCGTTTACTGGCTCGCTATTCAAGAATATTATTATATCCCCTCTCTGGGGCTCGGAAGAAGCATATGCTAACTTACTCATAACTAATCTGTCTGTGGGTTCTAATGTATCCATCATGGATTGCATATTTACTTCGGTAAGTGCAAAAAGCTGGCTATGAACAATGGAAGTTATCAATATTGCAATTAGAATCAACAAAACCCAGTCAAGTATTTCTTTTAAAATGCTTCTCTTCTTTTCTTCTTTCAAAATATTAGCATCTCCTTTTAGATAGATACCTTAAGTACCCCTTCAATTTCTTTTATTCTAGCTGAAAGTGAAACCATGTCAATTTTTTTATTGGCAGCACCTAATTTAATTACTATTCTTTGCTTGGTTGTATTTGCTATCTCTAATATATCAATGCTTTTGATAGATAGGCTATAATCAGTTAAAACATCATTTAAGGGTTGTATGGCTTTAATATCAACATGGCCTTCTATCTCAATTATTCTCACCTTGTTACTGTTCGAAATAATTCTTTCAATACCTTTAAAGAACCATAGAACTGTCCATACAACGAGAGTGACGATAATAGCTCCCGAATAAAAGCCTACTCCACAAGCCAACCCGACACAGGCAACAATCCATATGCTAGCTGCTGTTGTAAGTCCCTTAACCGATACTCCGTGACGAATGATTGCACCGGCGCCAAGGAAACCTATTCCACTTACCACCTGACCCGCAATCCTGGTTGGATCAATATTTGCTTTCCCGGCATAAGCAGTAATTGAAAAATGAGATATTAATACTACAAGGCAAGCGCCCATACAAACAAGGATATGGGTTCTGAAGCCTGCAGGCTTATTATTGGAATGCTCTCGTTCAAAACCTATTATTCCTCCAAGAATAAAGGACAACAATACTCTTAATAATACAGTTAAAAAGAAATCACTATTCAGTTGAAATGTATTCCACTCCATAATAGCACCCCCACTAAATGAAACTATATACTATTCATATTAACGAGCATCAAACTATAATTCCTGGTTTCAACTGTTTTTTCGTGCAACAGAACACCTTTTTTCAGAACATATCTTATACTACTTTCAGAGCAATGCACAATGCATTTGTCCAAATCCACGAAGGCCAGCCTTCGCATTTCTTCAATGCCCTCGAAGGTTCTCAATGGCTCAATATAATCAGCAATATATATGATTTTTTCTAAGACACTCATCCCTGCACGGCCTGTAGTATGCCATCGGATTGCCTCTAAAATCTCCTGGTCGCCTATATTATATTTTGTCATGGCCAAATGCTTTCCTATTACCCCATGAAGCAGCTTAGGCTGAATTTTTTCTATTTCATCCGGTATGTAAGGTATTTTTTTGATATATTCGAGAGCATCATTTCCTTTATAATTTTTTCCGCAATCATGAAGAATAGCTGCAATTCTTGCCTTGTTTACATCGCTCCCATAATGCCTGGCCATCTGTTCCGAAACCTTCATAACATTTATCGAATGCTCCAGCCTTCGTGAATCTATTTCTTTGCTAAGTAGATCGATAATATCATTTATCTCCATTTACATCCCCATCACAATTATCATTATATAATTCCGCCTTATAAATATACTCTTCTACAGCAGGTGGAACAAGATATTTAATAGATAAGCCTTTACTTATCCTGTCTCTTATTTCTGTAGAGGAATAATCCATTGTTCTGAGAGAATATTTATTAATCTTTGCTTCAAATTCATTCTCAAATCTCTGAATAGTTTTTTCCAGAGTTTGGGCATCGGAATCAGGTCTTGATGCAACATAAATATCAACCAGAGGAAATATGTCCGTGAAATTTCGCCATGTTTCAAAATTAATAAGTGAATCAGCTCCAAGGATAAGACCCATACGATCAATATTATAGAGATTTTTATATATTCTTACAGTATCAATGGTGTAGGATGAACCTTCTCTTTTTAGCTCCATATCGCTTACTTCAAAAAAAGGGTTATCCTTAATTGCTAATTTTGCCATTTCCAGTCTGTGGCTGGCCTGGATTATTTCATTCTTATCCTTGTGGGGGGGGATTCGCGCAGGGATAAACACCACTTTTTCAAGATTATACTCTTCCCGTATCCCCTCACATATGAGAAGATGACCATAATGTATAGGATTGAATGTTCCGCCAAATAAAGCAATCAAGTCAACACCTCATATCCAGCTTTTGTCATATATTCTTGATCCAAAGGGCACTATTGAAAGCCTGGCAAGCTT
This sequence comes from Clostridiaceae bacterium, assembly GCA_012523705.1. Taxonomy (GTDB): domain Bacteria; phylum Bacillota; class Clostridia; order DSM-8532; family DSM-8532; genus DTU059. The sequence goes on from JAAYTU010000112.1 coordinate 9,971, forward strand.
AAAATGCTGTTTTCCAAAGGGTATGCCAATAATTGTAATGCAAAGAATAAGCCCTGCAATAAAATGAGTCACAAAAAGTTCCCACCCAAGAAAAATAATCCAGATAATATTCCCAAGTATACTTCCCAGATTAAACCCTTTTATCTCAATATCCCTGCCAAAGGGGTAAAGTACAAAAGATGCTATTTTAAAGCATTGAATACCAAATGGTATACCGATAAAAGTAATACAGCAAACCACTCCAGCTATGAACCAGAGTATTGCTGAGAGGAATCCGCCAAATAAAATCCATAATATATTACCTAATAAACGCATTTAAAACTATCTCCAAACAGTTAAAAGGCCTTATAAATAAGCCCTTTAACTTTTTTATACAAAAATTAAGGAAAAACGTCGTCCTATCTGACAATAAAGCCCGCATCCTCAATGGTGCCTTTGATGGTTTCTTCTGACAATCTTTCCTCGTCAAATTCAACTGTCACGCGTTTAGTTTCAGGATATACTGATACTTCAAGAATCCCATTAAGTTGTTCTACTGCATTCTTAATAATGTCACTCGTATCTTCATTTACTATACCTTCTACATTAAATGCTACATTTTTTTCTAACATTCTTTCACCTCGCAAAGTTGTCACAAGAATTATATAATATTGTTCAAATAATGTCCATTAATAAAGTTCATCTGATAAGGTTCCTCTTAAGCATTTTAAAAATTTTACAAAATACTTGGGAAGGGGTGCCTCAAATTCCATTTCTTCATTAGTTGAAGGGTGCGTTATCCCTAAAAATCTTGCATGCAGGGCCTGTCCATTTGTATCTATGAGCTTGGATGCCTTGCCATAAACAGTATCACCAACCACCGGATGCCCTAAGGATGCCATATGGACGCGAATCTGATGAGTTCTTCCCGTCTCTAGAGTCAGCTGAACATAAGTATATTTACCGAACCTCTCCAATACCTTAAATGAGGTCACAGCTGGTTTACCGTTTTTGTAGTTGACTGCCATTTTTTTGCGGTTTAAAGGGTGACGGCCTATCGGGGCTGAAATCTTACCCGAATCATCCTTTAGATTGCCAACTACAATAGCCTCATATATCCGTTTCATGTCATAATTTTTTAGCTGCTCCGAAAGCTTTATGTGGGCCTCATTATTCTTTGCAACTACTATTAGCCCCGTTGTGTCTTTATCGATCCGATGAACAATACCCGGCCTTATAACGCCGTTTATATCAGATAGAGAACCCTCACAATGATAAAGCAGAGCATTCACAAGAGTTCCTTCCCAGTTACCGACGGCAGGATGAACCACCATATCCTTCGGTTTATTTACTACAATAATATCCTTATCCTCATATATTATATCTAAGGGTATGTTTTGTGATTCAACCTGCAAGGCCTCAGGTTCAGGTATTTGAACATTAATCTTCATCCCAGCCTTTAGCTTAAGACCACTTTTTGCTTTACTGCCTTCCACTGTAACAAGGCCTTTTTCTACCAGCTTTTGAACAAAGCTTCTTGAAACCGAATAAGAATGCAGGCTATTAACCAAAAATGAATCAAGCCTTTGTCCCTGGATTAATTCATCAATTATAAAGCTTTCAGTCCTGCTTTTCATTGTTCACCCCGGATAAGGTATTTTCATCGTCCAGCTCTTTGTAAACAAAAATAATATAAATCACGAATAAAAAGACGCCAACGGTTACGCAGATATCGGCAAAATTAAAAATTGGGAAGTCGTATCCAAAGGGATAAAAATCAAGAAAATCCACAACAAAACCTCGGAAAACTCTGTCAATTAAATTGCCGATTCCCCCCGATACAATCAGCATCAAAGACACACGAAGTAAAAAATTGTTGTTTTTAATAAAATACCAAACCATAACTCCTGAAGCAATTATTGTGGTTATTATAAAAAACCATCTGCCGTCCTGAAAGATCCCAAAGGCTGCCCCTCTGTTTTCCAAATAAGTCAGATAAAAAAACTTGTCTATGATTACATAACCATTATAAAGAAGCTGGTTATTTAAAAAATAGAGTTTTGACAACTGGTCTATTACTATTAACAAAACAGATATGATAATCCAAAACATAGCTTAGCTCCATTCATAAGTTATTCAACAGTAACACCCGGGAAGTAGTGCATCAATATTTGATCATATGTATAACCGTTTCTGGCAAATCCCTTTGCCCCTTCCTGACTCATGCCTATCCCATGGCCCCATCCTTTTCCGGTTAATACAAAGGTTCCATCTGAAACAGCACCTGCAATTATAGTTGAGCTGTCTGCACTTACTACCTTAACCGGACCTGCAGAGGAAAGGATATCATAAACCCCGGAGGATGTCACTGCCTTCGCACCATAGACATTCATTGTTGAAACAGAGCCATTAGCCGATAAAACTGAAGCAGTGCCTGAGCCTGTGCCTGAACTACCACCTCCGCTTATGGTGAACATTCTGCTTGGAAGATAGTTCCCGTCCTTTCCAAGAATAATCCTGATATCTTCATTAGTATAGGTTATGCTACCCTGTGTTCCTATTATTTTAAGCTTTCTTGCTCTTCCTGCAGGAGTATATTCTTCAACAGTCATTGAGAGAATATCCCCGATTTCAACGCCACTTAAGAACAGCTTCATTTTAATATCTTCGGCAGTATATGTTCGTGACCATGTATAATTGTATGAGTTTCCAGCTTCATAAGGATCCAGAACACTCTTCAGATATGGAATGTCAGAGCCCCATACATAGATATTGTCCTCGGTCATACCACCGCTAGAGCTGAAATAAAAGAGGGATGCCAGCTTATTATTGTACAATACCTTTTTCCCTTTGGTAGCGTCAACAGCCTTATTGGTAGACTCCTTTTCATCAGAATATCCCCCATAAACCTGGGACGATTGGGTGTTTACTACATCAAAATCCCATTTTTTATAACTGTCCATAGCTTTATATGCATATGTTCTTGCTGCAACGGCCTGGGCCTTAAGAGCCTCCATTGGAGCAAAGGACTCTATCTCTCTAGGAACGACACCATATAAATACTGTTCTATATCAACAATATTTATAATTGTCATGTCGCTGTCTGCAAAACGCCTGAGTTCGATTTCGCCTCTGTAGGGCTTACTGTTCACTGTTATTATTTTAGGGTCATTCAAGCTGTTTGGTCTTGCATTAAGCTTTATATCGTTAGCCCCGAAAATCATTCTTGGCTCAAAGGTGCTGGAATATACAATAATTCTTGATGAAGATGTTTCAAGAAGTTCAAGGGAGATTCCTCCCAGCTTGGTGGCTAAGTTAGGAATATCAGCACTTGCCTTTGTTGCATTAGAATAAAAACCCGTCCAGACTGACCACCCGTTTTCCAACGCAGGATAGGCCAGAACTCCCATAGTCTTATAAGTCTCGCACAGTGCCTGAGCTGTGGCTAAGTCAGGAACAGAATCACCTATCTTTATATGAAAAGGTCCGTATGTTTCTCCTTCAAAGGGAACCCCTTCGTTAGGGTTATACTCTGTAATAGCACCTGATGAAGATTTGATGAAATGAGCGTCCTTCCTGAATATGGTCTGAGCATCGCCTTCTGTTGTTAGAAGAACATTATAATTACCATCCTCGTAATATCCTATTTCAAGTCCAGACTTTGTTACAATAGAAACAGAGGACGCGGAAGAGCTGCCAGAGTAGATACCCACCCTTATTGTATCGGGATATGACTGTGCCATTGCACTCTGGTCATTTCCGGTTATAAACAAAACGCTGAAGACCAGAATGATTAAAAATAGGAGCCGAGTTTTTTTCATTAATAGCACCTCACAGATTTTTCTTTTGTAATGCATTTCTTTAATAAATTATACCTTTAAAAAGAACTGATGTACAGTTTATTAAACAAGAAGAAATAATTCTGAAACATCCGGTTATTATAGAGAATTTGCTATGAAATCAAAATACATCTCGTGGCTCTTCATTGATGTTAACTGATACAGCATCCTCGAGCCTACAACATCTTCAATTTCGTTTAGCTTAAACCTTCCATCATCAAATACAAAATCAATCCCTACAAAACCAAAATCAAACATGCTAATAATCTTATTTACTGTATTCCTTTCTTCATTGCTTAAATTATATAAGCTTGGAACCCCTCCTAGAGAATAATTACTTCTGAAGTCATGTCTTGATTTTCTTAAAACAGATGCTATGATTCTTTTGCCCAGTACATACACCCTCAAGTCAGTGCCTATATCTGAGGCAACCCTTTGCATTAAAAACTCATCGGAATTGAGTTTTCCTATCGCTGCTAAAAGTTCATCCTGGTTTTTTACATAGTAGACTTCATTCCCACCATGTCCATCTATAGACTTAACGATTACAGGATAGGAAAAGCTATTATTGCTTATATATTGCCTGTTTAAAAACAGCGTATCCATCATATCTATATTATTGCCGGCCAAATATTGATGCGTTTTTCTTTTATCATTACAAATTGAAGATACATGATAATTATTAAACACAGGAACACCCATGAGCTCAAGCTGCTTGCTCAATAGAGGATAAATACATCTGCAAATAGCGAAGCCGGGCAATTTATCCCCGGCATTGTTATGCATAATAAAAGGCTTTTGGTCAAGCACTCCAAAGCTCAGGTCTTCAACATAAATTAATTCTAAGGCAGTATTCTTTTTTGCTGCACATTTTTGAAATTCAGAGATAAACCATTCATTCTTTTGGGCATGAGCTTTGGTGTAAATAATCCAACCTGTCATCTATATACATTTCCTTTTAATATATTCAATTATACTTTCTGCTAAATTGATACCTGTACAATCATAAGTAGTTTTAAAATGGGGATTTGAATTTACCTCACATACTATCGGAGCATCTGCCTCTCCAAACAGAAGGTCCACTCCGCCGAAATCTAACCCAACAACCTTACAGGCCTTGATTGCCATATCAATTTGTTCTTTACTGGGCTGATACCTTTCCATTTGACCGCCTAATGTAATATTTGAACGAAAATCTCCTTTTGTACTATATCTGTACATGGATGCAACCTCATGATTTCCGACAACATTTATTCTGAGATCCCTTCCCCAGCTGGTCTTAATCAATTCCTGCATGATAAAATCCTTATAACCAAGCTTACTAATTGTTTCCTCTGCCTGCTGCCGGTTTTCTACTAAATATACCTGCCGGCCAAAAGAGCCATATACCTCTTTTACTATAAAGGGATACTTCAGCTCCTCTTCTGCAGATTCAATAAAATTCAGGTTATTGTACCCTATACCCTCAAAGGTTTTAGGGGCAATAATTGTTCGGGGCATTCTGATATTACTATTGGACAAATGAATTGCCGTAAGTGCCTTGTTGTCGCATATCTCAATTGCCCGTGCAGTATTGAAAACCTTTATCCCCATATGCTCCAATCTTTGAGCCAGATATATGTCCTTGTCCCAAAACAATACAAAATCTGGTCTTTCATCAAAGGGCCTTTCGCCTGATAAAAGGATTAAATCTCCTGTTCTTTTCAGAATCAGATTTATGTTGTTTACCCTTGAAGCGTCTAAAAACCAGCTATAGAGCTCACTGAATTTAGAATCATTAATAAAATTATTGACTACAAGCCATCCGTTCATATTAACCGTCCTTATTCAAGACATGGGACCGAATTTCTCTGATCAGGACCTTGCACCCATTTTTGCAAGCTCATCTGCTCTGTCATTAAGGGATATACCGGTGTGGCTGTCTACCTTATACCAAGTTATAGAAATATTACAGTTATCTATGTAATTCTTGAAGGCTTGAGTCATAGGGGTGTTAGTTTTGTACCTACCTGTTGCCCACATTTCAATATTCTTAAAATCATAAATTATAGTAACTTCTTCTATGCCTTCTTTTTTACACCACTCCAGAACCTCAATTACTGCTTGAATTTCGCCCCCCACCTGCCTTGAATCAATAGCCTGGGGTGAATCTACCTTCCCTGACAGCTCGGCAATTATGTCACCGTCTTTTAAGATGACTGCCCCATACCCTATAGATCCATCTATGAAGGAGCCGTCTACATAGGCATAATATGAGGTGTCTACTTCAATAATTGTAACTTCTACCTTCTTTTTAGGGACTTTACTCCCTGAAGCCTTTTTGGTCATTAGTCTTTCTTCTTCCCCTAACAGACCAATAATGCGGTTAAACTGATTTTCAGACAGGTCCGAATCCCTGCGGTAATTATAGGATTGCTTTTTAGGACTGTAATCTACTATCAGCTTTCCGAGAGGAGAATCTTTCTCGCTTATCTGAATCTTTAAAAGGTAGTCCCTTATCATAGCTATCTCAGGCTGGAAATCCAGACTAATAAGCTTTTGTTCCAATGAATTATATATTCTTAACAATTCTTCCTCACAGATGTAAGACATATTGAAAGCCTCCTTTATGAATCCTCGAGATTAATTATTATAATCTTAATTGTTATTTAGCTGACTATTTTTCTATCATTCTCTTTATTGCAATTTCGCTGCCCTTACATACCTCTTGTACGCATCCTTCCTCAAAGGGAGAAGATAAGCCCGAGGATTCCAGAAGGTCTGTAAATGTCATTGTACCTGCTTTTTTGCTGAAATCAAGATACTTTTCCCAGGCAGACTTATAATCCTCAGTCAATAGATTTCTAAACTGTAATGCACAGGTTTGTGCCAGACAGTAGTCAATATAGTAAAATGGAACACTGTAGATATGAGTCTGGCCTTGCCAACGGGCTCCTGCTCCAAAAAAGGGATCATCTTCATAATCCAGATAGGGCTGATACTCCATCTCGATTTTCTTCCAGGCATTTTTTCTGTCTACAGGAGTCATTTCGGGATTCATATATACAACATGTTGAAACTCGTCCACTGCACAACCATAGGGTATGAAATTAATAGCACTTGCTAAATGCATAAAGGCATAATCCTCTGTTCGGTCTCCAAAAAAGTGATTCATCCAAGGCATTGTGAAAAATTCCATACTCATAGAATGAACCTCGGCTATTTCCATGGTTGACGATTGATATTCGGCTATTTCAATATCCTTTGCAAGATATGCATTCAATGCATGGCCTGCCTCATGGGTCAAAACATCAACATCGCCACTGGTGCCATTAAAATTTGCAAATATAAAGGGAGACTTGTAATCCTCTATATATGTCATATAGCCTCCTGGTGCCTTCCCTTTCCGGCTCAGGCAATCCAAAAGTTCATTTTGAAGCATGAAGTTGAAAAACTCACTGGTTTCTTTAGAGAGCTCATCATACATTTTTTTGCCTGCTTCAAAAATTTGCTCAGGTGTACCTATGGGTTTTGGATTACCCTCTTTAAAATATAGAGCATTATCAATAAAGGTAGCTTTTTCAAGGCCCAGTCTTTCTCTTTGTAATTCATGTAGCCAATTAGAAAGTGGTACCATATGTTTCTTAACCTGTTCTCTAAAATGGTACACTTCCTCAGGCCCATAGCAATTTCTGCCCATCCGGATATACCCAAGCTCTACAAAATTCTCATAGCCCATCTTCTTTGCCATCAGGGTCCGTACCTTTACAAGATTGTCGAAAATCTCATCCAGCTTATCCTTGTTATCTTCAAAAAACTCGGTTCGTTTCTTATAAGCAGCTTTTCTTATATTTCTGTCAGGTGATTCCTGGTACAAGCGAAGCTGGGGAAGGTTAAGCTTCTTTCCATTGAATTCAATCTGGGCTGATGCCATGAGCTTTACATATTCGGTGGTAAGCTTATTTTCCTCCTGTAATTCAGGTATTATGGCCGGATCAAAGGATTTAAGCTGTAACTCGGCATTTATAAATAGAAGCTTTCCAAGTTTCTTTTCTAGTTCTGATCTGAATTTAGATTCCACAAGAGCCCTGTAAAAATCTGTACTCATCTTTTCGAACAATGGAGAATTCTCATCGAAGAAATCATTTTCCTCGTTATAGAATTCGTCCTCGGTGTTCATGGTATTTCGTATATGAGCCAAAGTCTGCATGGTAGAAAGACTATTGAATAAGCTGGTAAACTCTTTATGGGCATTAAGCTGTTCTTCTGCACTATTCGCGTTATTAATGGTCTCAATGATATTATTAATTTTTTGAGAGTAATACTCGATATCAGGTCTTTTATAGTTCATTTCTGAAAATTTCATTTATCTTGGACACTCCTTTGGAAATAAAAATTATGTAAGAATTCGTAATATTATTAATAGAAGATTTCTACTATTATTTACCCAATTATATTATTACACTAATATGTAGTTATAATATTCATAGAAGTTTTTCTGTTTCTATCTGCCTAACTATAATACTACACTAATATTTGGATAAAAAAAATAGAGCTTTCGTCGCAATTTGCTTTGAATGCTCTATTTCCATGGCGTGCCAGAGATGATTCGAACACCCGACCTACGGATTAGAAGTCCGTTGCTCTATCCTGCTGAGCTACTGGCACATAAAAAGTCGCAACCCATCACTCGTTTATGCGACTTTATCATTATACAAACGAGTTTCAGCTTTGTCAAGATTGTTTCAGTACTTAATTATATCATTTTCCGAATGAATCTGTAGCTTTTTGTCATTAAGCCCCAGGCTTTTTATTGTATAAACTCTCAATTATTATGCATTAATATATCAAAAAAGTATAACGAAATAAAAAAATGCATACCCTATCATTCGACCTAGTCTGTTCTTTGAAAATTAAGACTTTATACCATGTTGTTTATAATAATAAAACTTTATAAATCTTTTGTTTGACAGTTAAAAATCGTGATAAATATAATCGTATATCACTTCCTTACATCACTTTCTTTTTAACTAATGATGATTTCTGTCATGCACTAGAAAAATAAATAGAATAAATGGGAGAGGTGTTTTATGAGTAGACTATTAAATCAAAAAGGCAAAATTGGCAACCTGGAACTTAGAAACCGCATGGTTATGGCACCCATGGGAGATTTAACAGCCAACCCCGATGGCACAATATCTGATAGAACCATTGAATACTATGCCGCACGAGCTAAGGGCGGAATCGGTCTTATCATCACAGGTATTGTGCGAATTAACAATACAGATGGAACTGCAGGACCAAATCAAATCAGTCTTGCAGATGATAGCTATATCCCCGGTTTTAAGAAATTGGTGGATGAGATTCACAAACATGGTGCTAAGGTATTTACACAGATTCAGCACTCAGGCCGTCAAGGTGTTGCTGCACTAACAGGAAAAGATTATGTGCTTGCTCCTTCCCCCATTCCTAGTGCTGTTATGCAGCAGCCCACGCGGGAACTGACAGTGGAAGAAATTCATGATCTTGTGGGACAATTCGGTGATTGTGCACGCCGCTCTATGCTGGCAGGTGTCGATGGAGTGGAAATTCATGGTGCTCATGGATATCTGATTAATCAATTTTTAAGTCCATTTTCAAATAAGCGTACAGACGAATATGGAGGCTCCTTCGAAAACCGCATGCGCTTCTTAATAGAGATAATGCGAGATGTACGTGCTAAAACTGAAAACAAAATTCCAATAAGCGTAAGAATCTCAGCCGATGAATTCCTTTCGGCTGTTGGAATTCCTATGCCCTATATTGATATTGCTGAAGGTATCCGTATAGCAAAGGCTATCGAGGCTGAGGGTGTTGAAGCTATAAACGTATCATGCGGAACATATGAATCCATGAATATGGCTATAGAACCCATGTCATTCCCTCAAGGCTGGAGAAAGGATTTTGTAAAGGCAGTTAAAAATGAAGTAAATGTCCCGGTCATTGCAGTAGGCATGTTCCGCGAGCCTAAAGTCGCAGAGGGCTTTCTGCAGGAGGGTGTAGCTGATTTTGCAGCCTTTGGACGCGCCCTGTTAGCTGATAGCGAATATGCTAATAAGGTTTTGGAAAACCGTGATGATGAGATCAACAGATGCATATCCTGCCTGTTCTGTTTTGATGAGTTAAACAAAGGCAGCCAGGTTGTTTGTGCTGTAAACCCTCTAACCGGATTTGAGTGTGATTATCCTGAAAAAGAAAAACCTTCACAGCCAAAAACTGTGGCTATTGTAGGAGCCGGACCTGCGGGAGTAAGAGCTGCAATATACCTTAAGAAAATGGGGCACAATCCTGTTTTATTTGAGGAGTCAGACAACATAGGCGGTCAGGTTAAAATAGGAAAGAACCCACCTAAAAAAGACTATTTAAACTGGTTTATTGAGGATAATGAGAAGAAGCTTAAAGATTTAGGCGTGGATATTAGGTTTGGTCGAAAAGCTGATGCTAACACTGTCAAGGAGATTAACCCTGATGCAGTATTGATAGCTGTTGGTGCTAAACCAATTATCCCGAACATTCCCGGAGTTGATTCCGGCAATGTATATTCTGTTGAGCAGGTGCTTAGTGGCGAAGTGAGCATAGAAAATAAGACTATTGCTGTTATAGGCTCAGGCTTAACTGGTTTGGAGGTGGCCGAGCTGCTACAGCTTTCGGGCAACAAAACTATTGTTGTTGAGATGCTTGATACCATTGCTCCAGGCGCTTATATGCAGAATGTAATGGATGTAAAGAGCAGGCTGGCAGAGGATAAAACCGAGTATCTTACTTCCCATAAATTAATTGCCATTAAAGATGGTGCTATTGAATTAAAGAACACAAAAACAGAAGATATTAGCACGCGTCCTGTAGATGCAGTAGTATTATCAGTGGGATATCGTCCCGATCAGGCCTTCATTGACAGTTTCAAAGATACTGCACCAGTGGTGTATACAATAGGTGATGCGGATAAGGTAAGCAATATAGGTATGGCAACCCGTTCAGGATTCCAGACAGCTTATAAAATCTAATAGCGCAGTAAGACAGTAAGACAGGGGACGGTTCTGCGTCCTGCAGGACGCAGAACCGTCTCTTGTCTTTTTCTATCAAATTATTGACATATTACAATCACATTGTTAATATTATTTTAGTTTGAAAATTAGGCCTATGCTTGGTTAGTGTTGATTAGGATTATTTCGATGAGAAAGTGCATTTTTGCAACATATTATTCTGAATCATGCATTTTCACTATAGGTATGAGGCCAATTTCCAATATAAAGAGTTCAGTAAAAATTTATTTTTGGAGGCTAGAAAATGAGCAACACATCTTACAACCCCTATGAAATTGCGCAGCAACAGTTTGACACAGTTGCATCAAAGCTTGGTTTAGATGCCGCAACCTGCGATTTCCTTCGTCAGCCAATGCGCGAATATCATTTCACAATTCCTGTCAAAATGGATGATGGAACAACAAAAGTATTTAAGGGTTTCAGAGTGCAACACAATGATGCAAGAGGTCCTGCTAAGGGCGGTATCCGTTTCCATCCGAATGAAACAATTGATACCATTCGTGCCCTCTCATTATGGATGACCTGGAAATGCTCTGTAGTAGATATTCCTTTAGGAGGAGCAAAAGGCGGCATCATCTGTGATCCACGCGTTCTTTCAGAACGTGAACAGGAAAGAGTATGCCGTGGTTATGTGCGTCAATTAGTACGCAATGTTGGGCCAAATCAGGACGTTCCTGCCCCGGATGTTATGACTAGCGGAAAGCATATGTTATGGATGCTTGATGAGTATGAAACTATCACTGGTGGAAGATATCCCGGTTTTATCACAGGTAAGCCAGTTGGAATGGGCGGTTCATTAGGAAGAACTGAAGCAACGGGATTTGGAGTTGTTTATGTTCTTCGCGAAGCTCTAAAAGAGCTCAATATTCCTGTAGATACTACTTCAGCAAGCTTCCAGGGCTTCGGTAATGTAGCTCAATATGCAGTACGATTGTATCAGCAGCTTGGCGGCAAGGTAGTCGCTATTTCCTGCTGGGACAACACCGATAAAACTGCTTATACATTCCGCAATTCTGATGGTCTGGATGTTGATAAGTTGGTTGCTATTACTGACGCATACGGTACCATTGACAAAGAACAGGCCAAGGCCCTTGGCTATGAGATTCTCCCCGGTGACGCTTGGATAGAGCAGGATGTTGATATCTTGATTCCTGCTGCTATGGAAAACCAAATCACAATTGAAAATGTAAACAAAATTAGTAAACAGGTAAAGGTAATTGCTGAAGCAGCTAATGGCCCGACAACACCAGATGCTGATAAAGTCATTACTGAAAGAGACATTTTCCTTATTCCAGACTTTTTATCCAATGCCGGTGGTGTAACCTGCAGCTATTTCGAGCAGGTTCAATGTAATCAAAATTATTACTGGGAAAAGGACGAGGTTCTTGAAAAGTTGGATACCAAGATGACAGCTGCGTTCAAAGCAGTTTATGAGCTTTCCAAAAACGAGAATTTACGCATGCGTGATGCAGCTTATGTAATAGCTATAAAACGTGTGGCAGACACAGTTAAGAAGCGCGGCTGGATTTAGATTATTGATATAGTTTTTCACATGGCATTTGCCATAAATATAAGTCGCTGACTAATTATTATTAATTTGCTATTATTATATTAGTTTAAGAGGCTAGATGTTTGAACTCTATTGTTCAGTGCATCCAGCCTCTTTTTTATCTCTAAAATAACAATAAGGTATTTAAGACTATAATCTAATTATTTGTGGGTTTTCGCCTACGGAGCTTAAGCATAATTAATAACAGAGGAACCAGATAAATGAATAGAAGCCCTAGGGCAAGGAACAACATAGCATTAGATTCTGGTGCAATACCTATTAAAATAAGCATTGGTGCACCTAAAAGGATTGCAAAGCTGCTTCCTGTCAGCAAATTATTCGCAGCAGGAGTTTTATAGGTAGGATCTATCTCACGAAGCAACACAACTCCAGAGCTGATTGTCCCGGTTAGCATTCCATACATTGAAATCATGGCCTCATGCTCATAATCGGGATATATCTTTCTGCACAGCCATTTCAGATAATAAAAGGTTACTATTCCACCCAATATGGATATTAATAAAAATGGAATCCATAAGCCCTTAAGCTCCTTAAACTCAATAGAAGCAATTCCTGCTACAATCATAAAATCAAAGGAAAGTCCTGACACCCGGGATAATAAATAGTTATTAGGGTATTGCCTCGTCATAAGCTTTGCCTTTCGTAACGCTCCTAATCCGGCTCTGCAGGCTATGGCAAGAAGGGATCCAATAATAAAGTTAAAGCCCCATATTAATGCCGAAAGAGTTTTTGACATACCCGGTGCAACCTGAGCAAGAAATGATGTAAGTCCCAGAGATACAAGATAGGTTGCCAGGTATACCAACAATACAAGAGCAGCCTGAACCGAGAACCTGTCTATAGACTGAGAAATAGGAATTTCATTTTCGTCCTGAAACTCATCAACCGTTACCGAGCCTGAAACATACTCCGACTCCTTTGTCTTCACTATACCCTTTCTTTTAAGTATATTGAGATATGTTACTCCGACAACACATGCACAAACAAAGCCTGCCGTAGCAATTGAAAGGCCAAAGGACTGCCCCCCTGCAAATCCAAGTTGCTCATATGTAGAGCCTACATTATTAGCTTGGCCGGGGCCTTGTCCATATCCCATGGGAAGGAGAATTCCCGATGCCTTAAACAGATTTGGCATTATAGTATAGGCAAGACTTATAGAGATTATCAAACCTAGTATGCCTTGTACAATATAGGTACTAACAATAAGGGCACCACTCTTAAGTCCTGCCAAATCTTTTTTGTCCTTTTCTGCATATTTCTTAGGAACACGCAGGCTGAGTGCAATAAACCCGATTGCAATAGCATGATAGGTAATATATTCAAGGAAAGTTCCATCCATGGGCAGAATACCCAATGATCTGAATAACAGAGCTATAAATCCTCCTAATACTGAGGTGGGAATCATTGCCTTACGAACAAGCTTTACTTTTCTGGATAAAACATTTGCAAGCAATAATATACCTGCAAGCATCCCAAATTGAATAACAAAAGTCCAAAGTCCGGTATTAGCAGCTGAATAATCCATAACAAGCAACCCCCTGAATACTTATTTTGTCTTTAAATAATTAAATATATCCCTGTATTTTAAGGCACTTCTAGGCCAATCGGACTTTATCTCATATGCCTGCCTGTCATTAGTGGCAAATGCTATAACCCTCTGGCCTATTATTTCCAAACTTGATAGATCATTTATTCCAAAAGTATACTTTTCTTCGCCAGAATCAAATACTAAACGGTCATTATATAATAACAGCGTTCCTTTTCCCACGAGAATATTTTTTCCCTTCGCAGCATTCCAAAGGGTTTGATCTTTATCCGAATAAATAACATTATCCGGGGATAAGCTTTTTATCCCTTCTATCTCCTTTGCCAGATCAGCTTCCTGCCACCTTACCCAATCCAAAACCGTCATGAAAACCGGTTCTTTTTCAGTATTAGATGTAAAGAAACCGTATTCATTATATGTCAGATCCAAACCACAAGAGCAATAGAATCTGTCCCCCTCACTTTTTAAGCTGTCTATTTTATTACATTCAGGGCACCTATATAATGCAGTCTCCAAATTATGAGCCAGGTTTTTCCCAGTGTAAGGAATGCATTCTTCCTTCTGTTCTTCATAGGCATTAACATATAAGTCTCTTTCAATAGCCTTAGTGATTTCTTCAGAAGTCATTTTCTTAAGCTCATCAGGGGTATATTCCCTTACCATCCGTCCCGTCATTTTCCCTCTTCGCAAGCCCTTCGACCAACGGGGACTGGTAAAATATCCACCGTGCAGACGAAAAGTAATAAGAGATACTCCACTCTTTTTTATCAGTTTTCCTGTAGATGGATGGATCTGACCTGTCTCTCCGCTAAAAGATCGATTCCCCTCAGCAAACAGGCATACATTAGCACCCGCTCTAAGCTTTCTTAAGATTTCCATAACAGTATGAATTTCAGTTGTTGCCTTCAGCCTTGGAATAGGCGCAACAATAAATTTGATTAAAGAGCTAATTAATCCCCATCTGAAGATATGCTCGCTTGCCACATAGTAGATTTGATCGGGGAAAGCCAGCCCCACCAAAAAAGGATCATAATCCGTATTATGATTAGCCAGTACAATATACGGGTTGCTTTTGGGGCGAACCTTTTCACAGGAATAGTTTAATTTATGATTTAAAAAGGGGCCTACCAACACTCTAAGTATACTATAAGCCGCTCTATGCCAACTTAGACTCATGATGTTCCTCTTTTCTAGTAATCTTTATCATTAATGTCAATCGCATCAATAGTTTCCGCATCTCTTGACTTATACACTATAGCACTTTCCATACGGTGATCCTTTATCTCGGTCACCTTTATAACAAGTCCCAGGCCTTCAACCTCAGGAGTGCTTCCATCCTCGGGTATAGTACCCAACAGATCAAAAACGAACCCACCGAAGGTGTCATACTCCTCTTCAGGAAATATTATGCCCAATTCTTTAGAAAGCTCGTCCAAAGTCATAATACCTTGAATCTTCCATGTGTTAGAGTCTATTCTTTCTATCAACGGGACATCATTGGGCTTGTCATAATGGTCCTCCATGTCCCCTACCAGTTCCTCAAGCAAATCGTTTATTGTGACAATACCGCTCATACCACCATATTCATCAAGCACTACGGCAAAATGGTTCCTATGCTGCTTCATGTTTTTGAAAAGCACATTAATTTTGACTGTCTCAGGCACCAGATAAGCAGGTCTGACAGCATCTTTCATAACATTTTCTCTTGATTTATCCTTCAGTCTGAAATAATCCTTGGTATACAACACTCCTACTATATCATCGGCTGTTTCAGCGCATATCGGATAAATTGAATAGTGGCTTCCTTCAATAGTTTCAGCCCATTGTTTATCAGTTTCATCGAGCCATAGAACCGAGACTTCGGTACGATGTGTCATAATTTCCGATACTGCCGTATCATCAAATTCAAATATGTTTTGAATCATTTCCTTTTCTTCAATATCTATGGCACCTTTTTCACTGCCTGCATCCACTAGCATACGGATTTCTTCTTCTGTAACCGTATCATCTTCTGCTTCAGGATCAATCCCCAGAAGCCTTAGAAGAAAGTTGGTGGATTTTGTTAAAAACCATACAACAGGTTTAAAAATCCTGGCAATGGCTGATACAAATCCCGACATTGCAAGCCCGAGCTTCTCCGAATGACGCATTGCAATTCGCTTTGGCACAAGCTCCCCTAAAACAAGAGTGAAATACGACAGAATAATAGTAATTACTATAACTGATATAGTGTTAAGGGTTTCAACAGGAATCCTCACTCCCCAGCTAACAAACAACGTGACTAATTTTGATGCGAAATTATCTGCTGCAAATGCACTGCCTAAGAATCCTGCCAATGTTATTCCAACCTGTATTGTTGCAAGAAAACGTGCCGGTTCCTTTGTAAGCTTTTCAAGGCGAATAGCCTTTTTATTGCCCGAGCTGGCAAGCTTGGCCAGCTTATTGTCATTTATGGATATTACCGCAATTTCAGCAGCGGCAAATATAGCATTTATCAAAATTAAAAGCAGTTGTAAAATGATTTGCCATATTATGGGGTCTTCACCTTTCAAGGAATATAACCTCCCTAAAGATTAAATGATTGTTCAGGAGTACTTCAAAAATTATAATATCAATAAACTAGATTGATTACTATTAATATTATCCTCATATTATATGTTTTTAACAGAAAAGTATAAAATCAAAACCGTCTGTTATTGCAACACAACATTATCATAAAGATAGTCCATAACCAAATCACTAAGAACAGTCAGCTTGAGATAAGGCAAACCAAATCTCTCTTCGTATACCGAATAGTCCTCTGTTCCTAAATTCTCTTTAAAGTATTCTGAAATATCCTCTTCTGTAACTTTGATTCCTGAATCCTCGATTATTGCCTGATATATAAGAAATGACTCTGCATTTTTTTTGTTTTCCTCTAGAGACATCTCCAGCAAAGCATCTATACCAGCAATGCCTAGATTAGCCAAATATTCCTCAAGTTTCATGCCATACTCTTCTGCACTACCTCTAAAATAGGCAATCATCAAATCTTCCTGGTACTTTAAAAGGCTTTCTGGAACTGATTTAACAACTATATTTCTGGTCAGATAGTCATTAATATAATTGCTTATATTCATTCTTTGAATGCTATCGTGAATATATGTCCTAGCCTCTTCTGTGGTGGACCAGTCAAAATAAGGAGACAATTTCTCAGCGACAAATTCATTAGTAAACTCAGGGACGGCATAGTCAACAATATAGTTTATAGTAGTTGCAAAGACTGCATCCTTGCCACTTAATTCTTCGTTGTGATAATCTT
This sequence comes from Clostridiaceae bacterium, assembly GCA_012523705.1. Taxonomy (GTDB): domain Bacteria; phylum Bacillota; class Clostridia; order DSM-8532; family DSM-8532; genus DTU059. The sequence continues at coordinate 27,267 of JAAYTU010000112.1, forward strand.
CGGGGAAGGTTACTTCAATGTCAAAGGATTCGCCGGGCTTATGACCTATAAGCTGCTCCAAAAAATCATCTATATAATTAGTTAAACCTATTGTAACATCCGTGCTCATTCCTTCTGTGCTGCCGCCCTCAAACTCTACACCGTCAACACTTCCTACATAATCAATATTGACAGTGTCGCCATCTTCTATAGCACGGTCGGTAATCTCTTCCCTTGTCTTAAATTCTTCCAATAAAGCGTCGATCTCTGCTTGTACTTCCTCGTCAGTGACTGTATGAGTATCTTCAGGTATGGATATGCCTTTATACTCAATCAATTCAACATAATCTATTGCTTTTATATCTTTCCATAAGCCATCTTCATCGATACCCTCACTATAATCAAAGGCTTCGGTTCCCTGAGGAATCTCTCCCGAAGGTGATGGTGTCGGCGTTGAATCTGCAGGCTCACGGGAATTCGAACACCCTGTAAGGGAAATAATTAGAACTAACAGAATAATTGTTTTCAGTACATTTTTGATTTTTATCATTATACACTCTTCGCCATTAATTTTTGATTATATTATACATTAGATGACGGAATAAGTATAATAAATTAATTAAAAACTTACGCGGTATTATAATGTATTAAAGACCGCCTTTATACTTTTCGAAGTAAACCTCCGGCAGAACAATCCTAATCTCCTCATCCTGCTCTTTCTTTTTCCAATTAATAATATAATTAACTTTTGCTGACTTCGGAAAATATCCTTGCCGTTTCCTGGCCTCGACCTTTTCTTTGAATTTTTTGGAAAACTTCAAAACATCATGGTTATTAATATTTAAGCAAGAATTATCATCAACCTTAAGGACTGAGCTATAGGTAAGACTTTCTATTGTTCCTTGAGTATTGTAAAAATAGTCCAGCCACACATCCTCATGGGTTAGTTGTACGGCTAACCGCTCAGGTGAGCTATAATAATTTGAGTCGTCAATAACTTCAAGGCCTTCAGTCCTGATAGCGTCCAAATAATCTCCATTATAGTGAATTATGAGCTTTTCTTTTGCCCTGGTCATTGCTTCATATAACTGCCTGTCATCTACAAGACCTTTGTTGTGGTCCTGATTCAGCATCATAAAGACATTGTCAAACTCCCTGCCTTTAGCCTTGCTGATGGTTGACACATATATTGTATCGTAGCTGTATCTATAGAAGTGTTCCAGCTTAGATTCACGAATGAAAGCTTCATAGTCCGATTTATATTTCCTTTTAGGATGAGCCTCTTCAAATTCCTTTATTAGCCTGATTAGTATTTCGAAATTAGGACTGTCCACATATCTGTTCAGCACCTCTCTTTTAGCTTCCTGCCATACCTCGTCACTAATCACACTTATTTCTTCTGACAGATTAAGCTGCTCTGTCAGATATCTTATTTCAAGAAGATCATACAAATTAAATTCATCGTTTGATTGTATTAATTTTGCCTTAAGGCCCTTCTCTTTCAGCAGGCATTTAATTTGGAAAGCATCATCATTTGTATTAGCCAGGACGCCGGTGGTTCCCGCAAGTTCTTCTGAACAAATAGCGTCAACTAAGGGGGTAATAAGATTAGGCCCGGTATGTTTAACAATTCTGATTATCCCGTTTTTCTTCTGAACCGGCAAAGCAGGTATATCTTTAGCTCTAATATTATTTCTTGAGGTATTTGAGCAGATTACCTCCAGGTCAATTGATAGCTTGTCCTTAAAATAAGCACATATATCCTCTATAACATTTCTTTTGGCTGTGGTAGTGAAACAGGATACAGGAATTATGTCTTTCAGATTCTTCTTTTCCTGCAATGACTTGATAAAGTCTCCTATGTACTGATAGTCTACTCTGAAATCCTGTCCTCTAGATGAAAAACAGTGGGCCTCATCTATCACAAACCTTACAACATTTCTGCTAAGAAGAAGTCTTTCTATTGATTTCGATCTAAGTGACTCGGGGGAAATGTAAAGAATAGATGCTGAACCGTTTTCTACCTTTTCAAAGGA
>JAAYTU010000113.1 GCA_012523705.1 Clostridiaceae bacterium
TTACTTGCTGATGATATTGATATATCATTGGCTGAATCCTGTACCGGGGGCATGCTGGCATCTAAACTGGTAAATGTGCCCGGGGTATCAAAGGTATTTGAGCATGGGTTTATAACATATTCGAATCAGGCTAAGATGGATGTGTTGGGCGTTTCTAAGAAGACGCTGGATTCCTTTGGTGCTGTCAGCAGAGAAACTGCAATAGAGATGGTAAAAGGACTGTTGGCCAGAACTAAGACCAGAGCTGGGATATCAATAACAGGTGTTGCAGGCCCCGATCCCGATGATAACAGACCGAAAGGAAATGTCTTTGTTGCAGTAAGCCTGGATAATGAGTTAGAATGTATTGAGCTGAAGCTTAACGGAAACAGAGAGAGAATTAGGCATATGGCCTGTCTGAACGCTCTTGATTTACTCAGAAAGATGATTATTAATAAATACGGAGATAATAATGGGGAATAATGATACCTCGGTAAAAAAACTAACAGGCGCTGCTGGATTAGTGATGCTAGGTACAATATTAAGCAGGATAACAGGGTTTTTGCGAACGGTTCTAATAACTACACAGATGAAGCCCATGGGGTATTCGGATGAGTTTATTCTGGCCTTCACACTTCCCGATCTGGTGTATGATCTTTTAGCAGGGGGAGCCATAGCCGCGGCATTCATTCCTACTTTGTCGACATATTTAACAAAAGGCAAGGAACGAGTCGGATGGAAGGCTATAAGTACCTTTATGAACCTGTCTGTTGTTATATTGATTCTTTTGGAAATCGTGTTTTTTGTGTTTACCGATGACTTGTTGGGCCTTTTTGCAGCGGGATACAGGGAGACCGGTGCAGGAGACAAAGAACTGTTAATAAGACTAACACGAATACTCCTGCTATCCGCCCCGTTTATGATGATGGCAGGGCAGATCAATGGAGTGTTAAACTCATATAAAAGATTTGCTGTGGCCGCATTCGGTCCGGTAATTTATAATATTTGTACTATATTAAGCATATCTATTTTTGGGAAAAAGAGTGCCGAACTTACCTCCTGGGGAGTTGTTGCAGGAGCGGCTATCTTCTTTTTCTTCCAGTTTAGTGGAGCCTTCAAGCATTTTAAGAACTACTTGCCCAGACTGTTCTTGAAAAGTAAGGCTTTTAAGAACCTTATTCATTTAGCTATCCCATCATTAATCTCATCTACAATTATTGAGATTAATATTATTCTTTCAAGAAACTATGCTACATATTTTGAACAGGGCATGGTCACTATTCTCAACAACGCAAACCGTACATGGCAGCTGCCATTGGGCATTTTTGCCCAAAGCATAGGTATTGCAATGCTTCCCACATTATCTGAGCAATATGCCAGGGAAAACTCAGAGGGGTTCAAGGAGGTCCTTTACAGGAGCTTAAGGGTGGTGTTTATTCTCTCCTCAGTCACCTCGATGGTTATGATGATATTAGGTAATGACATCATGAGGGCTCTCTTTAAGTGGGGAGCATCGGGAACCGAGGCTGATGTCTTCTACGGAGGCCTTTGTCTTTTAGCATACTCGTCAACACTGGTCTTCTCCTCAACTATAGCTCTTATGACAAGAGCCTTTTATTCGACGCATAACAGCAAGACTCCTCTGTTTAGCGGAATAGTCGGAGTGGCGCTCTATTATGTACTGAATATTGTTTTCAGAAGATATACCGATATTGGCATAGCAGGTACTGCGCTGGCATACTCAATGAGTCAGTTCATAACCATGATGGTTTATTTAATGACCTTTAAGAAAAAGACCGGAATAGATATAATAACCGATAATTTTGGTTACCTAGTTAAAACCGTCCTGTCAGTTATACCGGCAGGCATTGTAACATACATTCTTAAAATGTTGGTGCGACCTGATATTGGTTCAAAGCTCAGCCAGATTCTAGCCTTGATCGTTCCTGTTGTAGGAGCTCTGGGTATTTATTGGCTCATTCTGTATAAGACTGGGAATCCTGAGATTGCTTTTATTAATGAATTCGTCCTATCCAAGCTTGGCAGGAATAAAAAGCCCACTTCTGCATCATAAGGCTTTTAATTCTCTATTACGGTGTTTCGGATAAAGGATTTGACACAATAAAGGCTCCATAGTAAAATATAAATAAATTGTTATAAAATTACAATTATTGTTCTTGACTTGTTGTATTTTATATAATATAATAAGAACAAATGTTCGGTAAGGAGGGTCTGCCGTATTATGGATGAGAAGAAAAAAGCGTTGCAGATGGTCATGGGTCAGATAGAGAAACAGTTTGGAAAAGGCGCGGTAATGAAGCTGGGAGAAATCCCGCATGTGAATGTAGACGCCATACCTACCGGATCACTGACACTTGATATAGCCTTAGGAGTGGGTGGATTGCCCAGAGGCAGAATAATCGAGATATATGGTCCTGAATCATCGGGTAAAACAACGGTAGCCCTGCATGTAGTAGCCGAAGCACAGAAGCTCGGTGGCGAGGCTGCATTTATTGATGCCGAGCATGCATTGGACCCTATATACGCTAAGAAACTGGGAGTTGACATAGATAATTTGATAGTATCCCAGCCCGATACAGGGGAACAGGCCCTAGAAATTGCTGAAGCCTTAGTAAGAAGTGGCGCAATTGACATTATAGTTGTTGACTCAGTAGCAGCCCTTGTTCCAAAGGCCGAAATTGACGGCGAGATGGGCGATTCTCATGTTGGCCTACAGGCACGCCTGATGTCACAGGCTATGAGAAAATTATCCGGTGTGGTAAGCAAGTCCAAAACAATAGCAGTATTTATAAATCAACTTCGTGAGAAGGTTGGAATAATGTTTGGAAATCCTGAGGTTACTCCCGGTGGAAGGGCTTTAAAATTCTATTCCTCTGTTCGTCTTGATGTAAGACGTGTTGAAACCCTTAAAGAAGGCGGGGAGCCTATAGGAAACAGAACCAGGGTAAAAGTGGTTAAGAATAAAGTGGCACCTCCCTTTAAGGAAGCAGAATTTGATATTGTTTACGGAGAGGGTATCTCCAAGGAAGGTTGTATCCTTGATGTGGCTGTTTCACTTGATATTATTAAAAAGAGTGGTGCATGGTATTCATATGGAGAGCAGAGGATTGGTCAGGGCCGAGAAAATGTTAAAAAGTTTTTAAGGGATAATCCTGACTTAGCCAAAGAGATTGAGGGAAAAGCAAAGGAAGAATATAATAAAGCCTTCTTAAACAGTATGGAGGCTAACTCAGCTGATGATGAAGCAGAGGAAAAGGACAAAAAATAAATAAAAGAGGATTATTTGTTACTAAAAGCCTTTGAAGAATTATCAATATTTCTTTGAAGGCTTTTTCTGTTAATACACGAAAATTAATACACGAAAATTCATGTATTAACCAGACATAGCATAGCAAGAAATCAAAGGTACAATATTATGAATTATGATATACTAAAATAAAAACATTAATAAAGGTGAGCAGTATGAAGATCACATTAGCCGAGAAAAATAATAGGGATAAAATGGTTCGTATATACATAGACGACATATACTCTTTCACCATACCTGAAGAGGATTATATCAGGAATAATCTATATGAGAAGGTTGAGATAAACCAACAGGAGCTTGAAGAAATTCGCAACAAAGTACTGGTTCATGCTGCCCGGGAAAGAGGGGTGAGATTCCTCACCTTTAAGGACAGAAGTGTGCATGAGCTTCTCAAAAAGCTTGTGGACGCAGGCTTTGATGAAGATGTTGCCCAAAAGGCTACTGAAGAGCTTAAAACTATAGGATATTTGGATGATAACAGGTACGCAATGAGGTATCTTACTGAAAGAATCAGAACAAAAGCACTTTCGAAAAGATCCCTCGAATATGAACTGAAGAACAAAGGTATAAATCAAGAAATAATAAGGAAGTCTTTATCCGAGTTTGAAATAGACGATTATGAAGTTGCATTAAGAGAAGCTAAGAGGAAATTCGGCAAGTATAATATTCACGATAAAAAAGTTGAGCAAAGGGTATATCGTTTTCTTTTACACCGGGGCTTTTCCTATGAAATTGTAAATAAGGTTATACGGGAAATGAAAAACCCATAACTTTCATATTATTCTAGAATTAATAGTTGACACCAAAGGTTCAAGATTATAAAATAAATGTATAAAAATGTTAATTTTGAACTGGAGGTTTATTATGTTGATTCAAATGAGGGGCTTTTTAAAAAGTCAAAGGGGCATTAACACTGTCGAGGTGGTAATTATTCTGGCTATCCTGGTGGGCCTGGCAATTCTATTTAAGGATCAGATATCAGCATTTGTTACTACTCTGTTAGGCAAAACTTTAGACCCCAACCAGTTTTAAATAAGACAGTAATACAGGGGACGGTTCTGTGTCTTAATACAGAGGACGATTCTATGTCCTATTAGAAATTATAAGTTAGAGGCTAGAGGTTAGAGGTTAGAA
>JAAYTU010000016.1 GCA_012523705.1 Clostridiaceae bacterium
AATAACAGATAGTAGGCTAATTTGCCGAAACAGGCTGGTTGCTTAAAAAGGGCCGTCCTCAAAAGGACGGTTCTTTTTCTAAATATTGCTTTAATATTTGCCATATACTATACTTAAGTGCATATTCATATTTTTTGAAAGGGGGAGTTTATTGTGTCTAAGAGGAAAAGACGCTTAGGCGACCGCTACGATGGCAGACTATTAAGAACCCTTGACCCCTTCTATAAGATCATTCCTTATATCATGAAAACCCGTGTAGACGCACAGAATTTTTTTGAAGATAAAATTGAGATCAGTAATACTGAGAAATTCATTATCAAAAAAAGAAAAGAAACGGGTGAAAGAGTCAGCTTCTTCCATGTAGTTATTGCCGCTATGGTAAGGACTATTGCCCAAAAACCGGCCCTTAATAGATTCGTCGCTGGGCAAAGGATCTATGCCCGCAATGAAATCCTGATATCCTTTGCCATGAAAAAGGAATTTCGAGAGGATAGTGCCGAGACAACTCTAAAAGTGAAATTTAGCCCTTCTGACACATTTATGGATGTGGTAAGAAAGGTTAATGAAGCAATAGAAGAAAACAAAAGTCCCGAAACAAAAAATGATACCGATAAGCTTGCAAAGCTTATTATGGCTATTCCCGGACAGTTGGTGAGATTTCTTGTCTGGCTGTTAAGAAGCCTTGATTATATTGGCCTGATGCCTAAAATTATAAATAAGCTCAGTCCATTTCACACAAGTGTTTTCATAACCGATTTAGGTTCCATTGGAATACAGCCGGTATACCATCATCTCTATGATTTTGGAACCACCAGTGCATTTATAGCCTTTGGAATCAAAATGAAGGAAAAGGTGATCAACTCAAATAATGAGATCGAAAACAAGAAATATGTTCGAATCTGTGTTGTTACTGATGAAAGAATAGCTGACGGACATTTTTTTGCAAACACCTTCAAACTTTATCGCAGACTCATTAAAAACCCCGATGTATTGGACCTTCCTCCAGAAGAGGTGGCCGAAGATATTGAGTAAAGTAGCTATATATTTACCCTTTTCCAAAAGGTCGGTGTAAACAGTATAAGCAAGGGAAATATTTCGAGCCTTCCAAAGAGCATTGTAAAGGAAAGAACAATCTTGCTTAAAACTGAATAATCTGCATAACTGCCCATGGGCCCTACTACTCCAAGTCCGGGGCCTATATTATTTATTGATGACAACACCGCAGAAAAGTTGGATATTAAATCAAACCCGTCCAGTGAGATGATTAGAAATGATATTGAGAATATGACCATATGGATAAATAAATAACTCTTCACACCGGAAACTACACTGTCATCAACAGTCTTTCCATTATATTTGATTGTGTTAACCGATCTTGGGTGTATTACTTTTCTGATTTCATGCTTTATGCTCTTAAACAGGAGTAAGCACCGGGCACTCTTAAATCCTCCTGCCGTCGAGCCTGCACTGCCACCAACAAACATTAGCAATAATAAAATTGTTTTGCTGAAGGAGGGCCATAAATCAAAATTAGCAGTTGAAAAGCCGGTGGTCGAAATGATGGTAGTTACCTGGAACGAGGCATGTCTTAAGCTCGCCCCTATAGTATTGAAAATTGTTGTTCCGCATAAATTCCAGGTTATAAGGATAATGGCCGCTAATACAGTAAAGAAGTAAAAGCGAAGCTCCTCATCCTTAAATACACTTTTCAAATTACCCTTCAAGCTTTGATAGTAGAGCGTGAAATTTACCCCGAACAGGAACATAAATATTGTAATAATAATCTCATAGTAAACATTATTGTAGGCTCCCACACTCAGATTTCTATTAGAAAATCCGCCTGTTCCAGCCGTCGAAAAGGTATGAATTAAAGTATCATAAAGGGGCATCTTTCCCAGTAGAAGAAACACAACCATTATAAGTGTTAGTCCAATATACATAAGATAAAGGATTTTTGAGCTTTTCCCTATTCTCGGAACAAGCTTACCGGGATCAGGGCCAGGGCTTTCTGCCTTCATAATATGAACAGTATTTGCACCGGCAGCGGGCAGTACCGCCAACATCATAACCAGAACTCCCATTCCTCCAACCCAATTAGTAAAGCTTCTCCAAAACAGAATGCCCTTTGGAAGGCTTTCAACCTCACCAAGAATGGTCGAGCCGGTTGTAGTAAAGCCTGATACTGTTTCAAAAAAAGCATCTGCAAATGAAGGTATTGCTCCGCTAATAACAAAAGGCAGGGCACCAAAAATAGATACCAGTATCCATCCTAAGGATACTATTGCAAAGCCGTCCCTGGTATAAAAATTCTTGTTTTTTATAGGTATCCGGCTCATTAATAGTCCCAGCACTGCAAGAATAATTATGGTAATTAAAAAAGACATGGTGTCACTCTGCTTATGAATTATAGAAACCACCATGGATGGCAGCATACAGGCGGACTCCACCATAAGCAGATACCCTAATGTTTTAAGAATCATTCTGACATTCATACTAATCCCTCACAGATATGACCACCTGGTTAAAATCATGGATTTGCTTCTCTACTGCTACGACAATTACTTTGTCTCCCCGCTTAATAACATCATCGCCGTGAGGTATAATAATTTCGTTTTTCCTTGCAATGGCACCGATTATTACACCGTCAACCAGCTTAAGGTTTCTAAGAGGTATATCGAGAAAGCTGGTGGATTCAATGGCTGTAAACTCCAATAGTTCCGCCTTTTCTTCCACTATTTTGTATACTGCTTCTGCAGGATTACCAACAGCATTACTAAGCCCTCTGACATATCTTAAGATATAATTAGTGGTAATCAGCGTGGGGTTGAGGATACTGTCCACACCCATATCGTGGAATATAGAAGGATAATTAATTCTGGTGATTTTAGCTATCACCTTTTTCACACCGCTTTGCTTTGCCACAATAGCAGAAATGAGATTTTCTTCATCACGGCCTGTCAGGGAAATAAAAGCATCCATTTCGCTGAGGTTTTCTGAATCAAGGAGAATTTTATCAGTACCGTCACCGTTAATTATTAAAACATCAGGCAGTAGTTCTGCCAATTCCACACAGCGGTCACTGTCTACCTCAATGATCTTTGCCCTCATGTCATAATATTTTAGAGCATCAGCCAGATAATAGGCAATTCTGCCCCCGCCCACCACCATGACGGTTTTAATTTTTTGAGTATATTTCCCGATTCGTTTGCAAAAGTCAAAGACATCGTTGGGTTTCCCAATAATATTGAGGTCATCGCCGGCATGTATCTCATAATCACCATTAGGGATAATAATTTCCTCTCCCCGTTTAACTACACCAATAAGAATGTTCTTCATGACCTTATCAGGCATATCCTTCAGTGGTATTCCAACCAAAGACATATCTTGAGTTGCCTTTATTTCAACAAATTCTATTCGTCCTTTAGCAAAATGTTCAACATCAGAAGCAGATGGAAACCTCAATAGTCTGGTAATTTCACGGGCGGCAGCCTGCTCAGGATTTATTACCAGGTCCAGTCCCAAATCCTCTTTTAAAACCGAAAGCTCATCAGCATATTCCGGGTCTCTTATACGAGCAATTGTATGTGCCGCCCCAAGCTTTCTGCCTGTAAGTGCACATACCATATTCATCTCATCGCTGGAGGTCGCAGCTATCAGCAAATCTGCATCTTTTATTCCCGCCTCCTGAAGAACCTTTGTGCTTAAACCATTCCCTTTAATACACATTACATCCAGAGCCTCATCGGCTTTCCTTAATGCTTCGGGATCTTTGTCAATAATGGTTACATCATGATTCTCTTTTGACAAATGCTCGGCCAAGGTGTGTCCTACCTTACCGTCACCGATTATAATAATCTGCATTTTCATCCTTCTTTTCTGAAATAATTATTCGGCTTCCGTATTTGTTACCATATTATTTTGTTAATAACCAGTTGTCAATAAGATTATAGTTAAATAACTCAAGCTAAGAAATTTCGAGTATCCTTTGGCTTCTGAAAAGATAGATGAACCTTTCCTTTACCTTCTTACCTGTAATGGTCTCTAAAGCCCGTTTATAATAGTCCATTTGTAGCTTATATTTTTTTATTACCACATCTTCTTTACCATCTTTAACACTATCGGTCTTATAATCCACCAGAACCAATTCACCGTTATCCTCAAAGTAACAATCTATTACACCCTGAAGAAGCACCGTTTCCCCTTTAAGATTATTCTCTTCTTTATCCACAATAATCTCTTCTACCGGTATCTGCATATTAAATGGTACTTCCCTGTTCAATCTGTCGGCCTTAATCATCCTTATTCCAAGCCGTGAGTTTAGTAAACCATTAATCATGCTTATATCAACACTATCAGCCTGAACCTGCGACAGTAGATCCTTACCAACCATATTCCTGATATGATCCTCAATAACACTGGAATAATCAAGTTCCTTTCCGGCTTCAAAACCTGAACGTTCTGCAACCCCTCTAATTGCTGAAAAATCCAAGGACTGCATAACAAAGTGAATAATGCTTCCCTTTTGTGCAGGAGTAAGATCCTTCTTCCCCTCTAAAAACAAGGGAGTTTTTATGCTTGGTGAGAAAAGCCCTGGAAGAGGTGCACTCTCATCCTGAGATTGGATAGCAAACCAGCGTTTTAGCTCAGTTACAGATACCTTGGCAGGAATCTTCGAGGCGGCAATATATTTATATTCCCATGAAAGCCTTCGATGGATTTCATCCTTAACCCCTGTTTCCCTTTCCTCTACAACAATTTCTTTGTTTTCATCAATCAAATTCATAAAATCAAAGTCCTGAACCTGCTCTTCTTCCTTATTAATGCCAATATCATTACTATTGTACAATCTTACATTCCAGCATGATTCATCATCGATTAATGCTCCGTTAAAGTCGCTTACTTGATAAAGCGTTCTTAAATCATCAGAGCTTTTATGTCTAAAGACTGCAGGGCAAATCCAGTCTAAGAATGTTCTGCCCTTTATAACCTCATAATCCGGGATTTTATCTCCTTTACTTCCGGCTGCCAGGCTCCACTTCTTCAATGATTTTTCTGCATCATTAACCGTCCCCGTAATAATTAGCTTTTCCCGGGCTCGGGTTAGAGCTACATATAATATACGCATCTCTTCTGACAGGGTTTCTCTTGTGGTTTTTTCCTTGAGAGCCTCTTTTGCTGCCGTTGACCATGAAAGCCTTTTTTCAAGATCAACCAAATCAGGGCCAAAGCCTAAATCCTGATGTAAAAGTATGCTCCTGTTAGTATCCTGTAAGTTGAACCTTTTACCACAGCCCGAAAGAAAAACTATCGGAAATTCTAAGCCCTTGCTCTTGTGGATACTCATAATTCTGACCACATTATCATTTTCCCCTAGAATTTTGGCACTTCCCAAATCAGTTTTACTGGTTTTCAGCCTGTCTATAAATGTAATAAAATTGAACAAACCTTTATAGCTTGTTTCCTCAAACTGCTTGGCCCTATCCAGCAAAATTCGCAGATTTGCCTGACGTTGCTCTCCGGCAGGCATTGCTCCCACAGTCGTATAATAACCCGTCTCATCATAGAGCATATTAATAAGCTGACCTATGGGTAAATATCTTGAAGCCTCTCTCCATCCGGCAAGGCTTTGCAGAAACTTCTCAGCCCTTTCATTTCCTGAGTCAGCCTGCTTTTTAATACCGTAGTACAGGTTGCTTCCCCTGTTGGCAAGCCTTATATCCGTTAATTCATCTGTGGTGAAGGAGAAAATGGGTGAGCGCAGCACTGAAAGCAGGGGGATATCCTGAAGAGGATTATCAATAATCTGCAAAAGGGAGAGCATAACCTCTATTTCCACTGTTTTGAAAAAGCCCTCTCCGGCATCTGCAAATACCGGAATGCCGTTCAATGCAAGCTCCTCAGAAAATACATCAGACCAATTTTTTGTGGTCCTCAATAATATCACTATATCCCTGTAATCGGCTCTACGATATTCTTTTCTTTCCTTGTCATAAACCGAATACACCCTTCCCTCTTGGTCAGGATTCAATAGTGCTTTTATTCTTTGAGCTACCATGCGGGCTTCGCTTTGAATCTTGTCAAGTATCTCTTCATCTATTTCAGAGTTGCTTTCATTTTCGGTGTTTTTGCTCACATCTGACTCATCATTTTCTGAGCTCTTCATCTCCATAAGAAGAATCTCTGTTGCACCGGCACAAGCAGCCTTATCAGTTATATTTTCATCATAGCTTGCACCTAGATTCAGCTCCTCCTTTTCTGTATAATCAAGCTCACCAGCATTTTTAGACATAATCTGCCTGAACAGATAGTTTACTGCATCAATTACTGTTCTGCGGCTTCGGAAGTTTTTAAACAGGAGAATCTTCCTAAATAATTCACCTGGTTCTTCTGAATATTTATTGTATTTATCCATGAAAATCTCTGGTCTGGCCTGTCTGAACTTATAAATGCTCTGCTTGACATCGCCCACCATAAATATATTGGGCTTATTCTCATCTACTCTAGAAACCATATTAATTATTATTTCCTGAACAAGGTTACTGTCCTGATACTCATCCACCATAATCTCATGGAACTTTTCTCTGTAAGCCAGGGCTATGTCAGAGGGTTTAATTGAACCATCTTCACCTCTTATGGTCAGTATTTCAAGGCAATAATGCTCCAGGTCATTAAAATCCATCACTGATTTTTTCTTTTTCTTTTCTGAATAGAGGTTAGATAGCCCTATAGCTAATTCCGAAAGGCATTTCATCTGGGGATACAGTCCTCGCACATCTCTTAATAGCTCAGCCGAGCAATCGGAAATAATGTTGTCCTTGAGCTTCTTAATCCGTTTTTTAACTTCCTCTCTTATTGCCTTTGCCTCTTCCTGCTTATCCTTGTCAACATCCTTGGCCGCAGCTTTTAAGCGAGAAAATCCAATGCTTTTTATACCCTCATAAAGCATATCCCATTTATTTGCTAAGCTATTATTCTCAATTATGCTCAAAAGGCCCACTATGTTTTCTAAATCCTCCCGGTACATTGGAAGATATGCTTCTAATCCCCAGGCATTCTCTATTATCCCTATTGACCTTTCAAGCATGTCCTTCATGCCCTTTAGATCAATTTCTGCACTTTCTAATAACACCTTCCCCCAGATGGTGTCTCCAAAGTCATCAAATCCCTTTGCCAGTAAACTTTCTGTATGCTCCCTGAGCCATTCCTCCGGCCAGGGACTGCTTTGAATAAATGTGTGCAGCTCCAAAACCATGTCCATAAGTCTCTGGTCGTCTCTATTTCCGCCATAGCTCTCTAAAAGACGCATGAAGTCGTCATTATCCTCTTTTTCATATTGAGCTTCGAAGAGATCATTTAACGCCTCAAGCTTCATGAGCGTACTTTCTGTTTCATCAGCAACTCTGAAATTAGGATCTATATCAATAACGTGAAAGTTTGCTTGTATTACATCTTTACAGAATGAGTGTATTGTAGTTATGCTGGCCTTTCCGAGAAGTGCCATCTGCCTGTGGATCGGACTTAAGTCAGGGTTCTCGTCTAAAACCTTCGAGACTGCCTGTGAAATCTTTTCCCTCATTTCAGATGCGGCAGCATTAGTGAATGTCATTATTAGCAGCTCATCAATATCAACAGGATTTTCTTTATCTGTTATTTTCCTTATGATACGCTCAACTAGAACCGCTGTTTTACCGGCTCCTGCCGCTGCGGCCACCAGGAGATTGGAGCCCCTGGCCGTTATGGCATCTGATTGTTCCTTGGTCCACTTTACACTACTCATACTTTTCTTCCTCCAACCTTTCCCATACCTCCTGATTAGTCTTATCCAGTAAGAGCTTGTATGAGTTTTCTTTTCTGCTTGTATCGAATTGACATACCGAATGGAAGCTGCAATAGGTACATGCGGTTAAGCTCTTTTTCCTATAAGGCTTGATATCCACATTCCCACTTGCTATTTCAGAGCCTATTTTCTTCAATAATCCTCGAATATACTTTCTTAAGAGCTTTAATTGCTTCTCAGTGGCTCCTGATGTATAGGCACCAATTTCACCGCTTTTATTGATTGATGCCGGTATTATTTTAGATGAGCCATCAATTGTATTATCCATAGCCTTGATTACCTTGACATCGGCCATCAAAAGCCCCTTCATCTTGAGGCTCTTCATTATGGCAGCCTCTATTTGCTCAGGTGTAAGGCTCCTGTCCTCCTTTATCAGCGGGTCGTCAACTTTAAAATACAACATGCCTGCCGGCAACACAGTTCCCTTTCCGTTTTGCTCCTCGTTCTCCCAGATGGCGTCCATGTATGTTATAAGCTGAATTTGCAGCCCGTAATAAACATCAGATAGTTTAAAATCCTTGGCCCCTGATTTATAATCTATGATACTAAGATATGTCATATCATCCGTTTCGAAGCAATCCACCCTGTCAATCCTACCCTGCAGTTCAATTCTATTATTTTCATCCAAATGCAAAACAATAGGAGAATACTTTTCGCCCGCTCCAAAGCCTACCTCATATTCAATGGGGTCAAAGCTGCTTGCCCGAATATGTTGTGCAATAAGCCAGATTGATCTTGTTACTACTCGTTTAAGTCTTAAGGCCAGCATGGTATATCGTCTGGAAGAAGCCATCCCGGCCCCGTTCATACTTGTGAGAATAGCATCAACGATTTTGGATACCTCATTCTTACACCATTCCTTGTCAAAACTTCTCCAGGTTACATCTCCCTGTGACACTCTTTTAGAAAACTCTTCTATTATTGCATGCATAAATGTTCCTGTGTCAGGAGCACTCATGCGATATATTTTTCGCTCCTTTGCCCCAAGGCCATATTGAATAAAAAAGGCATAGGGACAAGAAGAGTATTTTTCAAGCTTTGAAACACTGGACTTTATGGGATTCCCATATAAGAGCTTGATCTTTTCCTCACTGATTTTTTCTGCCTCATTCTTTTGTACAAGAGCCTTCTTAACCCTTTCGCAATACTCCCGCCAGCCGTCCTGACTGTAAAACCAGGCATAAACATCCTCCCATATCGGGTGGAATATGTCTTTATCAATCCTCAGCCTAAAGGCATTTATCATCTTATTAAATGAGGGTTTTTTAGCTGATATAAGCTCCATATCAAATTCCTTATCATCGGATATGATGATATTGCTTTCAGTCTTAATCTTTGGGAAAAGCTTCATTAACCGCGGTACTATCATGGATGGTCGCAGGGTTTTTCCCTCACTGTTACCGATTGGCCAGCTAATTCTTAGATATTCTCCGGCAGTGGTAAGGCTCTGATAAACAAGATATTGCTCATCAAATGCCTGGGCTTGCGTGTCCCCTGCCAGCTCGATTTTCATGTCCTTTAGAATCCTGCGGTCCTGATCTGACAAGACCCCTTCAGAAATAGACGTAGAGGGGAAAACTCCGTCATTAACCCCTAATATGTACAATGCCTTTATTTCATGGTTTTTTGAGCGATCTATACTTCCTACAAGAACCTGGTCCAATGCTGCCGGGATTGTACCTATCTGGTACTTCTCAAGGCCGATTTTTAATATATTGCTGAACCGTTCAACACCAAAGGTTTCATCGGCCATTACCTCAACTGTCTGATCCAGAACATCCATTGTTATGTCCCAGACCTGGGAGTATTGGTCTGCCATGTTAAGCAAGCCTTGTGTTCTGAATTGGTCAACTCTTTCATTTATTTTTCGTGGTATTTGTAATTCAAGCAGAAGATCATATAGCCTAGTACAGAATTCAAGAGCTGTGTTCTTGCCCTTTGTTTTTTCCCTAAACTTTAATAATGGCTCAATAACTCTTTTACGCGTATCATTGACCGAGGTAAGCAATTCTTCCTCTTTTTCTGAAATCTTATGGTCAGGAATGAAGCTTGTGCTCATATCCCAGTCTTCTTTGCTGGTCCATTTATTTCCTCTGATTCCACAGGCTAATACATAGTTTTCAAGCACATCAAGATTCTCTTCTTCAATTCCCGTTAACCCGGTTTTAAGATATCGGAAAACCGATTCATAGGACCAGTTTTCAATAAATATATCCATGGCAGACAGGATAAGTCGCACCAGAGGGTGATTGTTTATATCTGCCTTTTTATCTATGTAATAGGGAATTTCGTATTGGGTAAAAACAACCTCAATTAGCTTGTCATAATCGGCAAGATTTCTGGCAACCACCGCAATATCCCGATAACGCAAATTATGATCCCTACACAGCCTCCTGATATCTGCCGCTGCAGCTTCTATTTCAGAGTATGCGTTCATAGCCGAGTATAGGGATATATCCTTTGTGGGTAAAGGGTATTCCTCATGGGGATATCTATAATAGTTTTTCTCCAGATGGGTAAGTTCCGGACTATGATTAAACCTAACAGGCGGGTTATTCATAATTACAGGCTTTTCTATAGCTACTTTGTTTTCCTCTGCAATTTTGACAAGCCTTCTGTAAGCATTTTTAACAGGGGCAAATACATCGGTATCAATTATTCTTCCGCTGGTATCAAGCTGGTCGGCACATAAGCAGATGGTAACCCTTTTAGCCTTTAGCAACAGCTGGCTGATCATATTATATTCCTGAGGCGTGAAATTAACAAAGCCATCTATCCAGATCTCTGCTCCCTGATATAATGAGGATTCCGCAAGCTTCTTTGCAGCCATTGTAAGGTCATCGTCTGTATCTCTGTATCGCTTATCGATGGTTGTATCAAACTCTTCGTATATAGCACCAAGCTCTTCAAGTTTTTCTTTTAAAGGCTTTCCCTCGGTAATATTATCAGAAGCATCCAGCAGCATCTGTGGAGTAACCCCATATCGTTTAAATTCTGTAATCAATGTAGAAAGTGTGTCGACAAAGCCTTCTTTCTGAGCCGTTTTAGAAAAAACCTTAAGCTGGCCCTTCATTTTATCTAAAATACGGTAAATTATCATGGCCTTTCCCGATGGGTGAATATGAGGATAGGTTATGCCACCCGATTCATTAAAAATCCTGTAGGCCATCCTTTGGAAGCTAAGAACCTCTGCGTCCAAAATACCTCCGGTTCCCACAACTGAAACCAGCTTTTTTTCTGCTTGAAATGAAAATTGCTCGGGCACAAGAAGAACAAGCATATCATGGTGCAGACCAGCCCCACTGTTAATCTTCTCAAGCCTTGATTTCATTTCATTTAAGACAAGGGTGGTCTTGCCGCTTCCGGCTCGGCCGTATACAATTCGTAAGCTCATCGATACCTCCGGAAAAATCAGTAATTCTGTAGGGTGGCTAATGATTAAATTATATCATAAC
>JAAYTU010000002.1 GCA_012523705.1 Clostridiaceae bacterium
ACCAGGATACTTACTATCAATATTGCAATGCTGATCCATTGAGATGTTGTAAGGCCGAGAACAAAGCCTCGAACCTCGTCATACCGGTAAAATTCCAAGATAAATCTTACAATACTATAAAGGATTAAATATGATTCTATTGAATAATCCCAGTTTTTCCTTATAGACATGTAGCCAAGAAAGGCAGCAATAATAAATAACAAAATAGCTTCCACAAGCTGAACAGGAAATAAAGGAATTCCACTAGGTGCTAGAGAACCCTCAGGAAAGACTACAGCACCAAATCCATCATAAGGGATTCCGTAACAGCATCCGGCCATATAACATCCAATCCGGCCAAAGGCATGAATGAAGGGTATGAGAAAAATAAGCCTTTTCATATAAAGCTTAGAATCAATCTTATGGAATTTCCCTGCACAAAGGGCAAAAATCAGACCACCAATTAAACCTCCGTAGAAAACAAATCCGCCCAGCATTAATTCATTAAAATATTGCAGTTCAAAAAGCCTTCCCCATTGTATTTCATTAAAGGATACTATCAGGTACAATAGCTTCGCACCAATGAATGCACCTAAGAAGGTGTATGCTTCAATAACAAAAAAGTCGTTTAAATCTAACCTGGTATAATGAAGCACCGCAAAGGCAATTAAATTGCCTAAAACTACACCAATGACAATCATCAGTCCATATGAAGGGATTTGCTTTCCGAATAATTCTATAAATAACTGCATAAAAACCACCAAAATTAAAGAAAGATTTCTGTCCTGACAGAAATCTTTCCGAGCCCTTTATTAGTAATGTTTACATAGCCGATAAACCAGCGAGACATGCTACACATGCGATGTACAATAATAGGGAAAGAACCAAACCGATAATCGAAAGGACTAAACCAGCCGTTGCGATTCCTTGCTTGTCCGGGTCCTTTCTGCCAAGAGCACCTAGAATAATACCTATAATACCAAGGATTGCACCAAGCCATCCTAATGAGCCTGCTGATACCAGACCAATAAGAACAGCAATTATACCAAGTACTAGTGATGCTATACCCATAACATAACCTCCTGAGCCTGTTTTTTTTAATGTTATCATAATCATATGAGGGTGTCAATCAAAGCATTCCAATTAATACAAAGCGATAAAGAACATGGATAATTTATACTTACAACCAATGTTTCCATGCAAAATAAACGCAATAGCTTGATTTTATTATATGCATAATTGTTATATAATTATGTACAGAAAAAATGCAAAAAGTGGCTTCGGACATTTTGTTAAATCATCATTTGTCCAGTCTGCTAAAAAACATGCACTAGAAGAAAAGGAGACACAAAATGCATAAGTATTTCAGAACAAAAGCCTCATGTTACCTTTCTTATTTTATTCAAGGAATTGTAATGAATCTCACGGCTGTTTTATTTGTGCCCCTGCAATCACTATATGGGTTTTCCTATACCCAGCTGGGCACGCTGGTTTTTATCAATTTCGTATTCCAGTTGGCTGCCGACATCATATTTGCCCGTCCGGTAGATCGTTATGGCTTCAAGCCCTTTACGAGAATAGCAACATTGACATGCTTTGCGGGGCTGATATTGTTTGCCACAGCCCCTTATTGGGCAAGCAATTTCCTGTTTATCGGATTTTGTATAGCTACGGCAATATTCTCGGCTTCTATTGGAATTACCGAAGTCATTCTCAGCCCTATTATCAGTGGTCTGCCAGATGAGCACAAAGAATCCTCCATGTCCATTCTTCATTCATTTTTAGCTTGGGGAATGATAGCAGGTATAGCAGGAACAACTTTACTGTTGTTTGCAATTGGAAAACATAACTGGCAGTGGGTAGTTGTAGCTTGGGCTGTGTTGCCGTTAATAAACCTGGTATTGTTTTGGGGAGCATATCTTCCTCCGACCCTGCCACAAAAGAAGCTCATTAAAACGCGAAAGCTTTTGGTGAACAGGGTTTTCATTCTTTCGTTTTTGGCAATATTCTTTGGCGCGGCAGCTGAAATTACTCTGATGCAGTGGATTTCTACCTTCTTAGAGCGGGGAGTGGGCATGTCAAAGCTGGCAGGAGATATGCTCGGCCTGTGCGGATTTGCTCTATTTTTTGGCCTTGGAAGGATTTTTTACAGCCGATACGGGAAAAGTTGGGATGTTCATAAGCTTATGATTTATGGATCTTTGATCACAGTAATCTGCTATATTATTGTAGCTCTTTCTCCTAATACTGCTCTTACAGTGGTGGCCTGCTGGGTAGCAGGAGTAGCCACTTGCCTTCTTTGGCCTCAAACCTTGGTGGTGGCATCCTCAGCCTTGCCAATGGCCGGTGCAGCGTTGTTTGGCCTTCTTGCCGCAGGGGGAGATCTTGGTACAGCAGTATCCTCTTTTTTAGTGGGAACTGCAGCAGACAGCTTTATAGAACTAGCTCCTGACGGTATTTCCCTAACAGCTGAACAATTTGGTCTTAGGATGGCTATTCTGCTGGGATGCGTGTTACCCATTTTATCCATGGTGTTTCAGATACTTTTGAAACGCGAGGTCAGCAGTACAATCAAGAGTATTCCTGTGGGAGCAGACTAAATAGATATGCTAAAATAGTATTAGTAAGTGGGACGCAGAACAGTCCCCTGTCTTGGTGGCGGACAGAGAACCGCCTCCCTGTCACGGTATTGCCTTTAGGAGGGTTAATATGAAGCTGCTTCACATTGCTGATTTACATATCGGAAAGCGACTCAATGAATTCAACCTGATAGATGACCAAAGATATATTCTGGAACAGATTCTAGCTATTACAAAGGATGAAAATCCTGATGGGGTGCTTATAGCAGGGGATGTCTATGATAAGAGTCAACCCTCTGCTGAGGCAGTGGAGCTGCTTGACTGGTTTTTGACCAGCCTGACTGAGCTAGGTTGCAGAGTATTTATGATCAGCGGAAACCATGACTCACCTGAGCGCCTTGGCTTTGGAAGCCAGATCATGAAAAGGAATGGCCTTTATATAGCAGGGGTGTTTGACGGTTCTATGAAAAAGATTATGTTAGAGGATGAACATGGAGTTGTTAACATATACCTCCTTCCCTTTATAAAGCCGGCAATGGTAAGACCATATTTTGAAGAGCAGATAGATTCCTATGATGAAGCCGTCAGGAAGGTCATATCAGCGGAGAATATTGATACAGACCAAAGAAATGTACTGGTTGCCCATCAGTTTGTGGTAAAAGGATCACAGCTTCCTGAGCAATCTGAATCAGAGTATCCTTCTGTTGGAGGATTGGACTATGTAGACGCATCAGCCTTCAAGAATTTTGATTATGTAGCTCTTGGGCATTTGCACCGGTCTCAAAGTGTCGACTCGGGAAGAGGCTATTACGCCGGATCACCCTTGAAATACTCTGTTTCAGAGGCCGTGAACCATAAATCGGTTTTGATAATTGAGCTTGCCGGAAAGGAAAGCGAGATTATAAAAAGAAGGGTAAAGCTCACTCCGAAAAGAGATGTACTAAAAATTAAAGGATATATTGACGATGTTCTAAATGCTGCGAGAGAACAGGGCCAAGTAAGTCAGGACTTTGTTCATGTTACATTAACTGACGATGATGATATCTTCGACCCCCTCGGACAGCTCAGGCAGGTTTATCCCAATCTTATAGGAATAGACTTTGAGAACAGCAGGACAGAGCTGCAGAGTTCTTCTTCTCAAATTGCAGCGGCTAAGGAGCTTGAAACCTTAACGCCTCTGGATTTGTTCGTTGCATTTTATCAACTACAGAACAATAAGGAGATGAACTCAGAACAGTTAGAACTTATGAAAGAATTATTTGATGAGGCTAGGGGGGCGAGTGTATGAAGCCACAAAAACTGGTAATGAGTGCCTTTGGCCCATATGCAGGCCGTGTCGTGGTTGATTTTACAGCCTTTGGTGAAAGTGGCCTGTTCCTGATTACCGGAGATACAGGAGCTGGAAAAACCACAATATTTGATGCCATTACCTTTGCGTTGTATGGGGAAGCCAGTGGCAGCTACAGAAAGGCCAACAGCCTGAGAAGCGACTTTGCAGACAACGATACCGAGACCTTTGTAGAGCTTACCTTTTTGCATAGAAACCAGAAATACACCGTAAAACGAAACCCTAGCTATGAGCGCACCAAAAAAAGAGGCGAGGGCACCACCACTCAAGGTATTGATGCAGAACTGATTTTGCCCGGTGGAGATATTGTTTCGGGGTTTAAGGATGTTACAGATAAGATTATCAGCATCCTGGGTATTGAAGTTGGGCAGTATAAGCAAATTGCAATGATAGCCCAGGGAGAGTTCTTCGATCTGTTGCATGCAGATAGTGCAGAGCGTGGCGAAATTTTCAGGCGCGTCTTTAATACCCATGTTTATAAATGGGTGCAGGATCAATTGAAGGAAAAATCCAAAGAGGCCAATACTGAATTAAAAGCAATAGAAGCCGAAATACTTAAGAATATTTCAAAGATTTTTTGTTCTGATACTGAACAGGGAAAAGAGTTATCAGCCCTGATAGCTGATGCAAGAACCTTTCATGCAGTAAATGATATTCTTCCAAAGCTCGACGCCCTTATTATAGAGGACACATCAATTCATGATACTTCAAAAAAAGAGGCAGAGGGCCTTGAAAAAAGGCTTGCTAAGCAAATAGCAGAAATAACCCAGGCAGAATATATCAACAAATCCTTTGACCAGCTTGAACTTTCTCAAAACAGGCATAATGAACTAATCAAGCAAGAAGATGAGCATAATAATCAGAAGATGGAATTGTTAGCTGCTAAAAAGGCACAAAAGGTGCATCCCTTTGAGGCAGCATATCTTAGGGAGCTTGAGATTAAGGAGAATACACAAAAAAGTATTGAGAATCTTAACAAGGACCTCCTCTTACAGAAGGATAAACGGGAAAAGGCGAAAAACGCATATGATACCGAGGAGGCTAAGGGGCCTGAACGGGAGAAGCTGGTATTAGCAATTGACAGGATTAACAATCTTCTTCCTAAGTATGAGAGCTTCGAGAAACTGGGAAAAGAGCTTAATGAACTAAGAGGAAAGGAATCAACAGTTAAAGGCCTTTTGGATGGTTTGGCTGTTAAGAAAAATGAATATATAGACCAAAAGAACAAGCTTAATAAGGAGCTTGAGAGCCTTTTAAATGTTGAAGCTGAATTTGCGAAATGCGAGCAGGAGAGTACAAGACTAGAGGTAGAGCGAACAGGATTACTAGGTATTAAGGAGGGTATCCTCGACCATAAAAGCCTTCAAAATCAGTATTCCAATCTACAGAAGGCATTTGTCGAGGCTGACAGGGAATTTACGAAGCTATATGATGAGTACCTTCAAAAAGAGAGCGCCTTTTTAAGCCAGCAGGCAGGCATCCTTGCAGAGAAGCTTGAGCAGGGCAAGCCCTGTCCTGTTTGTGGTTCGACAGAGCATCCCCAGAAGGCTAAACGGGCCCAAAACACTCCTAAGGAATCTGAGATAAACGAATTAAAGGTAAAAACAGAGGTGCTTCGTAAACAAAGGCAGGATGCAAGTGACAAAGCATCAAAGAAGAATGGTGAAATCAAGGTTGATAAGGATAGGTTAATAAAGAATGCAAAAACATTCTTCCCTAAAATTACAGGGGAAGATATGTTTACTGAATGGCTAGAAAAGCTCTCGGGATTGATTGAGGGTTCATTACAAGACAATACGAGTAAGAAAACCGAAAATGACAATCTGTACACTGATTTAAAGGGCAAGGTTGACCGCAAAACTCTCTGTAGGAAAGAACTTGCCCACTTAGAGACCTCATTGGAGGAGCTGAATAAGGACAGGGAGCAAAAGGAGGCAGAGGCCAGCCAGATAAAGTCACAGATTGCTTCAAAGGATGGGCAGTTAAAGGAGATTAAGCAGGCTCTTGAATACGAGGATAAAAAAGAAGCCGAAAAGGTAATAGAAGATTTCACAGCAAGGCTTAATGCAATGAAGGAAGCATTAAAGGAAAAGAAGGAGCTTTATCAGGAAATTAACGGCAAGATAGAGGCCAATGAAGCCCTCTTAAAGGACGCAAAGGAAAGGTTTGATGCCGCAGTTAAGGATACAAAACAGGCCTTTTCAAATTACAGAACCAAGTTAAAAGAATGTGGCTTTTCTGATGAAGAAGCCTATAAGCGAGCCTTTAAGAGAGATGAAGAGATTCATAAACTAGAAGTATCAATTGAGGAATATCAGAATGAAATAAAGGCTGTTAAGCAAGACATTGAAAGGCTTAAAAAAGAAACAGAGAACAAAGAAAAGAAGGATATTGAATTATTAGAGAAACAAAAACAGGAAATGGAAGGAAACAAGACTATTCTTGAGGATAAAATCCAAGAGATAAAAATGCGTATTATAACTAATAGAAGCATCTCAAAGGATTTGAGGGCAGCTGTTGAAACTGCCGAGGTAAAAAAAGAGGAATTTTTACTATTGGACAATCTGTCAAGGACAGCAAATGGTGATTTAAGTAAGCAGGAGAGATTTGCCTTCGAGCAGTATGTTCAGGCCGCATATTTTGAGCAGATTTTGATTGAGGCCAATAAAAGGCTTAAGATAATGACCAATAACAGGTTTAAGCTTCTTAGGGGAGAGGAAGCAATGGATAAAAGAAAATTAACGGGCTTAGATATTGATGTTTTGGATAATTACACCGGTAAAATTCGAACAGTGAAGTCCCTGTCAGGTGGAGAATCCTTCAAAGCATCCCTCTCTTTGGCTTTAGGTCTTTCAGATGTCGTACAGAGTAATGTGGGAGGTATTGAGGTAGACACCCTCTTTGTCGATGAGGGGTTCGGGGCTCTGGATTCCGAATCCATCGAACAGGCCATACAAACATTGGTAGGACTAACGGCAGGAAACCGTATTGTAGGCATAATATCCCATGTTAATGAGTTAAAGGAGAGAATTGACAGTCAGATAATAATAAAGAAGAGCAGCCGGGGCAGCAGCATAGAAACGCAGTGAGACAGTGGCGGTTTCGCGTCTTGTTCCGTGTTTTGCCCCTCGTCCTGTCCCAGGCCTATTTCACGCCCTGTTTCGCGTTTTGCCCCGTGTCCTGTCCCTCGTCCTGACTCGCGTCCTGTCCCAGACCTGTTTCGCGCCCTGTTCCTCGTTTTGTCCCACGTCCTGTCGCACCCTTTCTCACATATTTTTAATTAATTAGGCCATAATAAATCTTATTTAATAAGATAAGTATATGTTTAAGGGCCGATTATGACTAAAACTAAGGATACTAAAAGTAAACAAGCAGAAAAACTAAAAAAAAATATAGATGAGAATATAAAGATTTTTCAGGAAATATTTAAGGGCGACGACTACTTCATAACCAGAACTTTTACAAATCGGGAGGAAGGCCGCACCAAGTTTGCCCTTATGTATATTGATGGGATGATAGAAGCTGAGCTTGTTGATCAAAGCATTATCCAGCCTATCATTCAGAATCCCATACCCAAAGATTTCATGGGCAACATGGACTCTATACTAAATCGTGTTATATTATCAAATCAAGCAGAAAAAATCAGTGGCATAGATGAGCTTGTTATAAGGCTTACCCGTGGTGAAAGCGTGCTATTAATGGAGCACAGCAATGAGGCCCTTGTCATATCAGCTAAGGGCTGGAAATCAAGATCTATTAGCGAGCCCGAGAATGAAAAGACTCAAAGAGGTTCCAGGGAAGGCTTTTTAGAGGGCGTTCTTTTTAACATTTCCCTGTTGCGAAGAAGGTTTGCAACCCCCGACTTTAAGGTAAAGACTGTGGTTATCGGAACAGAAACCCGGACAGATGTGGCGGTTTGTTACCTTGACAGTATAGTTAATAAACAGATTCTGCAGGAATTGTTAGATAGACTGAACAAGATTGAATATGACGGGATTATTGCAGCAGGGTATGTTAGTGAATTTATTCAGGATTCACCTAAGTCAATATTCGAAACAGTCGGAGACACCGAAAGACCTGATACAGCTGCTGCGCAGTTGCTCAATGGACATATTGCCGTTATTGTGGATGGTACTCCTACAGTACTGATACTGCCCTTTTTGTTTGAGGATTATTTCAAAAATATCGAGGACGAGTATATAAATGTTTATTTTGCATCAGCCAATAAAATTGTCAGACTACTCAGCTTTATTATTACTACAATATTCCCGGCTTTTTATGTTGCCATTTTAACCTATCATCAGGAAATGATCCCATCCTTTTTACTTATCAGCTTATCGGGAGCCAGAGAGGGTATTCCTTTTCCCACAATTGTTGAAACCTTAGGATTGCTATTTGTTTTTGAGGTTATACGGGAGGCCGGGTTGAGGGTACCTCTCCAGATAGGCCAGGCCCTAAGTATCCTGGGCGCCCTCGTTTTGGGAACTGCGGCAGTTGAAGCAAGGATAGTAAGTGCGCCGGTGATTATAATTGTGGCATTATCAGGCATAACGGGGCTGATTAACACCAAGTTAAAGGGTCCGGCTATAATAATCAGATTTCTCTTCGTTATGATGGCAGGTTTTATGGGCCTGTACGGTATAATGTTCGGCATTCTGGGACTTGTTCTTCATCTTTGCTCTATCAGGTCCTTTGGCGTGCCGTATATGTTGACATATACATCATTAAG
>JAAYTU010000114.1 GCA_012523705.1 Clostridiaceae bacterium
TAAATAATAAAATCAGCTAATAATATAGCAGGCTGATGACACTCGTTTGGAAGAAAGCGAGTAAATCCTATAACTAGGGGGTTATATATGAATCAAGGATATGAACTTAGTTACGAAAAGGGAAGAAAGATAGTAAAGGGACTGGGGAATTACCCGGCAACCCATGTATCAGATATTCGCGATCTTGTAAAGAAAAGCAGAGAA
The DNA here is from genome assembly GCA_012523705.1 of Clostridiaceae bacterium. Lineage (GTDB taxonomy): Bacteria > Bacillota > Clostridia > DSM-8532 > DSM-8532 > DTU059. Next base: position 205 of record JAAYTU010000114.1, read on the forward strand.
AAATACGGATCTAAGACAGCTTATAAATTCAAAAGGGATGGATTAATAATTGAAAAAACCTATATCGATCTTGACAATGATGTGGACGCGTTAGGAACGGCGCTTCACAATTTGGGGCTTAAGGATGGATATATATCAATTCTGTCTGAAAATCGATACGAGTGGGGAGTTGCCTACTTTTCCATTGTTAACGGAACCGGAGTGGCAGTACCTTTAGATAAGTATCTTCCTGAAAATGAGGTAGAAAACCTTGTTTCAAGAGGCAGGGTGGAGGCAATATTTTATAGTGGTGCATACCACGAAATGATGCTCAGCTTCAGTAAAAAAGAAAACACTATCCGTTACTTTATTTGTATGGACGAAATAGAATTACCTTTGTCGGACAAGCGCTTTGTAAAGATGTCCACATTAACAGAACGTGGAAAAGCATTATTGAATGATGGAGATAAAAGCTTTGCAGCTGCTCAGATAGACAAGGAGAAAATGTCCATTCTTTTATTTACCTCGGGCACTACAAAAATGTCAAAGGGTGTTATGCTCTCTCATAAAAACATTGTAAGCAATGTGTCATCTGTATCTGCATTACTTGAGGTTTATCCCACCGATACACACCTTTCAATTCTGCCATTACATCACACTTTTGAAAATACAATCGGCCTGATGTTCATGATATTGTCGGGTGTCACAATATGCTATTCGGAAGGGATTAGGCATCTGGCACAGAATATCAAAGAGTTTAATGTAACCATTCTTGTTGGTGTACCAGCAATTTTTGAAGCAATTTATTCACGAGTAATGGATGGAATTGAAAAGCAGGGCAAGACAAAGTTGATAAATACTATGCGAAGTATATCGGGCTTTTTGCTAAAACTGGGGATTGATATTCGGAGAAGGCTTTTCAGGCCAGTCATGGATAAGCTGGGACCAGATTTAAGGCTTTTTGTTTCGGGAGCTGCTCCATTAAGTGTTGATATTCTAAACGGCTTTGAAAGCTTTGGCATTACATTCCTTCAAGGCTATGGATTAACTGAGACATCACCTGTGATAAGCGTAACAAGCTTCTATCATAATGCTCCCGGAACTATTGGAATACCTGTAAAGGATGTAGAGGTAACAATAGATAATCCCGATGAAAATGGAATGGGGGAGATTCTTGTAAGAGGCCAGAATGTTATGCTGGGCTATTATGAAAATCCTGAAGAGACAAAAGAGGTAATGCTGGAGGAGGGATGGCTCAGGACAGGGGATTTAGGAATCATTGACGACAGATGTTATTTAAGAATAACCGGCAGAGCTAAAACCATGATAGTCTTTACTAATGGCAAGAAGGCCTTTCCAGAGGAGTATGAGGTTCAATTAAATATTATACCGGGTGTAAAGGAATCCTTCGTATGGGGCAACAAGGCCTCTGATGGAGCTATTCAGGTTTGTGCCAAAATAGTGTTGGACAAAGATTTTTTTGAGCAAAAGGGCTATTCAGATAAGCAAATTGGTGATGAGATTGAAGCTGCAATTCGTAGGATGAACGAGGGCATACCAAAGTACAAAATTCTGCGTTATTTTCTTCTGACATACGAGGAGCTCGCCAAAACCACCAAGATGAGTATTAAAAGAAATATTGAATCTGACAAGATGATGATGTATCTTGATAAGGTAGGGGTCGATATAAGGAAGATTAACAAGAGTTTTATTGAATAATGAGGAAAAAATGATAAAACGGGCTGGTAAGGAAGATTATAAAAGGGTGGTTGAATTCCTGAATCATGAGGGGAGTATGAATACCACCCTTTTGGCCAATATAGAAAAGTATGGATTTGAAAAGGATTTTCAGGATATCTGGCTTTGTACATATAATTTTGAAGAACCTCTAGCTGTAATTATGAGACATTTTAACATTCTTTATATTTACAACCAAGGTTCTTTTTTTGCTGTAGAGGAGCTTGCGAGCTTTGTTATCTTTACTGGTCCTGAAATCATAATGGGAAAGCTAGATGTTTTAAGTGATCTTTCAATTTACCTGAAGGATATGTTTGTTGAGCCCTCGGTGCATATGTGTTTTGTGGATAATTCAAAGCTAGTCTCCTGCTCCCGGGTAATAAAAGCTAGAATAGAGGATTGCAAGCAAATGGCACAATTGGTTTTCAGCATTCCTGAGTTTGGCCGTTTCTACAATTCTTCAAAGGAAATCGAAAGGGGAATAAGACGAAGAATCGAAATGGGGATGAGTAGGTACTTCATCATAAAACGAGATAATGTAATTATTTCTCAAGCATATACAACTATAGAGTCATCAAAATATGCCACAATTGGTGGAGTAATTACAAGAGAAGAGTATAGAAAACAGGGCCTTGCATCCTTAGTAGTATCTAAAATATGTGAAGACATATTAAAGGATAATAAGATTCCTAATCTATTCTATAGCAATGCCGAAGCAGGCCGAATTTATGTTAAGCTAGGATTTAAAATAGCAGGCAATTATGGTATGCTCTTAAATCATAAATATAAGTCTAAAAACCTACTCTAGGCTTTAGTCGTATTCTAATCTATTGTTTCTTTTCTATATTATTGTTATAATGCAAATTGAGAAATATTTGGGAATGGAGGAAGTGTATATTAATTATTGCACGAAGTATTATATGAAAGCAAAAAAAGTATTATTGTTACTGGTTGTTGCACTAGTCGCCAGCTCGCTCACCGGTTGTATACATTATGATATTGATGTCACAATAGACCAAAGTGGCTCTGGAACATTTGATTTAGTTGTGGCAACACCAGAACAAGAGAATTTTTCTGCAATTGACCTTTCGGGCGAGATCGAAGTATTTTCAGAGATTGAAGACGTGGAATTTACTCAAAAAGATGTTGAGTATCAGGAAAGCGGAATAACATATATAGGCAAAAAAATAACTGCTGATTTTGACCAATATGATACATTTTTCAAATCATTAAGTGAGGCTAATAAAGGTGAAAATGATGGTTTGGCCTTTAAATCTACCCAGCTACCTAATGGTAACAAGAAACTGAGCATATATCCTAATAAAACAGAAGGACAAGATTCAGGAGGCGGAGATCTTTTATTCTCACAATTTCAACAGTTGGGTGGAAGGATTAGTTTTTCAATCACAACAGAACTTAGTATTGTTAATCACAATGCGGATAAGGTTACCGGGAATACTTATTACTGGGATATTTTAAACACATTAGCGAAAGCTGGAGAAGATGTACAAAATACAGAGTTCTTTATCGAGGTGGCAGATGGCTCTGAATCTCCAGCTACACCTCAACCCTCGGATCCTGTCACAAGCCAATTAACTTTTTCCGATATATCTGAAACTAATTGGTACTACAATGATGTAATGGAGCTTACACGCAGAGGAATTATCTCTGGAGTAAAAGAAGCTGTTGACGGTGTTAGCGAATATGGACCAGAAATAACAGTATCCTTTGGACAGTTCATTGCAATAGCCACAAGGCTAGTAACTCCTGAGTATATAGAGGAAATACCCAATGCACCAAGCTGGGCAACTAAACATTATGAGGCAGCCGTTAGAAGTGGCTTAATCTTTCATGGATTTTTTGAAGGAACTGTAGAGGCCTTAAATGCAGGTATAAGCAGGGAAGATATGGCCTTAATTCTTGTAGATGTTGCTCTAATAAATGGGGAAGAGCTAGAAATTAAAGAAGGAATCGAAGAAAAGATTCCTGATTTCTACGAAATTTCTTACAGAAACAGGGATGCTGTGCTCAAAGCTTATTCAAACGGATTATTAGTAGGCGATGCTGATGGAAACTTCAACCCTAAAGATACACTTAAGAGGTCAGAGGTAGCGGCTGTATTTTGCAGGGTAATGAACTATACCAAAAGACCATCTCTTGATTAATTATTTAGCATTTCCTAAAAGGACACCTTAGGGTGTCCTTTTTTGCGTCTTCGGACTTATTTACCCATATCATGATCCATTCATAAGTACCAACACATGATTGTATTATTAATGCAGGGAAAGAAGAAATAATTCATATTGTAAATTAATGTAAGTTATGATAATATTGACTACATCAGAAATATCTGTACGGAGGTTTTATGTTCAGTAAAGTTTTTACCTGTGCATTAAATGGCCTGGATGGATATCTTGTTCAGGTTGAGGCCGATATATCAAATGGTATACCTGCGTTTGACATTGTCGGATTGGCCGGGACTCCTGTAAAAGAGGCAAGAGAAAGGGTTAAAGCCGCTATAAACAATTCTGGATATAGGTTTCCAATGAGGCGAATTACCATAAACCTCGCTCCTGCTGATACCAGAAAGGACGGCTCAGGCTTTGATCTGCCCGTAGCTCTGGGGGTATTAATCTCTGCAGGGGAGATACCTCAGAATTCTCTGGATGAATATATGGTCATTGGCGAGCTTGCTCTTGATGGCAGCATCAGGCGTTGTTCGGGTTTGCTTTGTAAGGCAATTGCCGCAAGGGAGCTAGGCTTTAAAAAGCTGATGGTTCCTTTTGATAACAGCAGCGAGGTATCTGTGGTAAAAGAGCTTGAAATATATCCTGTCGGAAAGCTTAGCGATGCTGTAAACCATTTTAGAGGAAATAATCCTATAGAGGTTTTGCCTCCTAAAGAAATTTCAATATCACAAAGGAATGTATATCAGTATGATTTTGCTGATGTTAAGGGGCAGAAAAATGCAAAGAGGGCATTAGAGGTTGCGGCTAGTGGAGGGCATAATTTAATTATGATAGGAAGCCCGGGATCAGGCAAAACAATGCTGGCAAAAAGATTACCCTCAATTCTTCCCGACCTGACCTTTGATGAATCCCTGGAGGTTACTAAAATATACAGTGTATTAGGACTTATGCCTAAGGATTCTCCTATAATTACTGAAAGGCCCTTTCGTGCGCCTCATCATACGGTAAGTTCAGTCAGCCTGGTAGGTGGTGGAAGCAATCCAAAACCTGGTGAGGTTAGCCTAGCACATCACGGAGTCTTGTTTCTTGATGAAATCCCCGAGTTTCCACGGAGGAACCTAGATGTATTGCGCCAGCCTATAGAGGACGGTATAGCCAACATATCCAGAATAAATGCAACGGTCACATATCCATGCCGTTTTATGCTTGTGGCAGCAGCCAATCCATGTAAATGCGGATACTACGGTGATCCTACCCGCGTGTGCAATTGCACCTTCAGAGATGCTGAGAACTATTTGGCAAGGTTGTCGGGGCCTTTGATGGATAGAATTGATATACAAATTCGGGTTCCGGCAGTTAAATATGATGATCTGGAAAATGATAGAAAAGAAGAAAGCTCGGAAGAAATAAAAAAGAGAGTTAATAAGGCGAGGAAGATTCAACATGAAAGATATAAAAAGGTAGGGATTTATTGCAATGCTCATCTGAGCGGCCCCATGCTACGTGAATTCTGTAAATTGGATAAGGATTCAAAAAAGCTATTAAGGGCATCATTTGATAAGCTCAATTTAAGTGCCAGAGCTCATGATCGCATATTAAAGGTGGCGAGAACAATTGCTGATCTTGAGGAAAGTGAAATCATTCATTCACGCTATATATCAGAGGCTATTCAATACAGGACTCTGGACAGAACTATCAGAGGTTGATAATCAAAAAATCAGGAGAGGGATAATATGATGACGAAGGATCTTGAGTATTGGCTGAGATTAAGCTGTCTTGAAGGAGTAAAGAATACTATTAAAATTGACCTTATTACTGCATTAGGTGACGCTATAAAGGTATACGGGGCGAGCAAGGAAATCTTAATCCGTGCCGGCTTTAGCAAAGAAAACTATAATACCTATTATAGTGAGAATCTAAAGATGGAAGCTAAAGGCATAATAGACAGGTGCTCTAAAGAAAAAATTAAAATCCTGAGAATTATAGATGAGGAATATCCAGAGATGCTAAAATATATTCCTGATCCTCCAATCCTAGTATATGTTCTGGGGACTATCCCGAAAACTAATTGTATCGCAATAGTAGGTTCGAGAAAGGCATCGGGCTATGGAACAGAGACAGCATCGAAAATGGCATTTAATCTTGTCTGTTCTGATATCACAATTGTAAGCGGCATGGCAAGAGGAATAGACACAGCTGCACACAACGGTGCCCTTGAAGCCGGTGGAAAGACTGTTGCTGTCTTAGGGAGCGGGTTAGATGTGATATATCCTCCGGAAAATAAGGATCTAATGAAAAGGATTACTAAATCAGGAGCGGTAATATCTGAGTATCCTCCCGGGACGCCTCCTTCAACAAAGAATTTTCCATGTAGAAACAGGATTATAAGCGGAATGTCATTAGGTACACTGGTGGTGGAGGCTGGAATTAAAAGCGGCTCGTTAATCACCGCCGGCTGTGCGCTGGAGCAGGGAAGAGAGGTTTTCGCCATTCCCGGGAACATTAACTGTATCAATAGTGCGGGTACTAATAAGCTTATAAAAGACGGCGCGAAGATGGTGACTGATGTGGAGGATGTATTAGAAGAGCTAAATTTCGGCATAGCCCCGTTAGAAAAGAAAAGGAAGAGCAGAAGGATAAAGAATAATCAGCTTTCGCAGAAGGAAAGAAAGATAATCAGCATCCTGAAAATAGAAGATCTTTACGACGAGGAATTATCTGATAGAGCCTCAATAAAGCTTACAGAATTATTTGAAATTCTGCTGGATTTGGAGCTTAAGGGGTTAATTAAAAGGAGCATAAACGGAAAGTTCATGCTCATAACATAGCAATCCTGTTATAATCGACTAATAAGTAGAAACATGATTAAAAGAATTAAAAAAAATTCATAAGATATCGTAACAGGCATAGAATTCATAACAGAAACCTGTTTATTAGGTGGATTTTATGAAGATTATCAGCCTTTCTATGAAAAAATATCTGCCATTACTTTTTCTTATAAGCATCATTATCTTAGTAATACTTAATGGACTTAAAATAAAAGAATTCGTTGCTCCAGTCTCAAGCCAGTATCGTGATGATATTCCAATTTATTCAGTTGAATGTGAAGGTAAAAAATGTGCAATAACCTTTGATTGTGCCTGGGGAGCCGATGATATTCCGACAATACTGGATACATTAGATAAATATAATGCAAAGGGCACATTCTTTATAGTAGGCCTTTGGGCCAAAAAATATCCTGAAACTGTAAAGCTTATATATGACAGAGGCCATGAAATTGCAAATCATGGATATTCTCATGCACATATGTCAAAAATACCAGAGAACAAAATTGAAGAGGAAATCCTCCTATGCACCCAGGTTCTTGCGGAAATAACAGGGGAGAGCACAATCCTATTCAGACCCCCCTATGGTGAGTATAATTCTGATACTATAAAAGTAGCTAACAGGCTGAATTATAAAACTATACAGTGGGATGTTGA